>JAEENL010000136.1 GCA_016283775.1 Lachnospiraceae bacterium | reverse complement strand
GTCTGATGACAAACATCTTCGTATAGTCGGCAGCGGCTGTTTCCACATATATCTTTCCGCCATGACGTTCGATGACACGCTTTGTTACCGCAAGTCCAAGTCCCGTACCGTGGCCGACAGTTCTTGCGGTGTTTTCCGTTACGAATGGCTCGAAAATATCCACGCCTTCGGGGAGAGAGTCACCGCTGTCCGCTATACGGATAACGGCTTTCCCGTTATCATCTGCAACCGATACCGTTGCTCTGATACCGTCGGGATTATGCTTGTAAATGTTAACGATAAGATTTGTGACCGCCCTTTTCATCTCGGTCTTGTCGGCGTTTATCGTAATAGCTGTTTCGGGAATGTCTATGTCAAGTTCTATGCCGTGATCTTCAAAGTCGCAGTAATTCTCGGCTATGACCTCACGCACAAGAGAGCATATATCTACCTCTGCAAGCGCTGGCTTATACCCGTCAGTCCCAAGCTTTGCGTAGTCGAACAGAGTGTTCACCATATCGTTCATGCTGTTGGATTTGCGGTATATGATGTCGAATATCTCCTGCTGTTCATCGGGTTGTATCTTTCCGTCCGAAAGTGCTTTTGCAAAGCCATGCACTGAGGTCATTGGAGTTTTCAGATCATGTGCAATAGCTGCATACAGCAAATTCTGCTCTTGCAGACGGCGTTCGCTCTCCTGCTTTATCGCCTTTGTGGTCAGTCTGTAAAAAGCAAGTGCAAACGCCACAAAGATAAGGATATTCAGTATAAAATAACCCCACCGTGATGGCGTGTTAGCATTAATATCCGTAACGTTCGGATTGAGCATCGGGTCGAGTATATCGTAATAGATATAGTCCAGATTTTTAAACAACAACACCAGACCAAAGCACAGACCCACATAGCTTAAAAAGATCTTGTTTTTCAGCGAAAGCAATTTTTTATTCTTCAAACCGATACCCCAATCCTCTGATAGTTTTGATATGCTCAGCCCCCACCTTGTCACGCAGGCGGCTGATTATCACACGGATAGTATTGTCATCCACCGCACCGTCATCATACCACGCACTTTCGTATATCTGCTCTTTGGTGAAAACTCTTTTTGGCTGCGACATAAGAAGCTCAAGCACTTTGAATTCCGCCTTTGTAAGTACTTTTATCTCATTACCGCCTATGAAAGTACAGTCGTCAAGGTCAAGGCTCATATTGCCCACCGTGATAAGGCTTTTCGGCTGTGTCTGCGGTGAGGTGACATTCAGTCTGCGAAGCTGTGCCTTGACTTTAGCGGCAACCTCCAAAGGTTCAAAGGGCTTTGTGATATAATCATCTGCACCAAGATCAATGCCAAGCACCCTGTCCGAAAGCGTGACTTTTGCAGAGATGACCATGACGGGGATATACTTTTCCCTCTGACGTACCTTTTTTATTACCTGATAGCCGTCAATTTTCGGCATCATGATGTCAACGAGCGCCAAGTCAATATCGTTCCTTTCGAGAATATCGAGTGCCTGCGCTCCGTCATTCGCTTCAAGCACGGCAACACCGTCAGTTTCAAGATATATTTTCAGGAGTTTCACTATCTCCTTTTCGTCATCGGCAATAAGAATATTCGGCATAGTTTCGCTTCCTTTATAATTGCAATATTTTAGGGCAACACCGCACAGAGATTGTGGTGCAGATGCAAGCATATGTACTACAAAGCCGTCAGGCGGTCTTTGTGCGATGTTGCCTTAGATTTATTTGAGTTTTCCATTCTTAAATTGCTCCTGTATTTATGTAATAATATATCACACTATCTGCCCGTTTGCGAGCCTTACCGTCCTTGTACCGTATGCCGCACATTCCTCGCTGTGAGTTACCTGTAAAATGGTGATATTTTTCTCCTTGTTTATTCTTGCAAAAAGCTTCATGATCTCCTCGCCCGACACCGAATCGAGGTTGCCCGTTGCTTCGTCTGCAAGTATAAGCTGCGGCGATGCGATGACCGCCCTTGCGACCGCTGTTCTCTGCTGCTGACCGCCCGAAAGTTCGTTGGGCATAGACTCTCGCTTGTCGGAAAGACCCGTTATCTCCAGTATCTCGTCAAGGTCTTTTTTCAGTTCTGCTCTGCTGCGACCTTTTGTCAGTTCGGGCAGCAGGATATTGTCCTCAACGCTTAAATTCTGCACAAGATTGTAAAACTGGAATATGAAGCCTATCGTTTCAAGGCGTAACTTTGAAAGCTCACGCTCCTTCATTTTGGTGATATCCTTGCCGCATACCTTTATCGTGCCGTCAAAATCCCTGTCAAGTCCGCCGATCAGATACAGCAGTGTGGATTTTCCGCTGCCCGATGCTCCCATAAGAGATACAAATTCGCCCTGTCTAACATCAAGCGATATATTGTTAAGCACTTTCGCAGCAGCTTCGCCCTTTCCGAAAGTCTTGCTTACATTTGTTACTTCTATCAGATTCATATTGTTCCTTCCTCCGTTATTCATATTTAAGCTGTGCCGCTATGTTCATTTTTCTGAGTGCCTTTATGGGGAAAAGTGCCGAAAGTGTGAACACTGCCCACATCAGCAGACCAAGAACGATGCTGTTTGTGATGCTCATGTGTATCGGTATAGATACCATAAGTCCGTCAAGTATATTTAAAAATACCTTGTACATAAAGATCGACAGCGGAACTGCCATAACAAGCGCCGCACCAGATGCTATAGCGCTCTCCGCAAAGAACATCTCTGACAGCTTTCCTCTTGTCAATGAAGTAGACATCAGCACCGCACATTCACGCTTTCTGCCCTCGAAACCGATCAGGCAGTTGCTTACCACGCCGATGAATGTAATACCGAGTGCAAGCACTATCACGCCGTCAATGATCGCCATTAAGCCTGCGCTGTCCTGACTTGCGGCTTCATGGTATTCATCATATGTCTGCACCTCCGACACCATATCGGCGGAGTGATCCTCAATGACTGAACGTACCCTTTCAGGGTCACTGCATTTGATATAGATACCGGAGGGGATATCCTTGTAGATATCCTTGAACAGCTTTTCGGATATCACGACAGTCGTTCCGCTGGAATTTTCATGATCGGTAAGCGATGTACCTCTGACACGAAGCTGCTTTACATAAGGCATAAAGCCATCGGCTCTGAATGTGATCTCGGCTGTATCACCTTCGCTCAGATCGTATTTCCGTGCCACTGCCTTGCTGATGACGATCTCATCGTATGCAAGGTCGTCGGGGATATCAGATACTCCCCTGAAAAGTTCATAACCGCCGTCCTTCCAGCCGTATATAGGAACTCCGTTTGCTGTCTGCTCTCCGTTTATCTCTATCACACTATTCTGATAATAACCGTATTCCGTTTCGCCTACCCCATCTATATCCTCTATATAGGAAAAACGTGTTCTTTCGGTAGATCCGTCTGTACTCACGTTCAGGTCGGCGGTGCTGTTTTCGTGCATATAAAATCCGCTCATTGATGACGCAAAGCTGTACACCACGATACACACCGCTGCTGCCGTAAAGCACAGCACCGCGCTGCCCACCGTGCTTTTCTTTTCCCTTGCTTCCACTGCCGCAAGCCTTGCTATGGGTTTATTCTGCCTGTCAAATATCTTCACAAGAAGTCCTGCAATAAAGCGTAGTACATAAGGAAAAAGAAGTGCTGCACCGACCGCTGTGCTGACAAAGCAGATCAGACCTGCAAAAAAGTTCTCCGAGAAGAAAGCTGTTACAAAGGTAATGACTGCAAGAAGAATGCCTGAAACTGTCGAAACCCTGCCGTGTCTGTACTGCGTGTCCTTGTTTGAGAAAATAATATCTCTGATAGATGTCTTTACCGCCGAAAGGATCTCCTTGACCGGGCAAAGGCATTCGAGTGCCACGCAGAATATTATCACTCCTGCGACCGCACCGATGCTCATTTTTCCGGCATTTTCGGAAGAACCGAACTGAGAACTGTATATCATTGGGCGCAGTACGGAATATATACATATGCCTATTGCCGAGCCTATCAGTCCGTAGGCTATATTCTCTCCCAGCAGCACCGTGTATGTCAGTCTGCTCGATATACCAAGACTTCTGAAAGTGCCGATCACGGGCATTTTCTCAGTGATTATCCTCTGAGATGCCGATACCGTTACAAATATCACAAGAAGCAGACATACCGCAAACAGTATAGTAAATATCCTTGTGATGTTCCCGATCATTTCCTGTGTCTGCTCGTTTTCAAACACCGCCTGCACGTTTGCCGAGGGCAAATTGCTCTCAAGCGTTTGAACTGCGCTGTTTATTTCTTCATCATCTGCAATATCTATGTAGGCAAGCCTTGTGCCGGTATCAGAACCGCCGTAAAGACTTTTCATGGACTCATTGCTTATCACGATCGTATCGCCCGAACTGAAAAGCCCGACGTTATCGCCGTACAGACCGCTGACAGTAAAGTCAACAGGCTGTTTAGCGTTGCTGTAAAGGGTTATCGTATCGCCTACGGAATAGCCAAACTCATCGGCAAAGTCCTTGCTGACTGCCGCCTGCATATCACCTATCTCCGCATCATTCGGCAATACGCCCATTTCCTTTGCTTTGGGAATATCCACACCGCTGATACTGCACGCTTTCTGGGTGAGCATATCATAAGTGCCGACGATATGCTTTGTAAAGACCGTAGAGCCAGTGGATAATTCCAGAACTGTGCTTTCGGGGATACCCTTTGCAAAATCGTCGTCGAGATCGTATGAGGCGGTAACAATGATGTCTGCCTTGCCGAACGCCTTAGCGTTATTTGCCTTGACCGCCTGCTCCAAAGAACCCGACATATCAAAGCAGAGCATCGCCGCAAGACTGCATATGCTGACACAGAAAAGCAGCAGAAAAGTACGCATCTTGTGCGCCCACATACTTTTAAGCGTGTGCTTGATTATAAGACCCATTTTTACCACCTGCTTACCCTTTCCTCAGGAGCGCAGTACATACCGTCCCCCTCCTTTATATTGTATATCTCGTAAAACATTTCGCAGTTTGAAAGCACTGCGTTGATCCTGACCTTTCCGGGACTATGCTCATCGCTCTCCAAGGCATCTATCGCATAGCTGTCTACCCGTGTCTCGGCGTATGTGACTGCGTAATTCTCAAAGTATTTTTTCAGTTCCACCTTATCATCTTTGAGGATATTCACAATACATTCCATTGAACCTAAATCGGCATAGTTCTCGCCGCTTGTTTTTTTGCCGTCAACGTGATAGATATCAAGCACGGTATAATCAGAGAAATAACCCTGCATTTTTTCTGCTCTTTCCACAAATGCATTTCTGTCGGTATCAGAGAGCCAATCGGGAGCATATTCGCCGTTTTCGTTGTAGTCCATACACATCGTATCAAAGCCGTGACCCATTTCGTGACCTATGATCGCACCCAGTCCGCCGAGGTTCGTTCCGATATCGGCTTTGGGGTCGAAAAAAGGAGCGTGCATGATCGCCGCAGTTATGGTAACTGTATTGTTTGGATTGTAGTTTGCGTTCACTTCATAGGTTGCCATTATGGGACGTGTCATATCGAACTTCGCACCGATATTCCCAATGTTGTCATCATAGGAGCGCTCCCTTATGGCATGGAGCGTCTGCGGATAGCTTTCTTTTATCAGTTCCGCACGGGTCGGGTCGGTTTCGGATACTGCCGCATCGGGCAGGATAAATCTCATATTATCGAGTTTTTTGAGTAACGCCTTGCGTCCGTCCTCTGTCAGCCAGTCTGCACCGCTGATAAGTTCACGGTAGCTTTGTCTTAGCTGTTCGCACATTTCACGAACAGCGGCGTCCGCTTCGGCAGTGTAGTATTTTTCGGCATACAGTGCGCTCAGGTCATTTACAAAAAACAAATTTGATGCGATCGTATTGACACACACGGAATACTCCTTTTCCTCTCCGCTGCCGTATTCCGAAAGGCTGTCTGCTTCGGTGCTTAAAAACTCCATATTTGCCGTCACAAGTTCGGAAATAAGTATCGTTTTCCAGCTTTCAAGATTTTCCTCTGTCATCATCTCATTCATCTTTTCAAGCTGACCTCTGTCCTTTACATACCAGCCGCCATAGGTGTTTTCATCAAGCCCGAAGAACAGCTTTACCACGCTTGTATCAAGATTAGAGAAAATGCCGTTCATATCCTCCTCGCTGACAAATTCAAAAGCCGCAAATGGGTTTGCCGCTTTTCCTGCCGAAAAATCGGTACTGCGGGCAATTTCCAGTGCAAGATATACCGCCTGCTTTGCTTTGCTGTCGGCGGTGTCCTTATCATAGCTTATCGCCATCAGCATATCTCTCATGTAGTTTTTCATGCTGATACACGCTTCATCGCTGCCTAATATGTCCTCATAAGAATTTCCGCACATTCCTTTGCTCTGGTCTATCAGCAAGGCGAATTCGCCCGACTTGAAATAATTTTGTCTTACCGTTGGCACAAAGGGCGTATTCGCTCCGTATGAACGGTACAGCTTTTTCCAAAGTTCCATTAGTTCACCGATACTTCCGACACTGTTTATCTTATCGCACAAACTGCGTATCTCCGAATACACCGCCTTATTATCATCAAAAGCCATTGCCTGATCGTAGACATTTTTTATCAGATATTCTGCGCTGCCCGGCTCATATTCTTCCTCCGATGTAACGATCTCGCTGATAAGTCCGAGTACTTCCTGTACAGTCTGTGCATCCACTTCCTCAAAAGTACCCCAGGTCATTTCGCCGTATGCAGGCAGAGTGCCGAGCAGATGTTCTGCGTTGATATATCCGTAAAAGTCGTCCTGCGCTCTGATCGCCGATACGTCAAGAACTTGATGAGCTGCAGCCGGTTCAGCAGATGTTTCCTTTGCGCTGTCTGGTGTACAGCCGCAGAGCATTCCGCTCATAACAGCAAGTGCGGAAATAAAAGATATTATCCTTTTAGTTTTCTTCATTTTCAAAACACCCTCTTGTATTCTTTTTCCTTTGATATATGTATGATACTACCGCACTATTAACGGAACAATTGCCAAACATTAACTGAACATTAAATTATTGAGTTGCATATAAAAAAGGTCTTATCCCTGAATTAACAGAATCAAGACCACTTTATATATTTCGTTATATCTGAACTTCTATCATTAAAGTCACGTTGTCCTTGAAGCCGACCTTGTAAGCAGTGCTCATCTCAGCGGAGTGGATTTCACCCTGTCTGTAATTGTACATCGCATCAATCATTTGTATCTGTCCTTTCGGTTTTATTGCTGTAAAACCAACCGTCCAAACTTTACCAAATAACTGTTGCTAAGGTGTTGCCTACGGCACGCCTGTCTCGAATACCATGTGTGAGATGTATGTCATGCAGAGCTTCCTTCAAAAGGATGCCTTAGAGCAGCTTGGCATATATCATTTTGACAGCTGGGCGGCAAACTTCGGTGAGGTCACGACATCTCTTGAATTATCGGTAGAGGGCAACGGCTTCCGTTTTCGTAACCGCTTCAATAAATTTGTAAACCTGCCGGAGCTTATGAACCTGTTTAAGGAAGTGGCGGATATCCGTAACCGTGATACGCTGGATCTGAAGGTGCCTGAGCTTCGGGATGGAAATTATAAGATCACCTCATCTGAGCCTGACTGGTACACGAAGCAGGTCATGGAGGAGTTTGTAGAGAGGGCAGAGCGGATACACAGCGGAGGCGTTGATCCGAGTGAGGATAATTTCCTATTATTATAAGGACGGTCATGAATTTGATGTTTACAATTATATCAAGACAGAGCTTGTGAGAAGGGGGATACCTGCGGAGGAGATAGCATTTGTCCATGATGCAAAAACAGATACCGCAAGGGAGAATCTGTTTAAGGAAATGCGTATGGGCATAAAGAAGATAATGATAGGTTCTACCGATAAGTGTGGTACGGGGGTAAATGTGCAGACACACCTTGTGGCTATGCATCATGTGGATTGTCCGTGGAAGCCGTCAAGTATTGAGCAGCGTGAAGGCAGAGGGCTTCGCCAGGGAAATGAAAATGAGGAGGTCGCAATTTATAGATATGTCACACTATAATTGTAAGTATGCGGATATGTCAAATCGTTTGGATGATCTGTACGATAAGATAGATGACATAGAGCAGAGCATTGACAATATTGATATCACCTTAGAAGAAGCAACAGCACAGAAGGTGACGGCAAAGGAGATTTATAAAATCCTTGCCAACTTTGATAAATTATATGATAAAATGGATGATGTAGAGAAGAAGAAGTTCTTCAACACTTTGATAGAACGGGTAGAGGCTCACGACATCCGAGAGAAACAGAGTGATGGTATCATAAAGAAGGTAGTATTCAAATTTCCGGTCTTTATAAATGGCGAGTTATGTGATACCGTAATGTTGACCAAAAAATCTACCGTCGAGACTATAGTTTTGCTGTCAAAGGTGAACACATATAAAGAGTAAAAGTATTGATTTCTAAGGCTGGGGAGGTAAAAGACAGTATGAAAGTAGTTGATTTCTTTACCGGTGATAATAAGGATCACTGGCTTTCCGAAATAAACAAGAGCGACTGGGGAGCAGGAAAATATCTGTATGAGTTGCTTCGCGATCAGAAATTGAAGGAACTGTGCGGTGAAACAACCAAGGCGCTCCTTCTTGTTGATGGTGATAAACTGATTTCCTTCTGTACATACGCTGAACAGGATGATGTACGGGAGCCGGCACTGACACCTTGGGTCGGTTTTGTGTATACTTTTCCGGAGTATAGAGGAAAACGACGCGTTGGGAAGTTGCTGGAATATGTTTATTTACTTGCAAAGAAGGACGGACATAAGCATATCTACATCTCCACGGGCGAAACAGGGCTCTATGAGAAGTACGGGTATCAATTCTGGAAAATCATGAAGGATGTCCACGGAGATGATAGTCGTGTGTATAGAACGGATATTGTCTCGGTGGATTACAGTGATGTACTTGGAACCACAGTGAGCGGAACGATTGACAGACCGCTGGGAAGTGCGCATCCAAGACATCCTGAGATGATATATCCCATCAATTATGGGTATGTTGACGGAGTATTTGCCGGGGATGGGGCTGAGCAGGATGTGTATGTATTTGGGACAGACCAGCCACTGAAATCATATACCGGTAAGGTCGTTGCTGTATATCATCGCCTGAATGACAACGAAGACAAGTGGATTGTCAGCTTAAGCGGAGAAACGATTCAGGCGGAGGATATTCTGGAGGCCATCGGTTTTCAGGAACAGTATTTTATGGGAGAATTGTATACACTGTGAGGAAGAGATTCGCATATGTCAGGTGATATAAAAATGGAATACGATTGCGGTTTTACCAATGATAATAAATGGTTCAGATACCGGGCTGCAGCTATTATCGTTGAAGAAGGATGTGTCCTTTTCGCGGGAAATGAGATCGATGATTATTACTATTCCATAGGTGGCGCTGTTCATATGGGCGAAACAGCTGAAGACGCCGTGAAAAGAGAAGTGCGGGAGGAAACCGGCGTCACTTATGAGATCGATCGCCTTGCTGTAATCCATGAAAACTTTTTTAACGAGAACCAAGGGGCATTAAAAGGATTGGATTGTCATGAGATAGCAATGTATTTTCTTATGAAGCCCAGGGGAACAAAGGAACTTCAAAGTAACAGCTATACACAAGGGGTCAAAGAAAATATGTACTGGATCCCGATTGAAGATTTGGACAAATATAAAGCTTTTCCGGCATTTATGAAGGAATACCTTCAGAAGGAGCATAGCGGCATAGAACATATTGTAACGGATGAAAGCTAGGAGGGCCACATTATGATAAAAACATATTGCGGAGTGGATTGCTGTTCCGAATGTCCCAGACTTTTGGAATGCGGGGGTTGTGAAAAATGCGGCGGACGCCCTTTTGGCGGAAGCTGCGTTGCCGCAAGAAACCGTGACTTTTTGCTGCTGAAAAAACAGCTGATAGAAGAGATCAATGCCATCGGGATCGAGGGACTCAGCGTCAGCGATCTGAATCTGTTAAGCGGGGCATATGTGAACCTTGCATATCCTCTTGCCAACGGATCTTCCGTCAGGTTTCTGAAGGAAGAAGATGTTTACTTCGGAAACCAGGTTGAAAGAGAAGGGTCTGAGAGGTGTTATGGGATCGTGGCAGATGAGACTTTCCTCCTTATCTGTGAATACGGCTGCAATGGCGCCGATCCTGAGATCGTTTTGTATAAAAAAAGGCGGACAGAACAAGATCCGGAAGAACTGTACGAACTGCAGGATACCGAATGGCCGTTTGAATATACGGATCATGACAGAAATATTGCCAGGGCCATTGTGTACGATGATGACGGATACTTTTATTTTGTACGTGCCGAAAGGGATGACGATTTCGGCAAGGCGACTCTTATCGAAACCTCGGGTGGAGGAGTCGAAGCAGGTGAGGACCTTCATGCGGCAATAAAGCGTGAACTGAAAGAAGAATTGGGCGCAGAGGTCGAGGTCATCTGCAAGATCGGAGTCGTAAGTGATTATTACAATCTGATCCACAGACATAATCTGAACAACTATTTCCTGTGTAAAGTCATTTCTTTCGGAGACAAACATCTGACACAGGATGAGATAGAGGACTTCCATCTGTCCACATTAAAGGTGACATATGAAGAAGCGGTAGCGGAATATGAAAAAAGACGTGAGACAAGGCTCGGAAGACTGATCGCGAATCGAGAACTGCCTATTCTCAGAAAAGCCAGGACGTTAATATAAAATATACGATTTCTCTACAAATGCATCCGTCCACTGTGGTGGCATGCCTCTGTGGAACTCGAGGAAGCGGGAAATGACAGGGAAAAGATAAAAAAGCATCTGGACAAGGTCGAGTTTGAACAGACGAGAAAGATCGATTTTGATGAACATATGCAGGTCGGAACGACCCCAAAAAGGAGGAAGATCATGCTGAACGAAAGATGGGTGCCCTATGAAAGCGTAAAAGCGGAAGATCAGGGGAACGGTGTTGTGAGAAGAGTGCTTGCATACAGTAAGGATCTGATGTGCGTGGAAAATACTTTTGAAAAAGGCGCCGTAGGAGCCTTGCATCAACATCCTCATACACAGATCACTTACGTTGTGAGCGGTGTTTTTGAGTTTGAGATAGAAGGTGAAAAGCGCGTGGTAAAGGCCGGAGACACAATGCTTAAGACCGACTCTGTCGAGCATGGATGCGTGTGCCTTGAGGCAGGCGTCCTGCTTGATATTTTCAATCCCATGAGAGATGATTTTGTTTAGATTCTTGTATCAGGCGGAGGACAGGACACAATGAGCGACTACAGGAAAAACCCCATAATAACCGATATTTACACAGCGGACCCCGCTCCGATGGTCGTAAAAGACACGCTGTATCTTTACACTACACATGACGAGGACGAGCTGGTCGACAATTTTTATACTATGGTGGATTGGAGGTGCTATTCCACCAAGGATATGGTGAACTGGATCGACCACGGGAGGATCTTCGGACTCTCCGACATTGAGTGGGCGGAAACAAGAGCCTGGGCGCCCCAGTGCATTGAAAGGAACGGCCGCTTTTACTTATATTGTCCTGTGAAAAAAACCGGCAGCGGCATGGCGATCGCAGTAGGCGTATCGGACAGCCCCACCGGGCCGTTTAAGGATATAGGGCATCCTCTTGTTGACGAAGGAGACTGGAACGATATAGATCCCACAGTGTTTATCGATGATGACGGACAGGCGTATCTCTATTTCGGAAATCCCGAACTCAGGTATGTGCTGCTGAATGAGGATATGGTCTCCTTTGACGAAAAAGTTGGTGTTGTAAAGGTCCCCATGACGGAAGCGTCCTTCGGAAAAGGCAGTCACATGACCGGGACATCCTATGGGGAGGGACCTTGGTTTTACAAGAGAAACGGTCTGTATTACATGGTATTTGCGGGGTTTGCTCCGGGAGAAAGACGAAATGAGCACTTCGGCTATGCAACATCTTCATTTGCGACAGGTCCGTGGAAATACAAAGGCGTCCTGATGGAAGAAGGGCCGTGCTTTACAAACCATCCGGGAATATGTGATTTTAAAGGCCATTCTTATCTTTTCTATCATACCGATGAACTGCCGGGAGGAAGCCTTTTTCACAGGAGCGTGTGCGTTGCCGAGTTTACTTACAACGAAGACGGAACCATCGATACAGTAAGTAAATGTGACGGAGTAAAAAAGATCTGATAAGGTAGAATCTCGGCGGGAAAAGTGTATAATAGTACGTATGGTGTATCATGTGTATGAAAATATTTAAGGAGAACGCCTATGAGTATCGTGTCGCTTGCCCTCAGCAACTATATCATGATAGCGGAATTGCTGGGTCTGTGGGTAATGCTGGATTCAAATGTCCATCTGAAAAAGAGGACCATAACCGTGACCCGCATTGTGATCATACTCATTTTCATTGAAGCTGTGTTCTGGGCTGTGGAACGGTGGACAAGAGAGATAGGGGATCTCAGCGTCACAAGGCTTATCCTCACGCCCACTATATATCTCCTTCATCCCGTGATCGTGCTCGTGATCATGGAGACGGCGGAATTTATAAAGAAGAACAGGCTGCTGTATTATCTGCCCATCATCATCAGCGCGCCCATTTTGTACACTTCCCAGTGGACACATCTGATCTACTGGTTTACGGATGAAAACCTGTATGTAGGGGCGGACAATATCTTCAGGTATTTCCCTTATTTCCTCTTTTTGCTGTATGTTGCGATGTTTGTCGGCGGGTTTACGATCCGTTATGCCCGCTACGGGACCACAGAGAGAAAAGGAGTTCTGATAAGTATCTTTGCGGGGTTTGTGGGGGTGATATGTCACATCGCGCTTGATATCGCTGCGGACGATGCCACA
>JAEENL010000011.1 GCA_016283775.1 Lachnospiraceae bacterium | reverse complement strand
GCTGAAGAACTTGCGCTTAAGGAACTTGAAAACGTCGGTCTCCTCGAGTGGAAAAACCATTATCCGAGGCATATGTCCGGCGGACAGCAGCAGAGAGTCGCGATAGCAAGGACTCTCGCAATGAGGCCTGACATCATCTTTCTTGACGAGCCCACTTCGGCGCTCGATCCCGAACTGGTCTCCGAGGTGCTGAACATCATAAAAAAGGTCGCCGAACAGGGTTACACGATGCTGCTGGTGTCTCATGAGATGGATTTCATCAGAAAGATCTCCACACGCGTGATCTTTCTGGACGGGGGAAAGATCATCGAGGACGGGACACCCGCAGAGGTGTTTGAAAATCCGAAGAGCCAGAGAGCAAGGGATTTCTTTGACAAGATGAATATCCTCAGAGAGCCTGACTATTACCTGTAAAAGAGGAACAGACCATGACGATCACCATTACCGACAAGCTGAAAACCGCATACAGAGAGGGACTCACAAGACTTTACGGATCAGAGGACGCTTACACACTTTTTGAAAGAAGCTTTATCACATTATTTGCGGAAGAGAGGGAGGAACTTGTCGGAGCGGTGAGGATCATCAGTGAGGGCGTGGAAACGGCCCTGCTGGTGGATCTTGAAGCGGAGAACGAGGGAAAACGCGAGGCAGCCCTGACGGCGCAAAACGAAATAAAGAGGGCGCTGCTCTCCGAAGCGGAGAAGAGGCTTACAGGCAGGAGAGTCATGGCGTACGGAAGTCGCAGGGACCTTGATCTTTTTGAGGAAATGGGATTCGGAAGATGCAAGAATGCATGGACGTTTTACAGGGAGAGTTTTGATGAGACGGAGTTTCTTCCTGCGGGATTCAGATATGAAAACGAGTTTCTGCCCGCTCCTCCCCGGCCTGTAACACAGGAAGCATCACATTCGGGGGCGGACGCAGAGAAAAGAGCTCAGGCACACATCACCTACAGGAGCAGCGTTTCGGAAACGACATACGAAGCGATAAATGAAGTGCTTACAAAGGCATTCTGGGGCCATCCCCATGATGTGGAGAAAACGACCGAAGCCTTTAAGAACAGCCAGTTTGCCGTAGCGGCTTATGACGGCGGGCGGCTCGTCGGAGTCGCAAGAGCTGTGGCCGACACGGGAAGAGAAGACGAAAGGGCCACGGAAGGAAAGTATGCAACGATCCTTAATGTAGCGGTGGATCCCGGATATCAGGGACTTTCCATAGGGAAAAACCTGGTCCTCAACCTTTCGGGCCTTATCCCCGCAAAGACGATAGTGCTGAACACTCATCCCGGAGCGGTGGGATTTTACAACAAGATCCGCGAATACAGGCGGAATCTGTATGTGTTTGAAAAGCACATACATGAAGGCGGTCAGCGTGAGATGCCTCCCGAAAGGCGGATATCGATGTTCACGCCAAAAGGTTTTAAGTTTCCGCAGGAATATATCTGACAGATGAGGAAAGACAGATGGAATTTGAGACTCTGTGTTTACATGCAGACAACAACATAAAAGACGAATGGGGGACGCTCACGACACCTATCTGTCAGTCGGCGACCTTTGTGCATAAGGGTGTGGATGTGCCTTCGGACTACAGTTACTCAAGGCTTTCAAATCCCACAAGACGCCACGTGGAGCGTCTGGTGGCTGCGCTTGAAGGCGGCGCGGATGCATATGCTTTTTCTTCGGGAATGACAGCGATCACGGTGTCAATGATGCTGTTAAAGCCCGGGGATCATGTGATCGCAAACGACGATCTCTATGGCGGGGCCCTGCGGCTGTTCAGGAATGTGAACGCGCTAAACGGCCTCGAATTTGATTTTCTGGACACTTCGGATATAGAGGCTGTGAAGGCGAAGATACGCCCGAACACGCGGCTGATATACATAGAGACGCCGTCAAACCCGCTCATGCAGGTCACGGATATCAGAAAGGCGGCTGAAGTGGCGCATGCGAACAACGCGTGGCTTTTTGTCGACAACACGTTTCTGACGCCCTATTTTCAAAAGCCCTTAGAGCTCGGCGCGGATATTGTGATCCATTCGGGGACAAAATACCTCGGCGGCCATAATGATACGCTTGCGGGATTTGTTGTGGCATCCACCGAAGAGCTTGCAAAAAAAGTCCTGTATTATTCAAAGACCATAGGCGGACAGCTTGCGCCGTTTGATTCTTTTCTCATCGAGCGTGGGATCAAAACGCTTCCGATCCGTATGGACAGGATCAACGAGAACGCCGGGAAGATAGCCGCATACCTGAAGAACGAAAAAAAAGTCAGAAAAGTGTACTATGTGGGGCTTCCGGAAGCAAAAGGATATGATATCATAAAAGAACAGTCAAAAGGCTTCGGAGGCATGATATCCATCGAAGTGGAATCGAAGGAACTTGCCGAAAAGATCCTTTCGGATGTAAAGATCTTTCAATATGCGGAGTCCCTCGGAGGCGTGGATTCGCTCATCACTTATCCTATGCTTCAGACGCATGCGGACGTGCCTTTGGAAGAAAGAAACAGGAGAGGGATCAACGACAGATTCCTTCGCATATCGGTGGGCATCGAGAATGCAAAGGATCTGATCGAGGATCTGAAACAGGCGATAAATGGGTAAATATGATTTTGATGTCATAACAGACAGAAGGAACACAAATTCACTTAAATATGATTTTGCCGTGCAGCGCGGGAAACCCGCCGATGTCCTGCCTCTCTGGGTCGCAGACATGGACTTCAAGACTGTCCCCGAGGTGAGAGAAGCGCTTGCCGAAAAAGCGGCGCACGGGATATTCGGGTATTCCGAGCCTGACGACGGATATTTTTCCACAGTCGAAACATGGTTTTCAAAGCATTTCGGCTGGACTCCGGAAAGAAAAAGACTGGTGCTTTCCTGCAGCGTGATCTTTTCGCTCTGTAATCTCATAGAGGCGGAGACAGAGCCCGGAGACGCAGTGATAATTAATCCTCCGGTATACTATCCCTTTGGTGAATCCATACTTGAAAACAACAGGAAGCTTGTGACCTCGGACCTTGTGTACAGGGACGGGCGCTATTTAATTGATTTTGACGACTTTGAGCAAAAAATCATAAAAGAGAACGTCAAAATGTATGTGCTCTGCAACCCGCACAATCCTGTTGGCCGTGTGTGGCGCACGGATGAACTGAAGCGCCTTTCGGAGATATGCCTTAAGCACGGCGTTTTTGTGGTGTCTGACGAGATACACGGAGATTTTGTCTATCCCGGGCATGAGTTCACAAGCTATGCCACACTTGGTGAAACGGCGCTGAAACACGCGGCAATCTGCACCTCCGCGTCAAAGACCTTTAATCTTGCGGGACTGCACAATTCAAATACATACATCTATGATGATGAGGTAAGGCAGCGGTTTTTGACCATACAGAACAAAAAGGGATATTCCCAGTCAAACATCATGGGGATCGTTGCCTGCAAGGCCGCCTATACCTATGGTGAGCAGTGGCACAGTGAGCTTGTGGAGTATCTGACGGGAAATCTCAGGTTTTTACGTGATTACCTGAAGGAAAACATTCCGGGAATACGGCTAGTAGAGCCGGAAGGCACTTATCTTGCGTGGCTCGACTGTAAAGGACTGGGATACACCGACACAGAACTTAACGACATTATAGTGAACAAAGCAAAGCTCTGGCTTGACGCGGGAAATATCTTCGGAAAGCCCGGGGAATATTTTGAAAGGATAAATATTGCCTGCCCGCGCGAAGTCCTTGGTGACGCGCTGCAGAGGCTGAAAAACACGTTTTGACATGGTTCGCGGACTTTCATACGAAGGAGAGGGTTATGATAAACAGAAAACGGCTGACAGATGAGTTTTCGCGGCTCGCGGCATTTGATTCGGAATCGTATCACGAGAAGGAAACAGCAGGATATCTTTTTGAAAAGCTGCGTTCTCTGGGGCTTGAAGTGACCACGGACGATGCAGGAAAACTGATCGGAAGCGGTCCGGAAGGTGCGGGAAATATATATGGCTTCCTGAAAGGGAACAGTGAAGGCGAGAGCCTGCTGTTTTCAGCTCACATGGACACGGTCTCCCCGGGAAAAGGGAAAAAGCCTGTGTTTCATGAGGACGGGACGGTCACGAGCGACGGCACTACTGTGCTCGGAGCCGATGATATCACAGGGATCGCTGCTATACTTGAGTTGCTTCAGGTGATACAAGAAGACGGGCTCAGCCACCCGGACATAGAGGTGGTGTTTTTTGTCGCTGAGGAGCCTTACGGCAGAGGGTCTTCCGTGTTCGACTATTCAAAGATACGGTCAAAGACCGCATATGTACTGGATCTCGACGGGCCTGTCGGTGCCATTGCGAACCGCGCCCCCACTATATTACAGTTCAGGGCGGAAGTCACGGGAAAAAGCGCGCATGCCGGATTTGAACCTGAAAAGGGAATATCTGCGATAGCGGCTCTAAGTAAGGCTGTCTCGGAACTTAAGCTCGGGAGGATAGACGAAGAGACCACCGCAAATGTCGGGACTATAGGCGGAGGAACGGGAAAGAATATCGTTCCGGGCTCTGCATATGCAGAGGGAGAAGTGCGTAGCCTATCCGATGAAAAGGCGTGGGGTCTGGCGGAAAAGATAGGAAAGATATTTACAAAGGCCGCAGAGGAACAGGGCGCAAAAGTCGCATTTACCGCGAAGGAGATGGTACATGCCTATTCCGTGGAGGAAGACGCGCCTGTGATCAAAAGGTATGCGAAGGCTATGGAGGGATTGGGCTTCGGAAAGCCTCGCATCATCACCACCTTCGGGGGTTCCGACAACAACAATCTGAGCCTTCACGGGATATCCGGGATCGTGGTGGCAAATGCCATGAATCATGTCCACACGACTCAGGAATATTTTTCCGTGGATGAACTTGAAAAGAGCACGGAGATACTGTTGAAACTATTATGAATCAAGGCTTTTCGGGCATCGGAGAATTTTTTGAAAAAACAGAAAAATTATGCTTGACAATCGGGTTAGCGTATGCTAACATATGCAACGTCAGTTAGCAAACGCTAACTTATGAACAACGGCATTCCCCATATGGTTGACTCCTATAAATAATATGTTGCGCAAGAGCTCCACATCCCGAAGAGTGTGGAGCTTTTGTATTTCTTTCCTTTTTGGGGAATTTGTGTAGATTGTGTGAAACTCATGCATTTGGCTCTTTGACATTTATATGAAATATGCTAAAATATAAAGAAATATGATAGACATGTTTTCTGTTACGGAGGCATATCATGATCTCAAATCAGGTTTTACAGAGTACCATTGAAGGAATAAAATCAATAGCGCATGCGGATCTTTGCGTGCTCGACGTTGAGGGTAAGGTCCTTGCGACGACCATTACCGACGCGGAGGGCTTTGAAGCGGCGGCCGCGGCATTTGTAGACTCGCCGGCGGACAGCCAGGTGATGCAGGGGAACCAGTTTTTCAAGGTGTTTGACGACAGACAGCTTGAGTATATCATCGTTGTCAGAGGAGACAGCGATGATGTCTATATGATGGGCAAGCTTGCTTCCTTCCAGATATCGAGCCTTATCGTTGCCTACAAAGAGCGCTATGACAAGGACAATTTCATAAAGAACCTCCTGCTCGACAATCTCCTTCTGGTCGATGTTTACAATCGCGCAAAAAAGCTCCATATCGATACGGAGGCACGCCGCGTTGTCTATACCATAGAAACTCATACCGACAAGGACAACGGCGCGCTGGAGACGGTGCGCAGCCTCTTTGCGGGAAAGACTCGTGACTTCATCACGGCCGTAGACGAAAAGAGCATCATAGTCGTAAAAGAGCTTAAGCCTGCTGAATCCTATGACGATCTTGAAAAGACCGGAAAAGTCATTCTCGACATGCTGAACACCGAAGCAATGTCACGCGTAAAAGTCGCTTACGGCACAATAGTGAACGATATCCGCGACGTTTCGCGTTCCTACAAGGAATCAAAGATGGCGCTCGAAGTGGGACGTATTTTCTTCAGCGACCAGAACATCGTGGCATATTCGAGACTCGGCATCGGAAGACTGATCTACCAGCTTCCCGCAACACTCTGCAGGATGTACATAAAAGAGGTGTTTGACAACATCTCTCCCGAAGATTTCGATGAGGAGACGCTTTCCACGGTAAACCAGTTCTTTGAGGACAATCTCAACGTTTCCGAGACCTCGAGAAACCTTTACATCCACAGGAATACTCTGGTCTATCGTCTTGACCGCATGCAGAAGGAGACCGGCCTCGATCTCAGAAGATTTGACGATGCGGTGACTTTCAAGATCGCGCTGATGGTCGTTAAATACATGAAATACATCGAATACACCGACCCTGCGCTTGCAAACAAAGATAAGTAGAGATATGGCATTCGATTTTAAAAGAGAAATGAACAAGATAGAAGCGCCCGTGATATCCTTTGAAAATGTTTCAAAGGCTTATCAGAAGGGCGTTTCTGCGCTTAAAAACGTAAACCTCACCATCAACAAGGGTGAGTTTGTTTTCATTGTGGGAGATTCCGGTTCCGGCAAATCCACAATGATCAAGCTGATGTTAAAAGAAACCGTTCCGACAAAAGGAAAGGTGTATGTCGCGGGACATTCCATAGCACGTCTGAGGCGCACAAGAGTTGCGCTCTACAGGCGCAGTATAGGCGTCGTTTTTCAGGATTTCCGTCTGTTAAAGGACAGAAATGTTTTTGAAAATGTTGCTTTTGCGCAGCGTGTCGTGGGCGCAGGTCCGACCGAGATAAGACACCAGGTGCCCAAGATGCTTTCACTTGTCGGACTTTCGGACAAATACAAGGCTTATCCCGATGAACTCTCAGGCGGACAGCAGCAGAGGGTGGCGCTTGCGCGCGCGCTTGTCAACAACCCTGTTCTCCTTCTTGCCGACGAGCCCACGGGAAACCTGGATCCCAAGAATTCGCGAGAGATCATGCGGCTTCTTGAGGATATCAACAAGCGCGGTACCACCGTTGTTGTGGTAACGCACAACAACGAGATAGTCGATGAGATGCAGAAACGCGTGGTAAAGCTCCAGAACGGCTGCGTCGTGCGGGATGAGGAGAGAGGCACCTATGCTGTGGGGCATTCCCGCTATTCGTCCGAGGACGATGAAGACGATCTCATGTGGGGGCATTTATGAGCGCTGTAAGAACATTTTTTTACTGCGTCGGACAGGGCATAAAAGGACTTTTCAAAAACAGAGTCTATTCACTTGCTTCCGTTGCGACGATATCCGCCTGCCTGGTCTTATTGGGCGCGTTTTATTTTGTTGTGAAAAATCTCGATTCAATGCTAAAAGACGCTGAGCAGGCAGTCGGGATGACCGTTTTTTTTGACGAGGGCACGGACGAACAGAGGATCATGGCCGTTGCGGACGAGATTAAGATGCGTGCTGAGGTTTCCTCCGTGGTCTATGTATCCGCGGACGAAGCATGGGAAAGATACAAAAAAGAATCGCTCAGCGCAGAGCTTACCGAAGTGTTCGGAAACGACAATCC
>JAEENL010000135.1 GCA_016283775.1 Lachnospiraceae bacterium | reverse complement strand
CTTTGGTTTCTTTGCGGGCTTTTCCTTTTTTGAGGCTTCTTCCTGAACTGAGGCTGCCGTAGTCTGCGTGACAGGGCTTGCCGGACCGGCTGCGGGACTTTGCACAGTGGGATCCTTTGCCGGAGCGGTGGCTTTCACCTTCTTAGGAAGCTTAGGGAGCTTAAAGTTGAAGCGTCTGTAAGCAATGTCAAAAACAAACAACAGCGCCGCAATGAGGAGCAGTACGGTACCGAGTTCGGTCATTGCTTTTACGGTGGACACGGGAGACGAGAAAACTTCGGAAGGAAGCTTTATCTCTTTTCCGCCGACCATAGCAGTATAGTCGCTTAAGAGCCCGGGCTTGTCATTGAACGTATATTCGAAGGAATAGTGCTTGAGAGCCGCGGTGGTAAGCCCGCCCACGATCTCTCCGTCTTCAGCCTGGTTGATCGCGATGCTGTATACGCCTGTGCCCGTCATGTCAAACGAGCCTTCGTAGACTCCGGGAGAAACTGCGGAAAGCTCTTTGTTAAAGGATATTCCGTCGGAATCGGTGATTATCGCGTTTACGGTCGTTTTTGCACTGAAATCGGCTGTGTGGTAGGTGACTGTCGCGCCGTCCGTGGTCTGGGTGACCTCGGCGTACGAGCCGTCAACTCTGACGTCCTGTGTGACAAGACTTATGAGATTTGACCAGAGCCGCTGATTTATCTCGGGCGCGCCGAAGAAATTACCTGACCACTCGGCGGTTATGTCGCTGGCCCATGCTACCGTATTTCCCAGACCGTAGCGGATGGTCGAAAGGACAGGGTCGTCGGACGGGGAAGATAGAAGCATTGTGGCACGGTCCTTAATGGTTGTCGCTATGTATGCGTTGAGCGTGGGAAGACCGTTCTTTGCAACACTCGTAATGACTTCGCTGTTGGAGGTGACTGCGGGTGTGAACTCGCCGTCCACGATGTAGCTGTTTGCAGCAAGGTATACTTCCTGCATGAAGATCTTTGGAGTATCCTTACCGTCCCTTGTCTGGTAAAAACGCCCGCCGCATCTGTTTGCGAGGTAGGAGAGAAGATCGGTATTGCAGCCGTCTCCGATGCCGACTGTGGAAAACGTGATGAATTCATCGTTTATCCTTCCGATGACATCGGCGTAGCGCTCTTTTTCAAAGCCGTCCTCACCGTCCGTGAGGAGGATTATGTGCTTTAGCTTCGCATCATACTTGGAAAGCTCGGTGTAGGCGTGCTTTACAGCCGGATAGATGCTGGTGCCGCCTTCTATCACGATGGAATTGATGGCTTTTGTGACTGCTTCGGGATTTGCAAGGGTCCTGAGTTTTACAACATCGGTAAAGCTGTCGTCAAAGGACACAACGCCTATGGAATCGGTGGAACGAAGAGTCTGTACCGTGGCGATCGCGGCTTTTTTTGCAGATTCCAGGCTTGTGCCGCTCATCGATCCGGATTTGTCTATTACGAGCATGATGGCCATGGAAGGGATCTCTTTTTCACCCTTTACATCCATGGTGACAGGTAGGATCTTTTCGAGCACGGTGCCCTTGTAACCGCCGAGAGCAAAGGACTGACGGCCTCCGCAGGCGATAAAGCCGCGGCCGTGATCCTTGACATAGGCCTCTATGTTTTCCATAAAGCCTTCGGGAAGGTCTTCAGCATAGGTGTTTGCAAGGACGATGGCCGAATAGTAGAGCATCGAGTCGAGGTCGTCGGGCGCATTGAAAGCACTGACCGTTACGGTCTCGGTGCCGATGCTTCCGAGGACTTCCTTAAGGCGGGAAGTTTCTCCGGGGATACCTTCCACCAGAAGAACGGGAAGCTTTTGGGAAATATTGGTGTAGGCCGAATATTCGTTGTTTATCGAATAGGTGTCATTTGCCGCTTCCACGGTCACGTAGTAGGTCTTTAAACCGGTCTCTTCCTGTGTGTCCGCAAAGACAAAGCTGTTTGTGCCCTTTTGAAGGGTCTCGCGTATCTGCCCCTTAAGAGTCCTTCCAAGATACAGTGACACAATGGCAGGCGTCGCCACGTTTGACTCCACGTCGACGGAAATGGTGAAGCGTTCCCCGGTGCCTATGCTGTCGGGGACTTTTAAGTCACTCACATAAACTTCCGGCGTCTCTTCGCGTTCAAGAGAAAGAGTGAGGAGCTCCGCGCCTGAAAGCGCAAGGTCACCCGCGGTGTCGGTAAGTGTGCCGATGTTTTCGTCACCGTCCGAGATGAGGACGATGCGGCCCGCATAACCCTCGGGAATGAGTGAGAGCGCGAGATGCACGGCTTCCTCAATGTTTGTCGCAGAGGCGTCGATATTGGAATTTATGCCGGAGTAGATGGTCTCGTTTGACAAAAAGTTTTCGATCGCGGCTTTTTTGCCGAAGGAAACAATGGCGATGTAGTCGGAACTCTTTTTTTCTTTTATCGCGTCATTTATAAAGCTCGTGATCTCGCTCTGCCTGTTTTTCAGGCTGTCGGAGCCGTCAACCACAAATACCGTGGCGACTCTGTCGTCCTTAAGCAGAACGCTTAAGCCCGAAAGCGCAAAGATCAGGAGCGTGAAGATGATCGAACGCAGGATGATCTGTTTGATTGTCCGGCTTTTTTCTCCCCTGCTCCATATCCTTGCGGAAACGATAAGCCCCGCAATGACTACGGGGATCAGGGCGAGAAGCCACGGGTGTGCGAATTCCAGTCTCAAGATAAATACCCTTGCTTTCTGTAAGATAAGATTATTTTCTTAAAAACACGATCCACTCAAATGCCAGTAAGAGGCAGAGAAAGATGATGAGGAAAAAACGAAGGTCGAGCACGGAATTTTCGGAAACGTCGACATAGGATGTGCCAACGCTTTCGGCGTATTCGGAGGAAATGCCTGTTGCGCCGCTCTCGGTGGAGGCAAAGTTTACGACAAATCTTTCTTCGCTCTCGACGCCTTCATTGAAAACATAGACTCCGGGCATATCGGTGTCTTTGTAATTCAGCATTGATGAGGAATAGCTCTTTTTTCTGCCGTCCGGCGATGTGATGCTTACGCCCGAGTCGGAGACGGATGCTATCCTTACGGTGTTTCCGCAGTAAAAAGCGTTCTCGGCGAGCACCGAAGTGTCCGCAAGCTCGTTTATGAGTGAATAGAAGAGGATGGGAAATTCCATTCTGAGCGCAAGATCCGAGGAGTGGATGTCAAAGCTGAGAGCACAGATTTTTCTTCCCCCGGTCTCTCCGATGAAGCCTGCGGTAAAGGTGTGGCCTTCGTCCTCCACGCTTAAGAAGCTTTTTGCCCAGATGGGGTATTCCATTGCGTTGACTTTCGACACGCCGAAGGAACTGCCGGCGATTGAAGGCGTGAAGCGGGTATCCTCGATCTTTACATACTTGCCGTCAAGTTCCTTTGCGACAGTGAAAAGGTCGTCATACGGCACGTTTATGAAAAAGATGTTGCCTGTTTCGGGGAGCTTTTCCGGAACAAGTCCGTCAAAGATATAAAGGTCAAAGCCTTCCTTTTCAAAGGTCTCAAGCATCTCGACATCGTTACTCTTTCTGGGAGGTTCGCCGATGGACAGAGCCACCGCTTTTTCCAGATAGAGGTTCTGCATGGTGAAAAGGAGGACTTTTGCGCTTTTTGCGTTTTCGCTTAACGAATAGGCCCTGTTGTCAAAATCGAGCGCATCCTCGCGGTTTATCTCTACTGCCACAACGGAACCGTCAAATTCGATGTTTTCGAAGTAAACTACCCTTGTTTCTCCGGGACTCAGCGTGATGCTCTGGATGGCAAGGAGTTCGTTGTCTCCGTACAGATTGAGGTCTGTCTCAAATTCTGTCTTGCTGTGGTTTGAAATGCTGGCGAGCACCATCAGGGAGCCGTTCACATAACCGCAGTTCACATAGTTCACGCCGGCGTTCGGAAGGTCGCCGGAAAGTCCGAAAAATGTGCCTCCCGCATTTTCTATGGGGACATAGGTGTCGGTAAAGGCGGCAATGGTGAGAGTGGGGTCTGAGACCTTCATGGTCTCGCAGAGCTTTACTCCGCCGGAGATGTCTCCGGCATAGGTGGTGGGTCTTATGTCCTTTATGAGCGAGACGACGCTTGTCTTGTCCATGGTGTTGGAAACAAGGGTGTTTGCGCTGTCATTGCATACGATGAGCGTGATCCTTGTGCCTGAGGGAAGCGTCTGCAAAAAGTTCACTGCAGCGTCCTTCGCTTTGTCGAGTCTGGTCTCACGGGCATTCACTCTTGTGCTCATACTGCCGCTGTTGTCGATAAGGACGGCGACAGAGCCTGTGACCTCGGAGCGCCCTTTGATGTAAGGTCCCATGAGGGCAAGCACAAGCGCGAGCACGGTTATTATCTGGAGCATGAGAAGAAGGTTTTTTTTCAGTTTTTCCCACGGCGTGTCGGATTCCCTGTTGAGGTACATCTCCTTCCATAGAAAAAGGGATGGTACCTTTGTGTCGGTCGCCTTTTGTTTCATGAGGTACATGATGATGATGACCGGTATGAGGATAAGGAGCGCCAGTGGCCAAAGATACATGAATTTCATGAGCAGATCCTTGTAAAATCACTGTCGGTTGGTGTCAGAACATATCTTGCGCCGTATTTTTTGCATACGGCTTTGAGGGAACGGATGTGGTTCTCATAGGTCCTTTTGTAGTCTCTGTACAGAGAGTTTGCCGCTGTGACCTTGAGTTCAGAGCTGCTCTCCGAGTCGATGAGATTAAGCGTGTCGTGGAACTCGGGCGAGATCTCTTCGGGGGAAAGGACGTGGAGCACCATTATCTCCTGTTTCTTGAAAGTGAGGTATTTGAGCACGGCCTCAAGATCGTGCGTATAGAGATCGGAAATGATGACGGACATCCCGCGGGCTTTTAAATCTTTTCTCATGATGCTTGAGCACAGATCATTTGCGCCTTCAAACCTTACGGAGGAAAGCGTGTCCGTGATCCTTGAAAAGCCCTGTTTTCCCGCTGTGGAGGGGAAAGTTTCGATGTGGTCGTTTTTCAGGACATTCAGGATCACGCGGTCGGAAGAATCGAGAATGCAGTAGGAGAGGGCCGCCGCAAGGCGTTTTGCGTGCACCGCCTTTGACGGAGTCCCGAAATCCATTGAGGCGCTGGCGTCCAGATAGATCTGGAAGATGCCTTCTTTTTCCTCCATGAAAAGCTTTACAAAGAGCCTGTCAAAGCGCGCATAAGCGTTCCAGTCGATGCGTCTTATGTCATCTCCCGGGATGTATTCCCTGAAGTCCGAAAACTCGACGGAGCTCCCCTTGGCATTTGATTTCCTGCCGCCGTTTGCTCCCGCCGCAAGGCGGAGCTTTAGCATGGGCTTAAAGGTCTTGAGCTTGTTGTAAAATTCCGGCGTAAAGGTTTCGTCGCTGACCATAGTTCCTCCGCTCTTTTACTGAACGTCCGTGATGAGCTTGGTTATCATGTCATCGGTGGTGAGGCCGTCTGCCATCGCTTCGAAATTTGGAATGATACGGTGGCGGAGAACGGGATATGCCATCTCTTTGACATCGTCAAAGGAAACGTTTGCGCGGCCGTCAAGGAGCGCTTTGGCACGGGCCGCGTTAAATACAGCCTGTCCGGCACGGGGAGACGCGCCGCAGGAAACGTATTTCTTTACATAGTCACTTGCGCCGGGCACTTCCGGATGTGTGGCTACAACGAGCTTCAGAGCATATTCTTCGACAGCTTCCGAAAGCTTTATGTCTTTTATGACGTCACGGATCACAAGGATGTCGTTTCCGTTCATCACGGGGTTTATCTCCACCTTTTTGTTTGTGACGGTTATGTCCATGATGTCTTTCAGCTCGTCCAATGTGGGAAAATCAACGAGGATCTTGAACATGAAACGGTCGAGCTGAGCTTCGGGAAGAGGGTAGGTGCCTTCGTTCTCAATGGGGTTCTGAGTGGCGAGCACCATGTAGGGAGAAGGAAGTTCATATGTCTTTTTGCCGACAGTGACGGTCTTTTCCTGCATGGCCTCGAGCAGAGCCGCCTGAGTCTTGGGTGTTGCACGGTTTATCTCATCCGCGAGCACGAGATTTGCAAAAACGGGACCGGGCTCAAAGGAAAAGACGTTGTTGCCGTTTTCCTTGATGATGAGGTTTGTTCCCGTTACGTCAGCGGGCATGAGGTCCGGCGTGAACTGGATACGTGAAAACTTTATATCAAAGACCTTTGCGATGGTCTTTACGAGCTGTGTCTTTCCAAGACCGGGAACACCTTCGAGAAGCACGTTTCCGTTGGTGAGCATTGCGATAACGGCCTGATCGACCACTTTTTTCTGGCCTATGATGCCCTTTGCAATCTCAGCCTTTGCGGCATTTACTTTTGCGACTATCTCTTTTAAGTCCTGCTCTGTCATCGTTTCATTCTCCTTTATGGCTTATTCCGAAATATCGGAAAAATAATCTTTGACTATTTCCTGCATGGCTTCGGGAACATTGGAAGAACCGAGGCTTTCATAGGCGGCTCTTGTGTACTCCGAGATCACCTGTCTGTAGTCGCGGGCCTGTCCCGCAAAGGTCATCGACTGCTGTGATTCTGTGTAGGTGGAATCACCCGTGCCCGAATTTTTCCCTGTGAGACCGTACTCCGCAAAAGTGTCCGGAACGGTGACCGTCTCGGTGCCTTGTGCGCCTTCTCTTTCATTGCCTGTGAAGGAACCGTAATTCCAGCCGTCACCTTCACCCTGACCTTGGCCCTGACCTTGGCCCTGACCTTGTCCCTGACCCTGACCTTGTCCTTGACCTTGTCCCTGACCCTGACCCTGGCCTTGGCCTTGGCCCTGTCCCTGGCCTTGTCCTTGACCCTGGCCTTGACCCTGACCTTGTCCCTGACTCTGGCCTTGCTGTCCTTGCCCCGGATCCTGTCCCTGGCCGTTCTGACCGCCGTTGTTCTGTGAGATCTGTGTGGGCGTCTGACCCTGGATGTCTGAGGCACTGTTTGACGCCGATGCGGCCGACAATGCCTTCATGGCCGATTCGGCGAGTTCCTGTGAGAGCGCGCCGGAGCTTATGGCTGAATCTATGAGACTCTGCAGATCGCCGTCAGCAAGCGCTTCGCTTAACGCTTCCGCAAGTTCGGGGTCTGCTTTTAACATGTTTTCAAGTTCTTTGGCAAGTTCGTTTAACGCTGCCATGTCATTTTTGTCAAGAAGTTTGCTGAGCTCTGACAGCTTTTCCATGAGCTTTGCGGCGTCCTCCGCCGTCATTTCGCCGTCCGCGAGCTTTTCAAGAGCTTTTTTGGCTTCGGTGAGCATTTTGTTTTTAAGCGCATCCTTGATGTTTTTGCCGATCTTTGTGTTGAAGCGTTCCTCGGCTTTGCCTATCCCCTGCTCCGTACGGGCATCGCTTATCTCGTGCTTTGCTTCGTTTACAAGGGAAGCAAGCTCGGCTTCAAGATCTTCATCAAGGTCGTACTCGTCCTTGACTTCTTTTGCGGTCTCATCGATGCGCTTTTTTGCTTCTTTTTTGGCCTGGGAGATGTCCAGCATTTCCGCGGCGCGTTCCTTTGAGACCGTGGGTATGAAAACAGGAACGACGGTAAGAATGAGAAATGCGGCAAGAAGTATCACCTCGAGCTTCTTCGGGCGGAATCTGAATGCCTTTGAGAGGTCGGTGTCAGTGAAGCGCGCGGCGTCATTTCTCTGAATGACGGACATATCGTCGGTGTAGTCAATGTTTTCAAGCGCAGTCGACATGCGCTCTTTGAGCCCCAGTCCGTCTGCTGCTACAGCCGCTTCCTTTAAGGTGGGGTATCTTACGAGAAATACCACAAATTCCGCAAGGAGAGCGGTGCCCAAAAGCCCGGGGACTATAAGGGCAAGATACGGGACCGGAACAAAGAGCGACGCGA
>JAEENL010000134.1 GCA_016283775.1 Lachnospiraceae bacterium | reverse complement strand
ATGCCGCCCGGGATGTTTTCAAGCTCTGCATGTGTTCCGTATTCCGCGATGCGGCCTTCCGAGAATACTGCGATCTTATCGCAGAACTGGCAGCTTGAAAGGCGATGGGAGATATAGAAAGCGGATTTTCCGCCGACAAGCGTGTTGAACTGCCTGTATATCTCATATTCAGCAATAGGATCGAGCGCAGCGGTAGGCTCGTCGAGGATGACCACCGGAGCGTCTTTGTACAGGGCTCTTGCGATCGCTATCTTTTGCTGTTCTCCGCCGGAGGGCTCGACACCCTGCTCGTCAAAGAATTTGAAAATGTTTGTTCCGGTGCCTTTTTCAAGCCCTGCCACAAAGTCATGCAATCCCACACGGTCGGTGAGCGCCGAGACATCGGTGTCTTTTTCGGCGAATGAGATGTTTTCCGCGACAGAGAATGCAAAGAGCTTAAAGTCCTGGAATACGGGAGCAAACTGCTGCATATACTGCTTGTAATCATATTCCCTGATGTCCACGCCGTCCATGAGGATCTCACCCTCAGTGGGGTCGTAAAGCCTGCAGAGGAGTTTTATAAAGGTGGTCTTTCCTGCGCCGTTCAGACCCACGATCGAAAGGTGTTCGCCGGGCGCGATCTTTATGTTTACGTCGTCAAGGACTTTCCTGTCAGTACGTGGATAAGCGAAAGAGACATGCCTGAATTCTATCTCATGAGGCTTTTTTTCTATGGGCCGCGTGCCCTTTGTGAGTGCTTCCGGATAGTCCATGAATATCACATATTCGTAGGCGTAATTGCAGCGCTTTATGAGTTCGGTGACACTTGTGACCATTCCTCCGATGGAGGAGTCGAGTCCGCTCTCGGCAGTTATCAGCTGTGTAAACGTACCAACTCCGATCACTTTGCGGATGGCAAGGAGCGCCACATAGAAGTACGCAAATATGCTCCTTGCGAGGCTTAGAAAGCTCATTAAAAGATCGTACGGGAAGTTTTTGTCGCCCTGCCATTTCCAATGGGAATTGCTTTTGGCGGTGTTTTCTTCCCAGGAGCCCACCATCATCTTTTGGGCATCGTACAAACGTATGTCTTTGCCGTAACGGGGATCCACGATATTCCATCCGAAATACCCGAACAGCCTGTTGACCTTTGAAAGTTTTGCAAAGGCTTCTATGCTGATCTTGTTCTTTTTTGTCACAAACACAGAGTTTAACAGGGAATAGATCACCATAACGAGCAAAAGGATCGGTGCGTGGAGCGACAGCACGGTGATGAAGCCGGCGGCTTTTATCAGGTTTCCCAGAAGATTGAAAAACTGATCGGAAATGCCGTGGACGCCTCCGGAATACCATTCCATGCCGGTGCGGGCCTTTTCTATCTGTTCGAGCGCGGCTTTGTCTTCGGTGAGCTGGAAGTCAAGCTCCATGACATGCCGCCCGATGAGCAGATTGAAATAATATTCGATGCGGTTGGTGTACCGGTTTATGAAATTGGTGCAGATGTCGTTCAAAAGCTGGCAGAGGATCTCACCTCCGATCAGCATCGCGGCAAGCGTGACAAGCCTTTTTACGTCCCTGTTTCCAACGATCTCGTCGACGATGAGCGGCGAGATGAAAAGACCTATAAATGGCATTGCTGTGGTGATGAGCATCCTGAAGATCTTAAGTACAAAGAATATTGGGTACTTTTTCCAGGTGGTCTTAAAAAGCACTCTGATGACAGGAATGATCTTATGCATTGGCGATCACCCCGCTTTCTGCATTCTCGGCGGACTCACGGTAATACTGCGCCTGCACGTTGAACATTTCCGCATATTTACCGTTCTTTGCCATGAGCTCTTCGTGACTTCCGTATTCGATAAGATCTCCTTCTTCAAACATCGCGATACTGTCGCAAAATCTGGTGGAAGCCAGTCTGTGAGAGATGTATACGGCGGATCTTTTGCCGATCATCTCGTCAAAACGCTCATACAGAGCCTGCTCCGCTATTGCGTCGAGCGCGGAAGTGGGCTCGTCGAGCACGACTATCTTTGCGCCCTTGTAGAGCGCTTTTGCGAGAGCAAGCTTTTGCTTTTCGCCTCCCGAGAGATCTGTTCCGTCATCCTGAACGATCTTTGTGAGAGGGGTGTCTATGCCTTTTACAAGCGAAAGCATCCTTTCTTCAAGCCCTGCTTCGTAAGCCGCTTTTGTCGCCTTTTCTCTGTCAAGTTCGGAGTCTCTCAGCATTGCGATGTTTTCCGACATCAGGAACGCAAATATCTCGACATTCTGGAAAACGGGAGCAAACAGCCTGTAATAGTCGGATCTTTTAAATCTCTTTATATCCGTGCCGTTAAGTGTGATACGGCCTTCAGTGGGATCGTAGAGCCTTAAGAGAAGCTTTATCATGGTGGTCTTTCCGGCTCCGTTAAGGCCGACGACCGCAAGCTTTTCACCCGGGCGGAGCGTGAGAGAAAGATGCGACAGGGCTTCTTTTGAAGACTTTGCGTATCTGTAGCTTACGTTTTCAAATTTTATCTCATAGTGATCGCACTCAGGTAACGGGATGCAGTCCTTTTCGTCATCATCCGTTTCGAGGTCGATGAAGGAGCGGAAGTCGTCGGTCTCAAGGCTTGCTTTTTTGTAATCGCCGAAACGCTGCAGAAAATTGATAAGAGCGCGCGCAAAGGCCAGTGAGAATGAAAGGAACATGGTGAAATTCCCGACAGACATGTCTTTACGGAGTACCGCTATATAGAGTACCGCATAGATCAGCACTTTTATCGCCGTCCCCGCAAAACCCGTCACAAAGTTGTAGCGGAGCCACAGTCTGTGATGGTGGTCGTTCCTGTCTATGAAAAATTCATTGATCTTGTTGTATTTTCCGGTCAGGAAATCGACAAGGTCAAAAAGCCTTATATCTTTTGCATAGTCGAAATCCTGGGTGATCCGCTCCATGTAATTGCGGCTTCTCCAGGAACTTGAGAGTCTGTCCCAGACCTCGGCTTTGTCGACCTTTATGATGTGCCTGTAATACAGGAACTGTACCACGGTGAGTATGATCATGGCTATGATGAGCCTCGGGTCGAGCACTGTCACCGCGACAAAAGTCACGATCAATGTAAGCGCGTTCCCTCCCAGCTTTGACATCAGCCGCATCATGCCTTCGACACCGTTATTGTTGCCTCCCGTAGCCTGACCTGCGCGCTCCGCAACGTCAAGAACATCCGGCTTTTCAAGAAGTTCGTACCTGAGCCCGAGCACTTTGGAGATGCGCTCCGTGATCATATGCATGCGCACATTGATGAAACGGTACCAGGTCTTGCTTTCCGAAAGCGTTGAACCAAAGACGAGAAGCGCTGCAATCCCGCCTGCGGCCGCAATGACCATCATCAGCCGGCGTTCTCCTTCGGCACCGTTATCCACCTGTATTATATCGATCACATATTTCCCGAATATCCCCCAGAAATAGTTCATTATCGAACCGCACACAAAGCCGAGCACCATGAGGAACAGCACCGACGGCTGATATTGGGCCATTTTGCGGATGATATAGCAGGTGTTGCTCCATATCCCGTATTCCTTGTGCAGGGGATTGTCCTTGCTTTCCTTGTAGTCTCCCATAAATTAACCCTCCCATGAATATCAACTATAGAGAATATAATTGATTCCGTCAAGCAGAAATGGTAGAATCATTGCATGACCATTGTGTGACCTGTCTCAGCCGCCCCGGCTTCAAAGAAAGAGATCTCATATGAAAAACAGAAAAGACCACCACGACCTGATAAGATTCATCGTCCCGCTTTTGATTTTTTTCATTGTCTTCATCATCGGGCTCATACAGACCAACAGTTTTAACAGCACCGTTCACCGTGAGACTATTTCCGGAGAGATGTTGTTTTCTGCAGATGCGGGAACGGGAAAAGGGCTGTCGCTCAGAGCCGCTCCCAGAAGCAGCACTTGGAGTAAGGCATTTGATCTTTATGACGAAGGTATAACAGAGCACAATTATCAGGCCTACACCTACGATTTCCGCATAAAAAACAATTCATCCAATGAGATAGCAGATTTTGAGTTTGTTCTGTATTTTGACAAGGAAATATTTTTGCTTTCCGCATGGAACGGGGCACTTAAGATACATCAGAATGTAAAAGAAAACGAGTATGTGGCTGTGGTGCCCGATCTTCGTGAGTTCAGAGCACAGGATTATTCATTTGACACTGTAACGTTTGACGGAGTAACTCTTATACGTATGAATCCGGGGGATTATCTGGAATACATCCCGTCTTCCGGTGAAAATGCCATGGAAGTCCCGCTCGAACCTTTTGAGGTGACTGTTCCGGGCATGATCCTTTACGCGCCTATCGGAGAGGAGATCGATGGGTGGACTGTGGATCTGCAATATCGCTATAACAAGAAGGTCACAAAGGACCTGTTTTTCTGGGTGTCCTTGACAGGTTTACTGGGCTTGATCGCGATCAATCTGATCACTTCCGTTCAGATAAAAAAATATAAGCTTCGTCACGAACACGATAATGAGATGATCAGAGAATCCATTGAGACCTTTACGGGCTTCATAGATGCAAAGGACCCCTATACAAAAGGTCATTCCGGCAGAGTAGCGGCGTATACAAAAGCCATAGCCCGGGAAATGGGCTATTCCGGGGAGGAACTTGACAGGATATACTATATAGCGCTCCTACATGACTGCGGAAAGATGGGCGTTCCCGACAGCATACTCAAGAAACCCGATAAACTTAACGATGAAGAATTTGAGGTGATAAAATCGCACACCGTGTGCGGAGGCGAGATCCTGAGCAGCTTCAGGAGCCTTGAGAACGCCGGCGAGGGTGCGCTCTATCATCACGAGAGATATGACGGAACAGGCTATCCCGAAGGAAGGGCCGGTGAAGATATCCCGCTCATAGCGAGGATGATCTGCGTGGCCGATTCTTTCGATGCAATGAATTCCAACAGAGTTTACAGGAAAAAGCTGTCTCCCGAGATGATCAGGGAGGAGATCGAAAAGAACAGAGGAAAGCAGTTCGATCCAAAGATAGCGGACCTTTTCCTGAAGCTTCTTGAGGAGGGAAGGGTAACACTCGGAGGTTGATAAAATGCGTTATGCGAGCATTGGCATATTGGCCATCATACTTCATCTTATAATCAACAGGCAGCAGCTTGGAAAGATAGCGTCAGGGACAGAGATGACGGATCCGGAACGTAAAGTGGCTCAGCGCTACAGATATTTCCTCATGGCCATGACTTCATTTTACGTCTTTGACATAGCATGGGGGATACTGTACGAGCATCATGATGTTCCGGGAATCTTTCCGTTTGTATATTCATGCACGATCTTTTACTTTGTATCTATGCTTCTTACCATGCTTACGTGGATACGTTTCTTAGTCTCTTTTCTTGTAAAAAGGCGGCTCCCCGCCAAACTTCTGCTTTACGTGGTCTGGGCGCTGTTTACGCTGGGCCTCGTTTTCCTGATGATAAACCGCTTTGTTCCGTTCATTTTTTCATTTAACGAGTTGCATGAGTATGTTCCGGAGCATGGCAGATACACTGCTTTTACTCTCCAGATAGCGCTGTATACCGTTTCTTCCGCCTATATGCTCTATCAGGCGCGGAAAGCTTCGGGTCAGGAAAGAACGAGTTTTATTTCCGTAGGGCTGACCGGTCTGGTTTTTGAACTGTTCCAGCTGCTTCAGATCTTTGACGAATCGTTTCCTTTTTTCTCCATGGGTCTTATCATTGGCACATGCCTCGTTCAATCCTTTGTTATCGCGGGAGAAGAACGCAAAAAAGAAGAGTATGACCAGATCGCAAGGAGCCTTGCGCGGCACTATGAAGCCATGTACTACATAGACATAGCCAGCGGTGAGTACCGCGAATTTTCCACGAGCAGCGAATATGATTCGATGGGAGTGGAGGCGCTTGGAAAGGATTTCTACTCGGAAACACAGGTCAATGCACGTAAATATGCCCATCCGGACGACAGGGATTTTGCGGAGAGTCTTTATCACAAAGAAACAATGCTCAAAAACCTGGAGGAAAAGGACTCTTACTCGTATAAATACAGGATAATGATCGGAGGGGAGACGAAGTTTTTCCGTTTTACGGTAATGAAAGCCGATGACGGAAAACACCTCATCCTTTACGAAAAAGATGTGACTGACGAGATAACTGCCGAAACGGTGCAGCTCGAAAAGCACAAGAAACATGTCACTTTTACACAGATAGCGGAGAGTCTTGCCTCCAACTACGACATGATCTACTATATTGATACACAGACTCTTGAGTATGTCTGCTATGAATTTGACAATTTGTACGGGCAGCTGGAAATGCACAAATCGGGCGATGATTTCTTTACGGAGGCTGCAAATGATATCGGGCAGATCGTCCATAAGAACGACAGAGACATTGTGAGCGATTTCCTGAAAAAAGACCACCTTACAGGCGCGCTTCGCGAAAAGAAGTATCTGAACCTTGAATATCGCCTAATCGTAAACGGAAGATCGCAGTATGTCAGGATGACAGCGAGAAAAACAAGTGACGATGTGCATATCATCATAGGCGTGGAAAATGTGGACGCCGAGGTGAGAAAAGAGAAACAGCGTCTCAAAGCCCTGAACAATGAGAAGGAACTCGCAAGGCGCGATGAACTCACAGGCATCAAGAACAAAAACGCTTTCATGGAGTTTGAGCAGTCTCTGCAGGAAAACATGGACAAGGGACCGGATTCGCTCCCGTTTGCGCTTGTTGTGTGCGATACAAACAATCTGAAAAAGATAAACGATACGCTGGGACATGCGGCAGGTGACGAATATATCAAAGCCTGCGCGAAGCTCCTCTGTGACATTTTCAGCCACAGTCCCGTATTCAGGATAGGCGGCGACGAGTTTGCCGTGATCCTCAGGGGAGACGATCATACCAACCGCGAAGGACTTCTTGGGAAGCTCAAGAGCGCAGTACGAGAAAACCAGAGCAAGGGAGAAGGACCTGTGCTGGCAGCGGGAATGTCGGAATACGATCCTCAGAACGACAATTTTGTTTCGGAAGTCTTTGACCGTGCAGATCACAATATGTACGAGGACAAGGTGATCTTAAAGGGCGGACGGGCAGACGAGATAAGATGAACGGGCACGGCTTTCAAAGAAAAGAAAAAAATGCTTTGACTTTGGCCGAAAACTTGCTATTATAGTGGAAATGCTTTTTATTTACGGAGGACCATTATGAGAAGGACAAAGATCAAAGATCTGTTCAGAAACACAGACGAATATGCTTCAAAAGAAGTGACGGTATGCGCCTGGGTACGTACAAACCGCGCGCAGGCACAGTTTGGATTTCTTAATGTGAATGACGGATCGTTTTTTGATAATCTGCAGGTGGTCTATGAGAAAGAACTTGCAAATTTTGACGATGTCTCAAAGATCAGAGTGGGGGCAAGCGTTGCCGTAACAGGTACGGTTGTGCTCACACCTCAGAATAAGCAGGCATTTGAGCTTAAAGCATCAAAGGTCGAGCTCCTTGGGGACTGCCCCGAGAACTATCCTATACAGCCCAAGCGCCATACAAGAGAATATCTCCGCACTGTTGCGCATCTCCGCCCCAGGACGAATCTTTTTTCCGCAGTATTCAGGATCCGCTCGGTGGCTGCAATGGCTATCCACACATATTTCCAGGACAGAGGATATGTTTATGTGCATACTCCTCTGATCACAGGCGCTGATTGCGAAGGTTCGGACCAGATGTTCAAGATTACCACGCTGAACATGAACGACCTTCCTCTGACACAGGACGGCAAAGTTGATTTTTCAAAGGACCTTTTCGGAAAGCAGTCATTCATTACGGGTTCCGGACAGCTTCAGGGCGAGACATTTGCCATGGCTTTCGGTGATATCTACACTTTCGGTCCTACGTTCAGAACGGAGAATTCCAACACCCAGACACATGCGAACGAATTCTGGATGATCGAGCCGGAAATGGCATTCTGCGACCTTCAGGGCCTTATGGACATTGAGGAAGAGATGCTGAAGTTCGTTGTTAAGTATGTGATGGAGAAGTGCCCGGAAGAGATAGATTTCTGCGACAAGTTTGTTTCAAACGGGTTAAAGGACAAGCTGAACGGCATAATAAGCGCGAAGTTCACGCGCATTTCCCACCACGACGTGATCGACATCTTAAAGAATGCCGATGTGAAGTGGGAGTTCAAGCCCGACTACGGTGAGGATATCGCAAAAGAGCATGAGAAATATATCGTCGAATATTTCCACGGACCTGTTTTTGTAACAGACTGGCCGAAGGATATCAAGGCTTACTACATGAAGGTGAACCCCGACAACAAGACCGTTGCGGCTGTTGACCTCCTTGTTCCCCAGGCGGGCGAGCTCATGGGCGGAAGCCAGAGAGAAGAGGATCTTGACGTCCTTTTAAAGAGAATGGACGAGATGGGCGTGGACAAGGAAGGTATCGACTGGTATCTTGACACGAGAAGATACGGCGGATGCGTTCACTCAGGCTTCGGAATGGGCTTTGAGCGTCTCATCATGTATCTTACAGGCGTTGAGAACATCAGAGACGTCATCCCTTATCCCAGAACACCCAAGTCATGTGAATTCTAAAAAGGCTTTTAAAAAGTGTTACAGGCGGTCGTCGTTGACGGCCGTTTTTTTGACCGGGACAGAGCATATAACATGGATTTGCATTGAAAGCGCGTGCCTTTTATGGTACGATAACACATGTTACCGCGCGTGACACAGGAGGGAACAGCATATGAGGATACTTGTATTAAACGGAAGCCCGAAAAAGAAGAGCGATACCAAAAGGCTCACGGAAGCATTTCTGAAAGGACTGAATCCTGCAGACGAGCATGAAGTGCATGTTTTTGACATAATAGAAAAAAACATAGCGCCCTGCAGAGGGTGCTTCGGATGCTGGCAGAAACTTGACGGACACTGTGTGATCGATGACGACCAGAATGAGATACTTGATCTCTACAGAGCGTCAGACGTGATAATATGGAGCTTTCCGCTCTACTGCTACGGAATGCCGTCACATCTTAAGGCTGTGCTCGACCGCACGATACCTCTCGTAAAGATGAAGATGGTGCAGCTCCCGGACGGGACGGTGCGTCATGAGGCACTTGCCGATTTTTCAAAGATTCACACGCTTGTGATCTGCGGCTGCGGTTTTCCAAACTGGGAAGGAAACTTTGACAGCCTCAGGATGCAGTGCAAAACGTGTTTTGGCGATCCGGACATGGTGTGCGTGCCGGAGACGCCGCTTTTGAACGTTCCTGCCGCGGCGATCGTCGCGGCCCCGCTTCTTGAGAGATTTAAGAAAGCCGGTGAGGAATACGGAAAGACGCTCACTTTGTCAAAGGAAACGATAGCGGAACTGGAGCGCCCCATGATCCCGGCGGAAGACTATATACGTAACGTAAACGGAGGACAGTAAACGTGAAGATAAGAGAGTTTGAAACAAGTGATATTCAGGGCCTTTTTGAGACATTGTCGGATCCTGAAGTGATGACTTATATTGAGGATCCCTATACTTACGAGCAGGCACAGGAACTCCTCGACGATGTTATGGCATCTGACGAGCCGAGCATTCATGCTGCGGAAGACGATAACGGAAATTATATAGGATATGTGATATTTCATCAGTATGAAGAGGATTCCTACGAACTCGGATGGATCCTGAAAAGGTCGGAATGGGGCAAGGGATATGCTTCAAAGCTCACAGAGATGATGATAGACAAGGCAAGGGAACTGAAGGTGAATGCCGCTATCGAGTGCGATCCGGCTCAGGAAGTGACAAAGCATATCGCAAAGAAATTCGGTTTTGAGTTTGATGAGATCTTTGACGGCTGCGAAGTGTACAGATTAAAGCTTGTGTAATGTGTTTCGAAAGAGAAGAGGTACAAATATGGCTGTGGTAAATGTCTATGAACAGTATTTTAAAGCGGAAGGCAGATTCGGTGATGTTGAACGGAAAGGCGCGCTTGTGATGCTGATCTCGGATTCCGAGGCCGGACAGATCAGATACACTGCCGCCGTCTCTTTCTTTCCGCACAGGGACGAAGAGGATTTTGCCGTTTCCTATGACGCATATTTTGAAAAGACTCTTTATGAGGGAAAAGGCAGAAGGTCAAAGAAAAAGGAGCAAGCGTTTCTTGAGGGCTTTAAGGAAACGATAGACAGTATCACTAAGGAATCGGGCGGAAAAGTATTGTGGGACCTGCCGCTCAGAGAAGCGCGCAGGGCATAGCGAAAGGAGAGGCCATGACAGAAAATATCTCGGTATTTAAGCAGAACAGCATAAGGATAAAGGCGGACGGGATAGTGATCTACATAGACCCTTTTGAGATGGACGAGGCTCCTCATGATGCTTCATTCATCCTTATAACACATGACCACTACGATCATTTTTCGCCCGCGTCCATCGAAAAGGTGGCATGCCCCGGTACTGTACTTGTCGTGCCGGAAAAAATGACAAAGAAGGCCTCTGAGGCAGCGGCTTTTGTGAGTAAGACCGTGACCGTAAAGCCTGGGATATCCGAGAATATCGACGGCCTTGAGCTTGAGACCGTGCCTTCCTACAATCTGTTAAAGCCTTTTCATCCGAAGAGCGCGGAATGGGTGGGATATATTGTGAACGCAGGCGGCGAAAGGATCTACATCGCGGGCGATACCGATGAGACAAAGGAAGCAAAAGCGGTAAAATGCGACATCGCGCTTGTCCCCATCGGCGGAACGTACACAATGGACGCAAAGAAAGCCGCAGACCTTGTAAACGCCATATCTCCGAAAGTCGCGATCCCTGTGCACTATGGCAGTATCGTGGGAACCGAGGATGACGGAAAAGTGTTTGCGAGCCTTGTAAAAGAACCGGTAAAGGTGGAGTTTAAGATAACTTTTTGACAAGGCCGTAAAATGAGACGGGAAAAGAAAACGAGGAAACAAGATGAATGTAAAAGAAAACAGTCCGTTAAAGGGAAAGAGGATACTGTTCCTCGGTTCTTCCGTCACTCTCGGAGCCTGCTCCGGAGAATATTCCATGGCGGACAGCATCAGGGACACAGACTGCGCGGAAGTCACAAAGGAAGCTGTGAACGGGACAACGCTTTCGACCGCGCGTGACAATTCCTATGTGGAACGTCTTTTAAAGATCGGCAAAGATCAAAAGTTTGACTTGGTGGTGGTGCAGCTCTCGACAAATGATGCAAACGCCGGAGAGATCGAACTCGGTATTCCCGAGGCAAAGAGTGAACCTGACCGGTATGACACAAAAACGGTGTTCGGAGCCATCGGCTTTATCACGGATTATTGCAGAAAAACTTGGGGCTGCAAAGTCGCTTTTTACACGGGGACATATTTTGACAATCCCAAATACCTGAAAATGGTGGAGGGACTTTTGAAATTCGCGAAAAAAAGCGGTATCGCGGTCATCGATCTTTGGAACAACGAAGAGATGAGAAAAGTGTCCGACGAGGACTACAAGGTCTTCATGCACGATCCCGTGCATCCCACAAGAGCAGGTTATGTTGAGTGGTGGACTCCTGTGATCGAAAAGGAATTGTATAAACTGTTCAATGTGTGATATCATCTTTGCGAAAGGAGTTTCACATTATGAAGATATTAAAAGATCTGTTTAACGGGTTCATCATCGCAGGCGTGTTGATCTTTATGATCGGAGTGTACTATGCTGTGGTCAAAGCGGGAATACCTTATCAGGACCCTACGCCCGAGCTTCAGATAAAATACGCCGTGAACAGCGGAATAGGAAGCGTTTTGCTGCGCACCGGCAGCATAGTTGGCGTGATCGGAGGCGTTTTCAGGATCGTGACCGGGATAGTCTCAAAGAAAAAGGGATAGACCGCATTCGGGAATGTTATCATGTGGCTTTGGATACTCGCAACCGTTTTAGCGTATTTTGTCAAGGGATTGTGCGGATTTGCCAATACCCTTGTTTTCACGTCCATTCTCTCTTTTGGGACGACAAATATCAATATCTCCCCGGTGGAGCTTCTGATTGGATATCCTTCAAACATCATCCTTACATGGAAGAACAGGAAGAATCTCGAAAAAAAGATATTTATCCCACTGATCGTGCTGGTACTTTTGGGAAGCATCCCGGGAGCGTTTCTGCTAAAGACTGTCGATCCGAGATATGTAAAGATCGTCCTGGGAGCCGTCATTATTCTTCTTGGTGTGGAAATGCTGCTGAGGGACCGTGATGTGCTGAAGTTCAGAGAATCAAAGGCGGTACTTTTCGTCATCGGGCTCATTTCAGGCATTCTATGCGGAATGTTTGGTATAGGAGCCCTTCTCGCTGCTTATGTAGGAAAGGTGACGGATAACAGCGACGGATTTAAAGCAAATATGAGCATCGTGTTCATATTTGAAAACACATTCAGGATAGTGCTTTACTCGGTGCTTGGGATAATAACACTGTCCGGAATAAAATATGCGCTGATGCTCCTTCCTTTGATGCTTTTCGGGCTTTTCCTCGGGATGAAGAGCAGCAGCGTTTTAAAGGAAAAGACTGTAAAAACGCTGGTCGTCGTTTTCCTCATAATATCCGGGATAATGATGATAGTGACAAATCTTTAAAGATCATGCGGCATTGCCTTGTGTGGACCGCTTTTCACGGAGTGCTTTTGTGATCGCGATCTCATAGCAGATGAAAAGGAGGACTCCGGCGGAAAGCCATGCGGTGGCATTTGCGTAGCACACACCGGCATAGCTGTGCATTTTGACGGATACGACCGCGAGCGCGATACGGCTGACAAGCTCGATCGCGGCGCCGAGGAGCGTGGTCACGCTGTGTCCCATACCCTGCAGCGCGTTTCTGAATACGAAGATCAGGCCCAGAGGGACAAAGAACTTGGGACAGATATCAAAATAGACATATGCATATTCCAGGATCGGAGCGGGATCCTCTTTTACAAAGATCGGGATCGTCATATCGACTGTGAAGCTTACGGCAACTGCCGCAAGTACTGCGTAGACGGCCGTGATGATAGCGCTTTCCCTGACTCCCAGACGTATCCTTTTGTAGTCGTCGACACCTCTGTTCTGGCCACAATAGGTGGCCATCGCGACACCCATTCCCTGGAATGGCATTGTGACAAGCTGTTCGATCTTTTGGGAAGCGGTGTAGGAAGCCATCACGACGGATCCGAGTGTGTTCAGAGCGCCCTGTACGATGACTGTTCCGATGGCTGTAACGGAAAACTGCAGCGCCATGGGGATACCGATCATCAATTGCTTCTTTGCGTGGTCTTTATAGTGCTTCCAGTCGGACTTTAAAGGGCTTAAGGCCTTTTCTTTTTTAAAGATATAGATGAGGCAGCTGATGCCCGATACGCCCTGTGAGATCACGGTCGCTAAAGCGGCGCCTGCGACTTCTGTTTTAAGTACTATAACGAACAGAAGGTCGAGGAACACGTTTAAGATCGCGGAAAACAGCAGGAAATAGAGCGGTATCTTGCTGTTACCCACTGCGCGGAGGAGCGAGGAAGTGAGATTGTAGAGCACGTTAAAGACAAGTCCGCCGCATATTATTGAGATATAGGTATAGCTCATGGAAAACACGTCTTCGGGGGTGTTCATGAGCGTGAGAAGTCCGCGCATTCCGATAAGGCTCACTGCGGTGAGCACAACGGTTATTATTGCGGACAGGAAAATGGAACTTACCACGGAGTGCCTTACGGCCTCTCCTTCGCGGGCTCCGAACTTTTGCGCGGTAACCACAGCAAAGCCGCCTGTCATGCCTATCATGAAGCCTATGATGAGGAACATGATGGTGCCTGTGGCTCCGACGGCAGCGAGAGCGTCCTGTCCGACGTATTTTCCGACGATGATCGTGTCGGCAAGGTTGTAGAGCTGTTGAATGATGTTCCCGATCACCACCGGGATCAGGAAGCGCATTATGAGTTTAAAGGGTTTTCCCTTTGTCATGTCGATTTCCATGTCTGTCTCCATATATTAAGAAAGCAAATTTCAAGAGTGCTTAATGCTATCACGTTGCGCAGGTTTTGTAAAGTACAAAAAAACGCTTTTGAAAAATAAATTTTCTTGTTGTAAATCCTGCATAATTATGCTATAGTATTCGACATTAAAGCGTGCGATGGAGCATACCCGGCACGCTTTTTGCATAAAAACGCACTGCGCTGTGCTAAAACAACAGCGTGGTAAAGAGACGGAGGAATATTTATGAAAAAGTTAAAAAAGACTGTTGCACTGCTCGGAGCAGTTGCGCTTAGCATTTCGCTTTTTGCGGGATGCGGAAAAAAGGCTGAAAAGGCGGATAACGGTTCGTTCAAGCTCAAAAACGCGGGCGTGCTTAGCGTAGGATGTGAAGTGGGTTATCCCCCGTTCGAGGATTTTGCCGAAGATGGCAAGACGCCCATCGGATATGACATTGACATCATCACCGAAGTAGCAAAAAGACTCGGACTCAAGGTAAATATCATAAACACCGCATGGGACGGCATATTTGCGGGCATCGATGAAAACTATGATGTTGTATGCTCAGCCTGCACCATCACCCAGGAACGCCTTGAGAGCATGCTTTTTTCGGACACGTACATTTCCAACTATCAGGCTGTTATCCTTAAAAAAGGAAACACCAAGCAGATCACGTCTTTCAAGGATCTTGACGGCATGACCGTTGCGGTGCAGAAGGAGACCACTTCCGATGAGCTCCTCAGCGACTACAAGTCCACAGGCACCATAAGCATTGAGATCGTGGCAAACGAAAAAGTCTTAAGCTGCTTCACGCAGCTTGACAACGGCGAAGTTGACGCGGTATGTGTGGATTCGACCGTAGCCGACGGATATCTTGGGAAGAATCCCGACAAGTATGTTTATGCATTCAAGGATCAGAGCGAGCCTGAATTCTTTGGCATCGCAATGGGCTTAAACAGCACCGAACTCAGAGACGCCATAAACAAAGCACTCGCAGAGATGGAAAAAGACGGCTTCATCAAGGATACATACGAATACTGGTTTGGAGCAAACGCAGCAGAATAAAGGTTCGGATTGGACAAGGATCATATGAAGACATTCTTAAAAGAACTGATCGATATAAAAAACTGGAAAAAGAAGACAAAGGTCACATGGTGCGTGGTCCTCGCGGTATTTGCTGTATGCCTTGTGCTCTCGTTCCTTAAGCCTTCGGAGAGCGACATGAAGGCACAGGCTTCCGCGGAAATGCAGGAACTTTTGAAGAAGGATGAGACAAGCAGCAGAAAGAGGGTCACCGTAACCTATAACAGCCTTTTTGTGATCAATTACTGTTCATTCTCATCTTCGGGCGCAAATGCCATATCCGAGAAATATGTGGGATTTGCGGGAAAGATCTTTAAGGCGGACACGGGCGTGGGCAAGTTCACCGGACAGATGGTGAACTACACCTACCGCATGCTCGGAAGCGGTGAGAACATCCTTCACGGCGCAAAGCTCACTCTGTTCCTCACGACCATCTCCATGGTCATCGGCGTTGCGCTCGGAACCGTGCTTGCGCTCGGAAAGATATCCAAAAACAAAGTGATCAGCAAGATATGTTCTTCATATATCTTCTTTTTCAGAGGGACACCCCTCATGATCCAGCTGTTTGTGGTATATTTCACAGTTCCCGCGGTATTCGGGTTTGCATGGCGCGATCTTTTTGCGGCAGGTGACGATCAGGCAGTGTACAAGGGCGCGTTTATAGCCGCGCTCATCGCATACGGTCTGAACTCCGGAGCCTACTGCGCAGAGATCGTCCGCGCCGCGATCCAGTCCATAGAAAAAGGGCAGCATGAAGCCGCAAAGGCTCTCGGCATGAGCTACGGACAGACGATGAAGATGATAATCCTTCCTCAGTCCGTACGCCGCATGGTGCCGCCCGTATGTAACGAATTCGTCATGATGCTGAAGGACGCTTCTCTGGTCTTTGCAATCTCGCTCATGGACATCACAACGATCTCAAAGAATATCATGACCAGCGAGGTATCATACAATGTATTTCTTCCCGCGCTCGTGATCTATCTGATCATCACCGCATTCTTCACGTGGATATTCGATGCCATAGAGAAGAAGTTCTCATTGTATGAATGATCAGAGGAAAGGCGGAGAAACGACTATGGCTCAAAACGAATACATTTTGGAAACGGAACATGTGAGCAAGCGATTTGGCGATCTTGTGGTGTTAAAGGACATAAACCTTCAGGTGAAAAAAGGCGAAGTCATCTGCATCATCGGCCCTTCGGGAGCCGGAAAATCCACTTACCTTCGCTCACTGAACCAGCTTGAGACGATCACATCAGGAAAGATATTTATAAAGGGCAGGCTCTTTTTGCATCGTGAGAAGGACCACACCGTGGAAAGGATAGACAAGGAAACCCAGAAAGCGCTGCTCCTCGAAATGGGAATGTGCTTCCAGAGGTTCAATCTTTTCCCTCACAAGACGGTGTTGCAGAACATCATGCTCGCGCCTATAGAAGTAAAGCATGAGGACAAGGAGACCGTAAAAAAAGAAGCGTTGGAGCTCCTTAAAAAAGTAGGCCTCTATGACAAGGCGAACGAGTTCCCGAATCACCTTTCGGGAGGACAGCAGCAGCGTGTGGCGATCGCAAGAGCGCTTGCGATGAAGCCCGAGATCATGCTCTTTGACGAGCCCACGTCTGCACTCGATCCGGAGCTTGTCGGAGACGTGCTCCAGGTCATGAAGGATCTCGCAAACGAAGGAATGACCATGCTCGTCGTGACTCATGAAATGGGATTTGCAAAAGAGGTGGCAGATCGTGTATTATTTATGGCAGATGGAATCATTGCCGAGGAAGGAACGCCGGATCACATTTTCAACCATCCGGAAAACCCGAGGACACAGAGCTTTTTAAGATCTGTCCTCAACGTTTAGGAAAAGGTCCGCTGTTTTTACGATGAAAGCTAAAGAATTAAGAAGTTCATTGATGCTGGCGCTGACCGCCGTCATCTGGGGTGTCGCATTTGTCGCGCAGACCGAAGGTGGCGATGCGGTCGGCCCGTTTTCGTTTAACTTTGTCCGTTTTATCATAGGGTCGGCGGTGCTCGTGCCTGTGATAAAAGGGCTGGACAGAGCGGGGCTGTCAAAAGGGAGACCTGTTACAAAAGAAGACCGTAAGAAACTGTGGAAATACGGGATAATGGTCGGCACCGCGCTGTTTTTTGCAGCAAATGCCCAGCAGCTCGGGATCTATTTCGGAGCGCAGGTAAGTAAGGCGGGGTTCCTTACCGCTTTGTATATCATTATGGTCCCGATACTCGGGCTGTTTCTCAAAAAGAGATGCGGCTGGAATGTGTGGATAGGAGTCCTTATCAGCCTTGTGGGACTGTATTTTCTGTGCATGACGGGGGGATTCGGATTTAAGCTTATGGATCTCGCACTTCTTGCGTCAGCATTTCTGTTTTCGATACAGATACTTTTGATAGACGAGCTTTCGCCGAGAACAGACCCTGTGCGGCTTTCGTCGATACAGTTCCTTGTGTGCGGAGTCCTCTCGGGTATCCCCGCCGTGATCTTTGAAGCGGTCCCGAACGGAGCGGAAGCATGGATACACTCCTTTGCGGGATGGGATGCGTGGATACCCATACTTTACGCCGGTGTCATGAGCAGCGGAGTGGCATATACTCTTCAGGTGGTCGCGCAGCCGGGCTTAAATCCCGCGGTCGCGTCACTCATCATGAGCTTTGAAGCGGTGTTCGGAACGCTTGCGGGATGGATCATCCTAAAGCAGACGCTGAGCCCCAGAGAGATCGCGGGCTGCGTCCTTATGTTTGTCGCGATAATCATCGCCCAGCTTCCCTTACCCTCTGGGAAGATTAAGAAAATCAGTGGGTGAGATGCCTTCCACTTTTTTAAATACTTTGCTGAAATAGAAGGAACTTTCGTAGCCGAGTAGGTCTGCCACTTCATAGACCTTGTACTGCCCGGTCGCGAGGAGTTCCTTGCTTTTTTTGATCTTGCAGGAATTGACATATTCGGAAAAGCCCATATCACTGTATTTTCCGAACAGCTGGCTTAAATAGTTCGGGCTTATCCCGAAGGCCGCGGCGACTTTGTCAAGGACAAGGCGTTCGCGGATATGTTCGGCGATGTATTTTTTTACATTTATCACGATATGGTTTTTGTGGTCGTTCCTTCGTTCGTCAAAAACTGTGCCCATCCTTCTGCCAAAGTCGGAAAGCCATCTTACCGTCTGTTCCACGGTGTTCAGCCTGTACAGCGACCTGTAGCCGTCCGGGTCGTCCTTAAAGATATCCGACAAAAGGTCGTTCCCGTCCGGGATGAGAGAGAGAGCCATATAGAGTATGTTTGACGCGGCATCGAGCGCCTGCACGTAGCCGTTCTGGTGTTCAAGGAAGAGCGAGGACAGGCTGTCGATCACTTTTAAGAGTTCTTCCGAATCATATTCTTCAAAGGCTTTTGTGAGGGAGTCTTTGAACAGGCTCATGTTAAAGGAACTGTGTGAGTGACGGTCCGTGGGCAGCGTTTCAATGCTCACCACGGGTACGGACTCATTTGCGTGGACAAGAGCCATACGGGCGCCACGGTAGGATTCAGATATCAGCAGCGGCGTTTCTTCTTCGGAGCCGATGCCGCATGTGAACGTGACCTTGTAATATTTGAAGACGGATTCCCTGATGTTTTCAAGTATTTCGCTTAGCCTCTCGTTTTCAGCCTTTCCGCAGAAGATAAGCGCAAAATGCCGCATATCGAGAGCGATGCAGTGAGAAGGCATGTATTTCTCGGAGAGCTCCTTTATCATGCTGACGGTGGAGCTGTAGACCGATAGCTGTCTGTCATACGGCATACCGTCGGTGCCGGAGCCCGAAAGACAGCCGACGCAGCAGGTGAAGGCCGGGTGATCGAAAGAAAGCCCCAGTTCTCTGCTCTGCAGCTCAAACTGTTCCTCATTTTCAAACAGGTCGTTTAAGAGTTTTATGAAAAACTTGTCACGGAACGGAGCGGCAAGAGAACGCTCTGAGGTGCGGACAGCCTGCTTTTTCTGTATGTCTTCGATGACACGGAGCACTGCATCTTCAAGAAGCTTCGGCGAGAGCTCAAGTTTTATGAGGTAGTCTGAAACACCGTAGACTATGGCACGGCGCGCAAACTGGAAATCCTCGTAACTTGTGAGGATTATAAAATGCGGAGCCTCGTCATTGTAGCGCTCCTTGCACTCACGAACGAGCTCAAGCCCGTCTATCACGGGCATCTTTATATCGGTTATGACGATGTCAGGATGCTTTTCTTCGATGATATCCAGAGCAACGCGGCCGTTTGCGGCTGTCCCTGTGATCTCGATATCCAGCTTGTTCCAGTTCAGCATGGAGCGCACCCCCACCTGTACAAGAGGCTCGTCATCAACTATGAGCAGAGTATACATACTTCCTCCGGGATTTTACTGTTTTGCGGGTATCCGCACGGTCATCGTGGTCCCTTTGCATTCAGTGCTGTCTATGGTGATGCCGGCAGGCTCTCCGTACTCAAAGAGAAGACGCCGGTTTACATTGTATACGCCAAGTTCTCTGAAAAAGTCGGATCTTGCCTCGCCTGCGTTCGTAAGGATCGCGGCAGCCTTTTCTTCTGACATTCCCACGCCGTCGTCGGAGACGTCAATCCGTATCATCCCTTCTTCACGATAGAGATGCACGTCTATGTGCCCCGCGCCTTTTGGCTCGATCCCGTGAAATATAGCGTTCTCGACAAGGGGCTGCAGCGTGAATTTTACAATGCTGCAATCCTCGATGGAAGGATCGTCCGTCCGTATATCTACGGTAATGGTGCCTCCGTAGCGATAGCTCTGTATGGTGCAGTAGTCTTTGAGAAGAGAAAGCTCTTCGCGGATCGGGACGTTCAGCGACGATCCCTTTGAAAGGCTTTTCAGGAGCTTTGCGAGAGCCGTGGTCATTTCCGCTATGCCTTCAGAACCCTGCACGGTGGCCATCCATTTGATGGAATTCAGCGTGTTGTAGATAAAATGAGGGTTTATCTGGCTCTGAAGCATTTTATATTCAAGATCGTTCTTTTCCTTTTCCTGCCTCAGCCTGCGCCTCATGAGGAGAAAGCCGAAAGCGGTGATGGCGAGTGCTACGGAAAGGATCGTTATCCACATGAAAAGCTGTTTTGTGTGGAGCTGGGTCAGGGAAACGCTGCACGATATCGTGCAGTCCGGCATATCGAGCGGGATTGACACCATGATGGTGTTTATTCCGCGGAAATCGGTGACTTTCTCTACTATGGTGTCATCCATGAGCGCGGCGTTTTTGCGCGCATCCTTTACGGTAAAAGCCTCGACTTCGGTAAGGACTCGGCCGTCAAAAAGATAACTGTGCCCGGGGAGGTTCAGATAGACATGGCTGTCTTCCTCAAGACTGTACCTTGAAAACGCATCCGTGAACAGCTCGGGCGTCACCTCCATAAAGAGAAAACCGCCCGTCCTTGAGTTGAATCTGTAGGTAATGGGCCTCACAATGGGGAGTACCCGCACGCCGTTCTTGTAGAAGGGATCCTTTATAAAACCCGTGGAAAAGTCATAATCATCGGCCTCTATGAGCTTTGCGAAAAAATCACATCTCGGCAGATCCCTTGAGAGATCGACGGTGGAAGAGTAGGTGGCGTTTACGATCTGCAGGAAATGCTTGTCCGTAACGACCGCCATTCTCGGGATATATGAGGATGAGGAGTTGTTTCCGTATTCCTCCGCGATACGGTCGTAGGTTGCGACGGATTTTACGGACCCGGGCTCGGGATTGCTGTCGATGTAATCCGCAACGGACGGATTTCCTCGGCAAAATCTCACAAGCCTGTACACGTTTGCAAGGTGTGAGTCTATGTTGTCCGATACGAGCCTTAATGAGCTTTCCGTGGAGCGGATGAGGCTCTTTTCGAAATAGTTGCTGAACACAGAATAACTCACGATGATGACAGTCGCGCAGACGACTAACAGCACCGTGACGGTGAATACAAATATTCTGTTCCTGAATATCCTTGGAAGCCGTAGTTTTTTCATGTTTCCATTTTACACCAAAGGGGACACGATAACAAGAAAACATAAAAAAAGGCATGATATATAAAAATATTACATGCAAAAGAACCTTATTGCATGAAGGAAAGTGCAGACAAGTGTAATTTATTCCATTTCTGATCCCGGGAAAAAAGGCTAAAATATTGGTACATCTCCGACTTACGGGAGAATTACATTTTCGAGGAGGTTTTTTATGAAAAAAAGGATCATTTCCCTTCTGATGTGCGCACTCATGGCCGTATCCATGTTCGCTGCGTGCGGCAAGGACAACGGCGGCAGCTCCGCATCGGGAGACGGAAAGAACGTAACTCTTAAATGGGCTATCTGGGATGAGAGCACTACCCAGTACTGGGGAGACCTCAAGAAGGCCTATGAAGATTCTCACAAGGGCGTTACCATTGAGATGGTAGACCTTGGCTCAACGGATTACATGACTGTTCTTGCAACAGAGCTTTCAGGTTCCGGTTCGGACTTTGACGTTGTTACGATCAAGGACGTTCCCGGCTATGCGACTCTTGTACAGAAGAACGTTATCCGTCCTCTTGACGACTATATCAAGAAGGACAAGGTTGACCTCAAGAAGTTTGCGGGAGCTACCGATCAGGTACTCGTTGACGGAAAGCTCTATGAGCTTCCTTTCCGTAACGACTTCTGGGTGATCTTCTACAACAAGGACATCTTTGACAGAGCAGGCGTTGCTTATCCCACAAACGATATGACATGGGAAGAGTATGATGCACTTGCGAGAAAAGTTACAAACACCACTTTCGGTTCACAGGTATACGGAACTCACTACCACACATGGAGAAGTACCGTACAGCTTTGCGCTATGCTTGACGGAAAGCATTCCATCCTTGACGGCAACTACGATTTCGTAAAGCCCTACTATGAGATGGTACTCAATCAGGAGAAAGACGGTGTCTGCAGAAAGTATGCGGATCTCAAGACCGAAGGTCTCCACTACTCCGCAGCATTCTCAGGCGGCGATGTTGCTATGATGAACCAGGGTTCATGGTTCATTTCCACACTCATCACCAACATCAAGAAGGGTGAGTATGATGCAAAGCTCTGCGGCAACTGGGGTCTTGTTAAGTATCCTCACGCACAGGGCGTTCCCGCAGGTTCCACTCTCGGTACCATTACCGGTCTTTCTGTTACCACAGCATCCAAGAATCCTGACGCGGCTTGGGATTTCGTAAACTGGGTAAGCGGTGCGGACGGTGCTGCAGTCCTTGCTTCGAGCGGTAACTTCCCGGCTTGCATGACCGAAGGCGTAAAGAACACCATCTCGTCCATGGAAGGCTTCCCTACCGACAAGCAGAGCAAGGAAGCACTTGAAGTATCCAACCTCTACCTTGAGGTTCCTTACGGCAAGCACGTTTCCGAGATCAACTCGGTTCTCGATTCTTATCACGGCAGCATCATGACCGGTGAGAAGACCATCGACGAAGGCATCAAGGCCATGAACGACGAAGTTGCAAAGATACTTGCACAGTGATCTGAAAACTGATATCGTAAATAAGGATCCCCTCTCTTTGCATATGCGAAGGGAGGGGAAAATTTAAAAAGACAGTGATCGGGGGAGACAATGAAGAAACCTCTTCTCAGTAAAAAAACAAGACGCACGCTCGTGGCATATTCGTTCATAGCTCCGAACTTCATAGGGTTTTGCGTTTTCACGCTGATCCCCATCGTTTTTGCGTTCTCGCTTGCGTTCCTTAAGTGGGACGGGAGCAACCCCATAGAATTTGCGGGGATAGAAAATTTCAAAAAGCTTTTCGGAGACACATTTTTCAAGGCGGCTCTTAAGAATACGGTTATCTACTGCCTGGGTACCGTGCCGCTCACTATGGTCGCGGCTCTTTTTCTCGCGGTCATCCTCAATCAGAAAGTTATCGGAAGAGGGTTGTTCAGGACTCTTTCGTTTTTCCCATATGTTGCTTCGCTCGTAGCCATAACGGCCGTGTGGAAGATGCTCTTTCATCCTTCCAAGGGTCCTGTAAACAGCATTCTTTTCAACACCTTCCATGTCGCTTCGGAAAACCTTCCGCAGTGGTTCTCGGGAAGCCTTGTGCTGATATCGATGATACTTTTCAGTGTATGGAAATACATGGGCTATTACATGGTGATCTACCTTGCGGGCCTGCAGGGCGTTCCGGCTGAGCTCTACGAGGCGGCGGCTCTTGACGGAGCGGGCACCTGGAACAAGTTCCGCTATGTGACCTGGCCCCAGCTCGGCGCCACAACGTTTTTCGTTGTCGTCATGCTGACCATCAACTGCTTTAAGGCCTACGATATCGCGATAATGCTCG
>JAEENL010000133.1 GCA_016283775.1 Lachnospiraceae bacterium | reverse complement strand
TGAAGGAGCAGCGACGGAGCAAATACAACGGAGGGAATAAATGAAAGAACATGCTTTTTTACTGCTTGGGACCTATGCGCACGAAGCACCGTATCATCCGCTGGATCCTGTGGAAGACATACTCAGGGCGATCTTTGGTGATATCGGTGAGCTGATTGTGACCGACAAGGTGGAGGAACTGCGAAACGCATCACAATATGACTGCGTTATCTCGTTTCTTGATATCTGGGATCGTGAGATAGGAGACGCTGAAGCGGAAGCGCTTGACCGCTATGTGAAAAACGGCGGAGCGCTGCTTGTGCTGCATAATGGCATATGCATCGCAAAAAATGAGAAATTGAAGGAACTTATCGGCGGGAGCTTTGTTTCCCATCCCGAGCAGGAGATCCTTAAATATACTTTTACTCAGCATCGGATCACAGAAGAGATTTCCCCTTTCGAACTGAAAGAAGAACCGTATCAATTCGATCTTTGTGACGGACCCCGTACATTGCTTATGAACTACAGATACAGGGATGAGCTTTATCCCGCGGCATGGTGCAGGGAAGTCGGAAAGGGCCGCGTTGTCTATCTTTCTCCGGGACATACCGCAGAACAGTTTAAGCAGCCGGAATATGGGAAACTCATACGAAACAGCCTGCTCTGGTGCCTCAAAGCCCAGAAATCATGCGGGATAGTTCCTTTTACTGTTAAAGACAACGAGATATATTACCTGCTGATCAGGCAGACGAACGATGTTGTCTGCTTCCCAAAGGGACATGTCGAAGAAAACGAGACCGAGCGGGAGACGGCACTTCGCGAGTGCATGGAAGAGACGAACATCAAGGCAGAGATACTTGACGGATTCAGGGACGAGATGGCCTACTACATGTCTGATTGTGACAAATACAAGCAGGTGATCCATTTTGTCGGGCGGATCGACAGTTTTGACTATAAAAAACAGGATGAAGAGATCAGCCAGATCAGATTGTGCAAGTACGAGGAGGCACTTTCCTGCTTTCAGTATCAGAACCTGAAGGACCTGCTTGCAAAGGCGGACGCTTTTCTTGCTATTTATTCTGGAGTATGATACAATTCGCGTGTTGCTTTAAAGACCGGCCTGAACGCCCGGACAGGGATCCGGGAAAATGAAAAAAGGGGATCATGAACGAAAACAATTTGAACGAAGCGCCCAAAAAAGAGGAACCCAGAGTTCCCAAAGCGATCAGACAGATCGTTTCGGAAAAAGGCGCAGAGAATGAGAGGATAGTTGCGGCCGCGGCAACTGACATGAATGAGGCGTGTCAGTATGCCGACGGCTTTATTGTGCTTACGGAAAAACATTTATTTGTATTCGCCGCAGAAAGCGAGAGCAGGGAACCCAGAAATTTCAAGGGCTACCTCTCCATAAAGGATATGGAGCGCGAACGTGACTTCGACTGGAAATGCACTGTATTTGAAAACGACAGTATCAAAAAACTCAAGATAGAGCCTCAGGTCGCGATCAGCCTCCTCATCATGGAGGACGAAAACGGCATTGAGCGTGTGGCCTGCGTTTTTTCCAATCTCCACAGGAGAAAGATGCACAAGTTTGTCAGGGAATTTGACCGGCTTCCCGGCAGGGAGGAAAAATTCCCGGAGGGAGAGGAAGGTGCTCCCGGCAAGGAAAAACACAAGCTTCCGATAGGAGGACACGGTCCCGGCGGTCCCCGTGGCTTTGGCGGACACGGTGGCCCGGGAGGCCCCGAAAACGAAGAGGACGAATACTGCCCAATCTGCGGAATGATGTATCCCAACAAGGACCGCAAGGTCTGCCCGAGATGCATAGACAGAAAGACCATTTTCGTCCGCACCTTCAAATATTTTGCAAGATACAAGGCACTCATGGCGCTGATGGTGCTGATGTACCTTCTGGTCGCGCTGTTAAACCTCGTATGGCCGTATCTTAACGGTACCGTGCTCTATGACTATGTCCTTACGAAAAACGAGGATTTCCTGCTTTCAGTCGGCATCAAAAACGGGGACTTTGTGCTCGCTCTGTTTTTTGTGATACTCACCATGTTCATGGCGCGTCTCATGGGACAGCTTCTTACCATCCTGCAAGGTGTGTTCACGGCGAGGATAGTGTCGCGGGTGGTCTGCGATATGAAAAAGGACATTTTCAACGTGATGGGAAAGCTTTCCATCAGCTTTTTCAAGAGCAGGCAGACAGGAAGCCTGATGACAAGAGTCCTGAGCGATGCTGAACGTGTCGCGGGCTTTTTCATCGATCAGGTGCCCTATATTTTCATTCACGCATTCACGCTTATCACCACATTTGCGGTGATGTTTAAGATCAATTGGAAGATGGCGCTTGTGGCGCTCGTGCTTGAGCCTATCGCTTTCATCTTCTCCTTCTACATAAGGCCCCGCTTCTGGAATGCGTTCGGAAAGAGGCACAGAGCCGAACGAAGCATCAACAGCCAGGTCAATGACAACCTCACCGGAGCCAGAGTGGTAAAGGCCTTCGGACAGGAAGAAAACGAAGAGAACAGGTTCGTTGGCACGAACAAGCGTCTTAAAGACGCCGAGATGTCCATTGTGGGACTTGAAAACTACAACACGCTTGTTTTCTCTTTTGCACATGGCGGAGCGGGAATTCTGATCTGGGCTCTCGGCGCTTTCTTTATCCTCGGAAGGCACACCATGGCACTCGGCGTGCTCATCACCTTTACCGGCTACGTTTCACAGCTTGACGGCCCCATGCGCTTTGCGTCCTGGATATTCAGGGCGTGGGCGGACAGCATGAACGCCGCCCAGCGTATGTTTGAGATAATCGACGCGGTACCTGAGGTCACAGAGGCCGAAAACCCTGTTCCTCTTGAAAAAGTGGAAGGAAGCATCGAACTGAAGAATGTGACCTTCGGCTATGAAGTAAACAGGCCGGTCCTTAAGAACATAAATCTTACGATACCCGCGGGCAGCATGCTCGGTATCGTCGGAAGATCCGGCGCGGGAAAGACCACGCTTGTAAATCTCATTTCACGTATGTACGATCCCGAAGAGGGAAGCATACTGATAGACGGGATAGACATAAAAGAACTCGCTTTCAGGGACCTTAGAAGAAACGTTGCTATGGTCTCACAGGAAACCTATATCTTTATGGGGACCGTGGAAGAAAACATAGCATATGCAAATTCCTCGGCCACAAAGCAGGAGATCATCAGAGCCGCAAAGCTCGCAAGTGCGCATGAGTTCATCATGAGGCTCCCGGACGGTTACAACACCGTTGTGGGCGCGTCTGGAAGAGAGCTTTCCGGCGGTGAGAGACAGAGGATCTCCATAGCGCGCGCCATCCTTGCGGATCCAAAGATCCTCATTCTCGACGAGGCCACAGCCTCCGTGGACACAGAGACCGAGCGAGCCATCCAGACATCGATAAATTATCTGGTAAAGGGGCGCACCACGATCTCCATAGCGCACCGCCTTTCAACGCTGAGAGACGCCGATTTCCTGTGCGTGCTTGACAACGGCGAGATCACGGAACGCGGCACCCACGAAGAACTTAAAGACTTAAAAGGCACATATTTCAAGCTCATGGAGCTCCAGACCAAAGCTCTGGCACTTAGGGAGTAAAAAATGGAAGAAAAAGAATTCGATCTTGAACAAATGGAAAAAGAGACCGAGGAGATGCTCCGCATAAACATGCTCACTCCCGAAAACGCAAAGTTCACGCGCACAGCGGGCGGTTTTGTGAGCCTTGAGACAGGCGGAGAAAAGTATCCCAGGGTACAGGTCGTGAGGATGTTTCCTTTTACCGATCCCGGGCATTTTATCTCCATCCGCACCACTGAGGAGCGTTCCAAGGAGATAGGCATCATCGAGGATATGTCGTCACTTGACGCGGATACCCGTAAAATGCTTGAAGAACAGCTTAATCTCAGGTATTTCACGCCTGTCATCACAAAGATAATCAACGTAAAAGACGAATACGGTTATGCTTACTTTGACGTAATGACCGACCGCGGTGAGTGCAGGTTCACCATCCACATGGGCGGAAGTGACGTGGTCCATCTCACAGAGACCAGGATCATCATATCCGATCTTGACGAGAACCGCTTTGAGATACCTGACGTTACCAAGCTTTCCGCAACGGAGAGAAAAAAGATAGACCTGTTCCTGTAGTCAATTGGCCCTCAAAAAAGGGAGAAAAAAAGTGATACTGAAAAACGAACTGCCGGCCGGCATTTTGTCCGCACTCGGACTTACCACGAACGACGAGATCTACTACAGCGTGCCCTATGATATCACGGCTTCCGGGCTTTATCAGAAGGATGCATGGCTCGTCGTTACAAAAGACAGGCTTGTGGCATATGAAAACGGCGCGGTAAAAAAAGAATATGATATATGCGGTCTTTTGGACGTAAAGAGCGAAAACGGCGTGTCCTGCGGCGTTCTTTACGTTGTGCCCAAAGTGACCGGAGAAGCTGAGGTCGTGGTGAGATTTTCCGCGCATCACCTTGCAAGATTTGCATATGTTGCAAGGGGCTGCAGGCTCCTTATCTCAGGCTCGGACGAGAGGGTGAAGAGCGAGGAGTACGAAAAGATCTGTCCAAAATGCGGCCGCGCGCTCCCGGGGACCAGAGAATGCCCGCACTGCGCAAAAAAGCAAAAAGGACTTTCGAGTGAGATCATAGACCTTGCACGCCCCTACAAACTGCAGTTTGCGGGGATACTTGTGCTGATGCTCCTTTCATCCCTGGTCACCATCCTGCATCCTGAGGTGCAAAAATATCTTGTGGACAACATACTCACAGATCCCAACGGGACCTTTGGGGCGGCGGGATTGTGCCTCATCCTGATGTTTGCAATCAGCATGGCGTCCGCTGTGATAAACGTCCTTAAAAACTATTCCTGCTCAAAACTCGGTACTATAGTGAGCACCGATCTCAGGCAGAAACTGTACGGAAAGATACAGACATTGTCGCTTTCGTTCATTGACGAGAGAAAGCCGGGCGACCTTATGAACCGTGTGCTCCGTGACACTATGAGAGTGAGCGATTTCATGGCCGGACCGTTCTGCAACCTTTTCACGGTGCTGATCATCCTGATAAGCGTTGTGGTCTACATGCTCGTACTTGACTGGAAGCTCGCGCTTTTGTCATTTGTGTTCATACCTGTGTCCATCGGGATCGCCGTATTTTTCAGGCACAACATCCACAGACGCTTCCACATGCAGCGTAAGAAAGAGGACAAGATCAATTCAAACCTTCGAGATGTCCTTTCGGGAATGTCTGTCGTAAAATCCTACGGCAAGGAATATGACGAATCCGTGCGTTTCAACGAGGCGGCGGACAGTTACGCGCTGACACAGAGAAGGAACGAGACCTTCTTTGCGATCCTTTTCCCCATCATGCAGTTCCTTATGGGCGTAGGTGTTTACATGATCACGTTTTTCGGTGGAAAGAGTATCCTCCACGGAGAAAAGACGATCGGTGAGCTGATGCAGTTTGTAAGCTATACCACGATGATGTATTCATACTTCGGATGGCTTTCAAATCTCCCGAGGCACCTCATGAACCTTGTGACCTCTGTTGAGAGGATAAGCGATGTGATGAACCAGGAGCCGAGGATAGCCGACTCTGCAAAGGCAGTAAAGCACCGCGTTCAGGGAGATGTCGAGTTTAAGGATGTCACATTCGGCTACAAGACTTATGAGCCCGTGCTGGAGCATGTGGATCTTAAAGTCAGACAGGGCGAGATGATAGGCCTTGTCGGAGCGTCGGGCACCGGAAAGTCCACCATGATAAACCTCATCATGCATCTTTATGATGTGAATGACGGTGAGATACTTATAGACGGCATCAACATAAAAGACATAAAGACTGCGGACTACCATTCGCAGATAGGCGTGGTGCTGCAGGAGACCTTCCTTTTCTCCGGCACCATATTGAACAACATAAAGTTTGCAAAGCGCGATGCCACTGTCGAAGAAGTGATAAGGGCCGCAAAGATGGCGAATGCGCACGATTTCATCCTGAAGACTCCCGATGGCTACAATACGTACGTCGGTGAAAAGGGACACAATCTGTCGGGCGGCGAGAGGCAGAGGATAGCGATCGCAAGAGCGATTCTCAACGACCCCAGGATACTGATCCTCGATGAGGCCACGGCGAGCCTCGACACCGAGAGCGAATATCTCATCCAGACCGCTCTGCAGCGCCTTACTGACGGCAAGACCACGTTTGCGATAGCGCACCGCCTGTCCACACTCAAAAACGCGGATCGTCTTGTGGTGATCGACGGACACAGGATCGCTGAAGTGGGAACGCATAATGAGCTTATGGAAAAGAAAGGCATATACTACGGTCTTGTCACCGCGCAGCTTGAGATGCAGGGAACAAAGACCGATGATACAGAGGCAAGAGATGCATAAGAGATATTTGATGGCAGCGGTCGCAGGGCTTTTTGTCCTTGCGGCCGCATGTGGAAATAAGGGAAACAATGATGTCACTCCGACTCCGGAGGCTGTTGTGACGAGCACAGCGCCGGAGGATACCGGGGTAGCTTTACCTACCGAAAGCCCGAAAGCGACTGAGACACCGGAACTTCAGGAGCCTTCTCCGACACCTGAACCCACAAGGGTGACAAGAACCTATGATCTTTCGGAATACACGTATGTGAACACAGAACTAAACGGTGCCACAGAAACGGCAGTCGATGTCTCGGGAATGAAGACATACGGTGTGAATGCCGATTTCAGGGTGACTGTCGTGTTTACCGACGGTGAGGCGGAAGTTTTTACCTCAAAAGCGGAAAACGGCGTTTTGAAGCTTGAGTTTTCAAAGCCTGCGGCAGCGGCAGAGGTCTCGGTTGTTTTTAAGTACAGCCTCGGAAAAGATAAAAACACCGAAGAGGACGGATTCATCAAGGTGCCGTGGACGACCAAGTATGATGAGACCTGTGATGCCGGTTTTATCGGGAACGTGGACAGTGACACAAAGGGTGTGAAACTCAGGAGCTCCGAGAACTATTTTGTTGCGGCGCTTCCCGACGGATTCTATGATGTTACGGTGCGAAAGGCAGAACAGGCACGTTCCACGCTTTGCATAAACGACGGCGCTTTCGGCGTGAATGTGGGGATAGGCGGCACCGGAAGAAAGGGATCGGACCTCACTTTTTCGGCAAAAGACATCGTGGTTACAGGGGGCGAAGCAAGGTTTTCGATGGTCGGGGACACAGTTGTGTCCTACATCGAATTTGCCCGTGTTTCGTCACTCGTTCCGAGAAAAACACATATCTACATAGCGGGAGATTCAACGATCCAGACCTATTACCCGAGAGAAAACCTGCTCCGCACAGAGCCCGGTCCGGGGGAAGCTCAGACCGGATGGGGACAGGTGTTCGGATATTTTACAACTGATGAGGTGATAGTTGACGGCCTCGGAGCCGGCGGCACTTATGCAAAAAGCTGGTATGAGGGCTATTTTCAGGGGATCCTCAACAATGCACAGGCAGGAGACTATTTCATCATCCAGGAAGGCATCAACGACAGGACATACTCGAGCACCGAGGAGATGGAAGAATACCTGAGACTCATGCTCACCAAATGCCGCGAGATCGGTGTGATCCCGGTACTTGTGACAAGCCAGCAGACAGCGAAATTCTGGAAGAGCGCCGACGGGCGTGAGATAGGAGAATTTGACAAGCCTGAAGGGTCGGGACTCAATGCGTTTATGGTGACCATCAGGAACCTTGCAAAGGAAACCGGCACATTTCTCATAGACAATGCGGAGCTCACCGCTCAGTGGTATCAAAAAGTGGGAAGGACCTACGTTGAGCAGACCTATCATATCTATGACTTTGCTAACAACAAGAGCGTGGACAGTCTGCATTCTTCCTACCGCGGGTCTGAAAGAATAGCTGAACTCATAGCGACGGACATCGCGATGAAGATCTCCGAAAATGCGGCCGATGCGTATGGAAACACTCTTTCCGGAATAAAACTGCATCCCGTAGTCACCTACGAGATGCAGCATGTGAACGCTTTGGGTGAGACCGTTACCGAGACGGTCACGGCCGTGGATCATGAAGATCCTTTTGCACATCTTAAAAACAACTGATTCAGCGTTTGGTCTTTTTCTCAAGCTGAGAGAGCTTTAGGCCTGTGTTGTAAAAATCCTTTGTGGAGCATCCGGCACGTCCGCCGCCCGCACAGGCGCAGGCACAGGCACAGGCACAGGAATGTGCGCAGGCGCAGGAACTTCTGTGGGAAGAACTGCCTGAAGAACGTGTCGTGGTTGAATGTGTTACTATGGGTACAACGTGTACTCTCACATAAGTATTGGGAGAGCTGCCGTACTTGAAGGTGCCTTCCGTTGAATATTTCTTGGGATCCTCGACTTCTTTTTCCTCGAGGATCTCTTCGCTTTCTATGAAACTTCTTCCGCAATATTCGCACTTGTCAGCATTTTCCGGCCTTGCGGCACCGCAGCCGGGACAGGTCGGATAGTATTTGATGAGTGTGCGGGTGATCTTTTTCTTGGTCTCGCCCGGAGTGGTGAGTCCGGAACCTTTCTTGAATGACATTGCGATCACTACGATCACAAGGAGGATCGGGACTACGACGCCAAGCATAAGAGAGCCGACCACGATGATCATTACGACGATCGTCCCAAAATCCCAGCCGTCGTTGTTGCGTGCTTTTGACTCATCGAAGGAGAATGCGTCGTTGGAATATGTAACCTGTATCTCGTTTAGCTTCTGTCCGGCTTTGAGGCTTCCGGTCCAGATGATCCTGCCGTCTTCTTCGGAATCGGCGTGGGAGTGGGAGAGGACCTTGTCGGAGTTCCACCTTACTTCCACATGATCGACCGCAAATTCTTCAAACCAGCCGGGGATAAAGTAGAACACGGACTCTCCTTCGGTGAGTACGTTCATCTCGTACATGTATTCCTGAACAAGCAGGAAATCAAAGCTCACTACCTCGTTTTTGTGATAGGATTGCTTGAAATAGATATTTGCGTAGGAGCCGCTCATGTTGATCTTTTTGATGTTATCGCTTGCCGGCGTGCAGGAGACATAGTGGTCGTTCGGAATGCCGATCTTTACCCATTCGAGGGCGCCGATGTCGTCTTCAAGCACTTTCCACTCAATGTGATAATACATATTGAGCGAAGCGTCTTCATTTACGTCGATCGTGATCACATAATCAAGGATCTCGTCGGTGGGATTCTTTGCGCTTGCGGCCTTTGAAGGAAGGAGCACAAGGAATGCCATGAGTATCGAGAGGATGGCGATCAGTCTTTTTTTCATTTGTCCTGTCCTCCCTCATTGTTTGTTTTGGCTGAGCCGGCGGGCTTTTTCAGCGGGCAGTCGCCGTTCATGAGCGCCGAGTGTTTTCTGTGCTTTATGCATTCTTCGTTGTTCCAGATCGATTCCCAGGAGTCCTTAAGGATGTTTCCGAGGGGCTTTCCGGAAAGCCAGCTCTGGCAGGGAACGACGTTTCCGCCGGGGGTGATCGCCATGTTGCTGAGGCATGCGCCGCAGCTCGGAGTGTTGAGGGCGTGTGCTTCAAAGAACGATCCCTCTATCCAGCCGGGTGAGGTGAAGCTTATCTCCATGCCGTTTGCATAGGCGTAATCTGTGGCTTCCGAGAGTACCTTTTTTATTTCTTCCGTGGACAGCTGCAGTGCTTCGGAATTTTCTTTCAGCGCATTTCCTGTGGTTATGAGTCCTGAACAGGTCACATAGGTGACTCCCTTGGACTTAAGGAATTTCAAGGTCTCGGTATAGTCTTTGTTGAGCGTGCAGAGCGGGGTGTTGACACTTAATGAGATGCCTGCTTCAAGCGCGTTTTCGATGCCTGAAACGGTCTCGTCAAAGTGGTCTCCGCCGACCAGGCGGTTGTGCGTTTCCCTGTCGTGTGAATAAAAGGTTATCTGAACGCTGTCAAGCTCGCAGTCGTGAAGCTTTTTGCAATATTCTTTCGTGAGTTTTATACCGTTTGTGTTGAGCCTTGAGATGAACCATCTTGCGTGGTCGATGAGTTCAAAGAGGTCGTCTCTCATTGTGGGCTCTCCGCCGGTAAAGGTTACCTGAGGGATGCCGATCTCTTTCAGGCTGTCAAGGATCTTTTTCCACTGTTCGGTCGTAAGCTCGGGCTCTGCGGAGTCTGTCTGGCCTGCGGCGTAACAGTGTACGCAGCATTGATTGCAGTTCCAGTGGCCCTGCTTTTCCATCGCACTCACCATGATGTCCATGCGGTGAGGGGCTTTCATGTGCTCAGAGTATTCGCCGATGTTCATATATCCGATGTCGGTGGTGACTTCTTTGCCGTATGCTACCTGCTCGAAGGTCTCCATCATGGTGCGGATGTCGTTTTTTATGCGCTTTTTGGAGATGACGGGAAATACCTTTTTCACGTTTTTGCAGGTCGCGTTCAGGATATTTGAAACGTCTTCGTCTGAGACTTCCCGTCCGTGATACTTGTTGACTTCGTTTATGAATTCCGCGAGCAATACGCTCCAGGCGTAGTTCACAGGGATGATGTCCTGGCCGTTGATTATTGCGACGCTTGCTGCGGGCTTGTTATCATCAAATTTAGGCGGGATAAGGTGGATCCTGACCGCGCCGGGACCTTTGGGATTCAGAGTGGTATGGCGCACTTCGGTGAAGTTTTCGCGCATGTACTGCTTGAGATTCATTTTTGCCTCCCCATATATAGTTTCGGGCTTTAAGCCCATGTCGTGCCTTATTTGCCACGACTTTTAAATCATAACATATTTGGCGCTGTATTGAAAGAAGTTTGTTGGGCAACATGGAACTCTGTCTGAAAGTATGATACAATGGAGCAGACGCTGAGGAGGAAAAGATCATGATAAGACGAAACTATCGCGCAAAGATAAACGCAAGCATCGACGAAATAAAAAAGGCATTCGGGAATGACAGAGAGGCAGCCGAAAACCTGAAAAGCGGCGGCAGAGTGATCTCCGCTTCGGTCTATGTCCATGAAGACATGCTTTTTCTGTATCTTGAGACTGTGGATGAGACTCTTGAGCCCGAGGACATTTTTGCAAATACCTCAAAGCTTTTGAAACTGTGGCCGGAACGCGACAAAGACAGAGCATGGTGCTATATGTACCCCATTTACTGGCACGATGTTCCGAAAGACCCGGAAAGCTGGCGCACGGCGGAGGATGCTCCCGAAAAAAAGACGAGACGCGGAAGGATCGCATATCTTAAGCATGACAAACTTTTTTCCTACGTGTATTTCCACAAAGCCATAGTGGAAGAAGGCCTGCTTAAAGGCGACAGATTCCAGTTCATAGCGCTGCACGAGGACATACTTTTCTCGTATTTTGAAGAACCCAAGGAATTTACAAACATCAAAAAAAGCGACGAGGAGTCCGAAGTGATAAAAGAGTGGCTCGCAGTCGACCCGGAAAGCCATTTTGACCATGAACTCTCGGGAAAAGAAAACTTTCTTCTGCTTGAGAGCATTTTTTCGATATGACGCAAGACAAACTGTCACCTGTAAGGAGGAACGCATATGATAAACTTTAACGACGGTTCGGTTTTCAATCTTCATCCCATTGAACTCGAAAATGTGAAAAAGGAGGTCGAGGCCCTGTTTGTTGACGGAGAAAAGGCACTCGCGGCATTCAAGACGATCCGCGACCAGCTGATCTTCACAAACAAACGCATCATAGCCATCGATGTGCAGGGCGTTACCGGAAAAAGAAAATCCTTTACCTCGATGCCCTATGCCAACATCCAGTATTTTGCGGTGCAGACACAGGGCTTTATAGAGATATTCCCCGACACAGAACTTTTCCTGACATTCAACAACGGCTTCACCGCAAAGTTCGAGTTCAAGGGCAACTTTGACATTGCGGCGCTCGGGCGCATCATTTCCCAGTATGTGCTTACAAAATAGCGGAATTTATATTATTTTTATGCTTTTTACACGCTTATTTCCTTGAGAATCCACAGCTGCGGGAATACAATGTATCATGAATCGATATGACTATCCCGGAGTAAGGAGGTGACATATATGAAATGTAGCAGAGTTCCGTTTAACGCAGACGTTTATCTGTATGAGCAGGGAAAAGGCATGGAAGATGGATTTGAACTGTGGCATGATGTTGTGACCAAAGGATGGATCGTAACGGATTCACTGGTGCGCATAGAACGCCCTGACGGATCTGTCGTGTGTCCCTTTATACTCAACAGAAGAGGCAGGATATTCATCGGAGAGGGTGATTACATCATCGAGGATGACGACGGCACAAAACATGTCTGCGGTGCCGACAAAGTCTGGAACAGATACAAGCCCATCGAATGATGGGCTTTTTGATTCTAAACGTATAGTCTCGAAATGTGGAGAATGTGGAAAACTCGGTTGAAAAGTCCGAATCGTTGTTATTTTTAGGGCATTGCCCTGTGGAAAACTCTGAAAAAGGCACAGTGTCAACGCAAAAATAGTGTTTGATATAATGCCCGTTAAATGATATAATAATTAAGATTGCACCCGTGAACTGATACATTTGTTTCCGTGCGATCGACCAGAAGTTTTTCGGAGGCATAAGATCTTGAGTATTGCGACAAAAATATTCGGAACCCACAGCGAGAGAGAATTAAAGCGGATAAGACCGCTGGCAGATAAGGTAATGGCGCTCGACGGAGCAATGGCCGCTCTGTCGGATGAAGAGCTTAAAGGAAAGACCGGAGAGTTCAAAAAGAGGCTTGAAGCAGGAGAGACGCTTGACGATATCCTGCCTGAAGCCTATGCTGTCGTGCGCGAAGCGGCGGCGAGAACGCTCGGAATGAAGCACTATAAAGTACAGGTTATCGGCGGCATCGTCCTTCACCAGGGACGTATCACCGAGATGAAGACAGGTGAAGGAAAGACCCTTGTTGCAACGCTTCCTTCCTACCTCAATGCGCTCACCGGCAAAGGCGTGCATGTCGTTACGGTAAATGACTACCTTGCAAAGCGTGACGCGGAGTGGATGGGACAGGTCCATCGTTTCTTAGGACTCACCGTCGGATGCATACTGAATTCCATGACACCGGAAGAACGCAGAGAACAGTACGCCTGCGACATCACATACGCCACAAACAACGAACTCGGATTTGACTATCTGCGTGACAACATGGTGATCTACAAGGAAAACCTTGTTATGCGCGGACTTCCTTACGCGATCATAGACGAGGTCGACTCTATCCTCATCGATGAAGCGAGGACACCTCTCATCATTTCCGGACAGAGCGGCAAATCCACCAGGCTTTACGAGGCCTGCGACATTCTTGCCGGACAGCTCAAAAAAGGTACCGAAAAGGAACTTTCCAAGATGGATATCATCATGGGAGAGGACTTCCAGGAGACCGGAGATTTCATAGTCAATGAAAAAGACAAGAACGTCAACCTCACCGAAGAAGGTGTGAGAAAGGTTGAGCAGTTCTTCAGGATAGAAAACCTTGCAGATCCCGAAAATCTCGAGATCCAGCACAACATCATCCTTGCGCTCCGTGCGCACTATCTCATGTTCCGCGACAAGGACTATGTGGTAAAGGACGATGAAGTGCTCATCGTAGACGATTTCACCGGACGTATAATGCCCGGAAGACGTTATTCCGACGGCCTCCATCAGGCCATCGAGGCAAAAGAGCACGTGAAGGTAAAGCGTGAGTCGAGGACCATGGCTACCATCACTTTCCAGAACTTCTTCAACAAATACGAGAAAAAGTGCGGAATGACCGGTACGGCGCTCACCGAGGAACAGGAATTCCGTGAGATCTACGGAATGGACGTCATCGAAGTGCCCACAAACGTTCCCGTTATCCGTAAAGACTACGATGATGCGGTATTCAAGACAAAACGCGAAAAGCTGAATGCCATCACTGAGGCAGTCGTTGAGGCACACAAGACCGGGCAGCCGGTGCTTGTCGGAACCGTCACCATCGAATCGTCCGAAGAGATAAGCGAACACCTCAGAAAACGCGGCGTGCCTCATAAAGTCCTGAACGCAAAATTCCATGAGCTTGAGGCTGAGATAGTTGCCGAAGCCGGCCAGAAGGGCGCGGTCACGATCGCGACCAACATGGCGGGCCGTGGTACCGATATCAAGCTCGGTGAAGGCGTTGTGGAACTCGGAGGTCTCAAGATCATAGGCACGGAGCGTCACGAGTCGAGACGTATCGACAACCAGCTGCGAGGCCGTGCAGGCCGTCAGGGTGACCCCGGCGAATCGAGATTTTACATTTCCCTCGAAGACGATCTTATGAGACTTTTCGGTTCTGAGAATCTCATGAGGATATTCAATTCACTCGGTTTCCCCGAGGGCGAGGAGCTTCATCACAAGATGCTCTCCAATGCCATCGAGCGCGCCCAGAAAAAGATTGAGAGCAACAACTTCGGCATCAGAAAGAACCTTCTCGAGTATGACCGCGTAAATAACGAGCAGAGAGAGATAATCTACAGTGAACGCCGCAAAGTTCTTGACGGCGAGAGCATGAGACCTTCCATCGTCAAGATGATCACGGAAGTTGTCGAAGGCGCTGTGGACACATGCATCAGAGAAGACAGCCTGCCCGAAGAATGGGATATCAACGAGCTCAACAACCTCCTTCTTCCCATCATACCGCTTGAGCCCGTAAGCCTTACCGAGGAGCAGATAAAGCACTACACCAAGAAGGAACTCATGCAGAGCCTCAAGGAGAAAGCGCTTGCCCTCTATGAGTCAAAAGAGGCGGAATTCCCTCAGAAGGAGCAGTTTCGTGAGGTTGAGCGTGTCATCCTCCTCAGAGCCATCGACCGTAAGTGGATGAACCACATCGACGACATGGAGCAGCTGAAACAGGGTATCGGACTTCAGGCTTACGGCCAGAAGAATCCTGTTCAGGAATACAAGATGCAGGGCTATGACATGTTTGACGACATGGAAGCGGCCATTGCCGAGGAAACCGTTCAGGTACTCATGCATATCAAGGTCGAGCAGAAGGTCGAGCGTGAGGAAGTGGCAAAGATCACCGGAACCAACCGTGACGATACGGCTGTAAAAGGTCCCGTAAAACGCGCGACAAAGAAGATAATGCCAAACGATCCCTGCCCTTGCGGATCGGGAAAGAAATATAAATTCTGTTGCGGAAGATAGCACAGGATTCATATACATATCAAAAATCATAAAAAAGGTGGTGACAGGCTATGGTTGAACTTGACCAGATCAAGTATACACTCAACACATACAAAAAGCCTTTAGTCGAAGTGGGGGATTCACTTTGACCTCGCTAACAAACGCGAGAAGATCCAGGAAATAGAAAATATCATGAATGAGCCCGGTTTCTGGGACTCACCTGAGAAATCCCAGGAATATGTAAAGGAACTCAACACTCTGAAAAACACCGTGAACGACTATAAACAGCTCGAATCGGAGTTTGAAGACGTGCAGGTCTTCCTTGACATGGGGTATGAGGAGAACGATCCCGCGATCGTTCCGGAAGTCCAGGAGGCACTCGATAAATTTGTCGAGCACTATGAAACACTGCGACTTACCACACTCCTTTCCGGACCATATGACAAAGACAATGCGATCCTGACATTGCATGCGGGCGCGGGCGGCACCGAAAGCTGCGACTGGGCATCCATGCTCTGCAGGATGTACATGCGCTATGCCGAGAAAAAGGGATATTCGTGCGAAATGCTCGATTTCCTTGAAGGAGACGAGGCGGGCTACAAGTCCGTCACACTTGAGATCAAGGGTGAGAACGCGTACGGACACTTAAAGTCTGAACACGGCATCCACCGTCTTGTGCGCATGTCTCCTTTCAATGCGGCCGGAAAGAGACAGACCTCGTTTGTTTCTTGTGACGTCATGCCCGATATCGAGGAAGATATCGACATCGAGATCAACGAAGCCGACCTGAGGATCGATACATACCATTCCAGCGGCGCAGGCGGACAGCACGTAAACAAGACGTCCTCCGCCATCCGTATCACGCACTATCCTACAGGTATCGTGGTACAGTGCCAGAACGAACGTTCACAGTTCCAGAACAAGGACAAGGCCATGCAGATGCTGAAAGCAAAGCTCCTCCTCATGAAGCAGCAGGAGAATGAGCAAAAGGAATCGGGCATCCGCGGCGAAGTAAGAGACGTGAATTTCGGAAGTCAGATCAGATCCTATGTGCTCCAGCCTTATACCATGGTGAAGGACCACAGGACAAATGCCGAAACGGGAAATGCCGATTCGGTACTTGACGGAAATCTCGATCTTTTCACAAATGCTTATCTCAAATGGCTCGTTACCGGAGAAAAAGCCGGAAATGACTGATGATACCTGCTTGAAGGAGGACTAAGGATGAGCGTGGCAGAACAGTATCTTGTTTTCAAAGTGGGAAGCGGAAATTACGCGCTTAATGTCGGAGACGTTCTCGGGATCGAGACGGTAGACGGCATAAATACGGCTGCGCGTGTCGGAAATGTCATTCCGGGCATAGTTGTGCTCCGCGGAGAGACCATACCGATCTACAGTCTGAAGACCAAGTTCGGCGGGACTGAGGAACCGTTTAAGCCCGGCACGAACATACTCATCACTCGTCTTAAAGATGGCAAGATCGGTTTCAGGGTCGATGCCGTAAACGATATAATAAGCCCCGGAAACGGGGATAAAGGGATGCCTGAAGTGGCAAGGAACGGCTCTACCGCGTATGCAAAGGGCATCATCAACTCCGCGGGAAGACTCATCATCGTCATAGATCAAGATGCACTCGTGAGCGACGAGATCGACGCGGTGAACAAGATAGTTTCCGAAGCCGCAAAGAAAAAGGCCGCCGAAGAAAAGAAGGCTGCCGAGGACAAGAAAGCTGCGGAAGAAAAAGCCAAGGCAGAGCAATAAACATATAAAACGGGGAAAAACGATGGACAAAAAGAACGCACGTGAAGTGATCCGCTCAGGAAAGACATACCTGGGCATAGAACTCGGCTCAACGAGGATAAAGGCCGTCCTTACCGACGGCAACTACATTCCCATCGCATCGGGTGATCACGAGTGGGAAAACAAGCTCGTGGACGGCATCTGGACTTATTCGGTGAATGAGATCTGGGACGGCCTCAGAGACTGCTACAAAAATCTTGCGGCAGACGTCATGAACAAATATGACGAGGAACTGACCACCGTATCGGCCATGGGCATAAGTGCTATGATGCACGGTTACATGGTGTTTGACAAGAACAACAACATCCTTGTTCCTTTCAGGACATGGAGAAACACCATCACCGGAGAGGCTTCCGACAAGCTTTCCGAACTGTTCGGATTCAACATTCCCCAGCGCTGGAGCATCGCCCATCTTTATCAGGCGATCCTCAACAACGAAGAGCATGTGGGAAGGATCGACTATATGACCACCCTGGAGGGCTATGTCCACTGGATGCTCACAGGCAACAAGGTGCTCGGTATCGGCGATTGCGCCGGCATGTTCCCCATCGATGCTTCCACAAAGAACTTCAACGAGGAGATGATCTCGAAGTTTGACAAGCTCATTGCTCCCAAGGGATTTTCGTGGAAACTCAAGGATATCCTTCCAAAGCTCCTTCTTGCGGGTGAAGACGCGGGAGTGCTTTCCGCGGAAGGCGCAAAACTCCTCGATCCCACGGGAAAACTTAAGAGCGGCATAAAGATGTGCCCTCCCGAAGGCGATGCGGGAACCGGCATGACTGCCACAAATTCCGTCGCAAAGAGGACCTGCAACGTTTCTGCCGGGACCAGCTGCTTTGCCATGGTAGTGCTTGAAAAAGACTTAAAGGCACTTCACAGAGAGATCGATATGGTGACCACGCCCGACGGTCTTCCCGTTGCCATGGTGCACTGCAACAACTGCACTTCCGATCTCAACGCATGGATCAATCTTTTTGAAGAAAATTTAAAACTTTTCGGCGTAAATGTCGAAAAGGGTGAGATATACGAAAAGCTCTACAGACTTGCGCTCAAAGGTGACAAGGACTGCGGCGGGCTTATGACTTATCCTTATTTTTCCGGTGAGCATGTGACTCATATGAATGAGGGACGTCCGCTGTTTGTCCGCATGCCCGACGCAAAGTTCGATCTTGCCAATTTCATGCGCGCGCATCTTATCTCATCACTTGGAGTGCTTAAGCTCGGAATGGACATCCTGAGCAAAGAGGAAGGCGTTACCGTTGACCGCGTTATGGGACATGGCGGCCTCTTCAAGACCAAAGGTGTGGGACAGAGCCTGCTCGCGGCGATCATGGATTCTCCCGTGACCTGCATGGAGACCGCCGGTGAAGGCGGAGCATGGGGCGCAGCTCTTCTTGCGGCATTTGCTGCAGAAGGAAACGGAAAAACGCTTCCTGAGTTCCTTGAAACAAAAGTATTTGCCGATTCCAAGGGCTCGACTCTTGAGCCCGATCCCGAGGATATCAAGGGCATCGATGCATTCATGGAGACATACAGAAAAGGTCTTGTGGCTGAAAAGGCTGCAGTGGAGGGTCTGAAGTGTTAGAGGAATTAAAACAGAAAGTATATGAGCAAAATATGGAGCTCCCCAAAAGAGGGCTCGTAACATACACTTGGGGCAATGTTTCGGGGATCGACAGGGAAAAGGGGCTTGTAGTCATAAAGCCCAGCGGAGTCGATTATGAAACGATGAAACCAGAGGACATGGTGGTCGTCGATCTTGACGGAAATGTGGTGGAAGGCCACTACAGACCATCTTCCGATACTCCCACGCATGTTGAGCTGTACAAGGCTTTTCCTGAGATAGGCGGCGTTGTGCATACTCATTCACCCTGGGCAACAAGCTGGGCGCAGGCGGCTCGTTCCATTCCCTGCTACGGCACCACACATGCCGACTATTTCTACGGTCCCATCCCTTGCGTGAGAAATCTCACAAAGGAAGAGATCGACGAAGCATACGAAAAGAACACCGGCGTATCGATAATCGAAGCGTTCAGGGATAACAATCCGGTCTATTGTCCGGGATGCATATGCGCAAATCACGGACCTTTTACCTGGGGAAAAAGCCCCGCGGAAGCGGTCCACAATGCTGTTGTTCTCGAAGAAGTGGCAAAGATGGCCGCAAGGGCCGAGGCGCTCAATCCCGACATAAAGGAAACGCCTCAGGCCATGCAGGACAAGCATTTCTATCGCAAGCACGGCGCAAATGCGTATTACGGACAGAAATAGGAGATGTCATAAGCGGTAATGGATGGTTCGAAGGATAAACAAATAAAGATTTATCCTGTATTTATCTTGGGATTGGTCATTCTGGGACTGATCTGGCTTCTCGAGGTTGCTGTGAGAAGCCGCAGTTCGCATGTGGAAGAAACCTACAGAATGATGAACAACAGCTGGAACGTTGCGGTGAAAGGCGTGGAATACCACAATATCGACCTTCGCGTTTTCAGTGTGGACGGTCTCAGGAAAAATGACTCGGTACGGCTTTCACGCACGCTCACTGACGATCTTGACGGCGGTATGACCATCAGGATCCTTACTCAGTGCTGCAGTCTGGAAGTATATGTCGGGGACGATCTTCTGTATTCCTACGGGACCGAAGAAGTAAGACGTGGGACCATTGTCGGGAGCGGATATCATTTTATCGATCTTCCTGACGAATGCGACGGAAAACTCCTTGATATATACATAAGACTTGGAGAGGACAATGTATTTAAGTTTATCCCGTCCATTGCTTATGCCAAGGGTACTGAGACTTATCTCAGATTTGCGGACGACAGCGCGATAAATCTTGTCATAGGCGGATTCCTGATAGTTGTGGGAATTGTCCTTGTCCTTGTGGGTTTTGCGATGATCTTTTTCAAGAGGGAGATGATCCGCATCATCGCCACGGGCGCGTTCTCAGTATCGATGGGTGTCTGGTGCCTCTGCTATTACTACATTCCTTCGCTGTTTACGATCAACAAGGTGCTCACGACCAATGCTCAGTATCTCAGTATTTTTGTGGCTCCCATCTTTATCGGCCTGATATTCTGGGATATGAGACGAAAGGATGAAGACTGGAGAAGTGTCGTTATCCTCATAGTGACCACGGTATTCATAGATTTTGCGGTGGTTGCGAGTGTCCTTCATTTCACGGATACGGTGCATTTCTTTGTCACCGCGCCGGTTTTCAGGCTTCTCGGCTCCATACTCACCACCATCGTAGTGCTTTCGGGACTCCTCGGAGTTAAATATGAAAACCACAGCGATGCGATCGTAAGCGCCGATGTGTTGCTTTTTGCAGTCATCGTTGCCGCGGAGCTTCTGAGATATTCCATCGCTCAGGAACTGTTCGTGGATTCTGTGTATATGCAGACGAGCTTCCTTACATCCGGCGCCTTTGTGATAACTGTACTGTTTGTGGCGGGAGACATGGCGCATCTGTATGAACTCATACTCTCAAAAGCCAGGAGCGAGTGGGTTCAGGGCATTGCGGATCACGACAGCCTTACCGGACTTCTTAACCGTGTAATGAGCTATGAAGCGTTCGGTGAGATAGAAAAGAACAACGAAGAAGTGGCCATTATCAGCATTGATATCGACGGCTTCAGAGAAGTAAATGAAATATTCGGTCATGATGAGGGCGACAGAGTGCTTTGCCGTGTTGCCGGCATGATCGAAAGGTGCTTTGACGGACTCGGAAGCTTTTACAGGACAGGCGGTGACGAGTTTATGGTCATCGTCCGTCAGAGCAAGACATTTGATATAAACAGCGCGCTTGAGCGCTTTGAAGACAAGCTCAGGATAGCGTCGGAAACCTCGGAGTATTCGATCTCGGCATCCTATGGCGTGGCTTACAGCAACGAAGTGGAAAACAACGCAGTCGTCGAAGTGAGCAGACTTGCGGATACGAGGATGCGTGAGGCGAAGCATAAAAAAGCCGAAGGCTGATCAGATGAAAAAACACAGGATCATCCTTGCATTTCTGGCGATGCTTTTACTCATTGCCGGAGGATGTCAAAAAGAACATGAGAACGGTGAGAGGCCTGACGTAACCGGCTCCGGCATTGAGCCAATGGCCACACCGACACCCACGCCCACTGCGACGGCCACTCCGTCCCCTGAGCCAGGAGTTCCTGTGCCCGAAGCGTATGCAGGTTTCCGGATCACTTTTCTCTCGACGGGAAAATCCGACTGTATCATCATTGAGGACAACGGGACAGTGATCATGAATGACACTGCTGATGCGGATGACTATTCCCTGATAGAGGATTATCTTGCGGAGCATGCGATCGATGCGATAGACTGCCTCATCATCAGCCATTTTGACAAGGATCATATCGGTTCCGCTTCCGCGCTCATCAACAATGGGTATGTGCGAAGCGTCATGATACCGCACTACAGTGACAATTCCAATGCCTGGAAGGGCCTCATGGTGTCTTTGGAATCAAGCGGGATTCCTTGCACGGATGTGCAGGATACTTTGACCATCGACATTCCTGACGGGAAGATAATGGTAAATCCCACCGAGACGGCTTATTTTGAGGATGTTAACAATTATTCGCTGATCACCACGGTATTTATCGGAGACAAAAGGATACTGCTTCCCGGCGATGCCATGAAAAAGCGGATCCAGGAATTTACCGGGTCGGAAGATTATCTTACGGAATATGATATAATAAAAAGTCCCCATCACGGAGACTACAACAAAAAGCTTGGAGATCTGATAAAACGGTCCTCTGCGAGATATCTTGTGATAACGAACGATCCCAAGGACGACCGGGCGGAAGCGGATCTTGTACGTACCGCGCAGCGCTGTGGCGCTGAGTTACTTTATACGAGAGAGGGAAATATAGTATTCGAATTTGAAAACGGTGATCTGGTGCTGAGGTAGGAAATACCCGCGCCTGCACAAATAAAACGTGCTTTTGGAGGCTTTTATGAAGAAGATCGACGAACCTGTAAGGAAAGATACGCTTCATATGTCAAACCGTCAGGCCAATACTGTTATCAGGCAGAACATCGAAGCTGCCATGCTCCTTTTGATGAGAGAAAAGGCTTTTTCCGACATCACGATAACTGAGCTTATAAAACGGGCAGGGGTCTCCAGGGTGTCCTATTACAGGAACTACGATTCAAAGGAATCGGTGCTGGAAAATTATCTGGACAGATTTGTATTCCGTTCTGCGTGCATCCTTGCACAGTTTGACAGCACAAGAGGCATGGAGCAGTGGCTTCTTCTCCTCGAGATGACCAGGTCTTCTGCCGATGAATACAAGCTTTTTATGGATGCGGGCTTTGGCGACACCATCCTTCGCAGGTTCATCGCGGCGCTCGACCGTGACAACACGGAACATGACAAAGAAGTGCATGCCAAAAACTGCTATCTTGCCGGCGCGTTTTTTGCGGTGATCACGCAGTGGGTAAAAGACGGCATGGATACGGAAGCTTCCGTTGTGGCAAAGGTCGCAAACGACCTGATGTTAAAAGGGCTTTCATGACTTAAAAAATAAAGATATCAAATGAAAAATCCCGGGCGACCTGAAATCGTCCGGGATGATTTTTTTTGTTTTTTGTAACGATAATCGCCGCGATCACTTGATGGTGAGTCTCTTTGCGGCTTCGCTGGAAAGGCGGGATCTCACGGTCTCACTGTCCTTGAACGTTACTTGTGCGCACAGTTCGGAACCCTTCATGCGCTCTGAAGCGAACACAAGACCGTTGTTCCTTCTGTCGAGCTTGGGATTGTCGATCTGGTCGGGATCGCCAAGGAGCACGATCTTTGTGCCCTCGCCTGCACGTGTTACGATCTCGAGGATCTGGTTGATCGAGCAGTTCTGGGCTTCGTCGATTATGACAAAGGAATTTACGAGCGAACGTCCGCGCATATAGGCGAGCGAACCGATCTCGATAATGCCTGTTTCCATCATGTCTTCGATCTGCGCTTTTACTTCCTCGGCGTCGTCATGGAGATAACGCTTGTTTTTGTTCTCCGACTCATTCTTGAGTTTCAGGAGGACCTGCAGGTTGTCAAAGAAAGGCGCAACCAGCGGGCTCATCTTTTCTTCAAGGTCTCCCGGAAGGAAACCAAGTTCGGCATCGGAAAGCGTGTTGGAACGCGTGATGATGAGTCTGTCATATGTGTCACCGAAATATCCCTGAAGACCTGCGGCAAGAGAAAGGAATGTCTTTGCGCATCCTGCGGGACCTTTGAGGATGACGAGCGGGATGTCTTCCGGGCTGCTGAGCAGAGCATGCAGAGCAAAGCGCTGTCCGACATTTTTGGGGATACAGTATTCGCATTTGTAGTCATCGTCGTTCAGCTGCACCCATGCGCCGTTTGTAAAACGCTTGAGCGCCGAACCGCCCGAAGGATAGTATGATACGCCGTATTCATTGGGAATACCCGGCACATCGTCCTGTATCTCTTCGTTTCTGCCGGTGTAGATCTCATCTGTATCGATGTGCTCATTGTGATAGGATTGTACTTCAACACCAAGGAATTCGGCGTTTATCATCATCGAGACATCGTTGGTGACCAGGATGACCTGCTCTTTTACTTTTTCCTTGAGTTCAAAAACGGTATTGATGATCCTGTTGTCGGGAGTATCGGGATAACCCGGCATGTGATTCACTTCAGATGCCTGAAAGATCTTGAAAGTACCGCCGTTTTCGAGCTTGATGCCGTCCCTGAACGATCCCTTCATGTGCGAGATCTCACGGATCGCTTCACGGGCCATGAAACCCAGTTCGCCCGTAAAATTCTTTTTCTGATCAAGTTCCTGCAGCGTTACGGAGGTGATGGCAACGATGTTGTCGTCAAAACCGAACAGCGCCCTCGGCTGGTGGAGCAGGATGTTTGTGTCTAACAGGTAGATTTTGATCATAGGCATTTACCCCGTTTCGTAGGATTTGACATGGATTTTGCCATGTCACGTTTTATATTCTATACTTTTATATCGGTTATTTACAGTAGGGCAGCCATTCTTTTTTGAAAATTTAAGAGACGTTTTAGAAAAATTTGGTATAATCACAGGATAAATGCGGATCTGAGAATTACACCCCCTTATTTCTCTGCAAAAACCCTTTATCACATGCTTTAAATATGCTACAATATCGGCAAACAAACACGTTGCCGTGCATTTTTACGCACAGGCGGAAGGAGGGGTTATGGGAACGATCCTTACAATAGTCCTTGTGGCCATAGTGGCGGTTCTGGTTATTCTGTGGCTTGCTTTTAAGTTTACCGGAACGATCGTAAAAGCCGTTTTCTGGCTTGGGATAAAGCTCCCGGTCGGTATCGTGATGGCCGTGACGGGACTTGTCATGATGTGTACGATCATATTGTTCCCGCTCGGAGCGGCGCTTTTAAAAGGTGCGGGGAAGCTGATCTTTTAGTTTTCCGTGAGCACCCTTTGAACGGCGGTAATCCGACGGTGACATTCCTACAAGCTTTCTGAACACGCGATTGAACTGCGAAAAGCTTGTAAATCCGCATTGCATCGAAATGTCAGTGATGGGCGTGGAGGTGTTGAGCAGCATCGTCTGCACATTCCTGATACGCGTCATATGGATGTAATCGGTAAGCGTAAAACCTGTTATGTCTTTGAATTTGTGCGACAGGTAGTAATTGCTTATAAAAAACTGCGAAGATATCGAATCGAGGGAGAGGTTTTCCCCGTAATGGGCATGGATGTAGCTCGTTATGGAATAGACCTTTCCCTCTATGTCGTTGTCGGGCAGCGCGTTTGCATAGATGTTGTCATATCTGTGCTTGTAAAGAAGAGAAAGGAATTCCAGAAAGTTCAGATGGATCTGCAGACTGCTGATATCGTCGGGGTTTTTGCCCAGCATGTATATCTCGTTCAGCGGCCTGTAGATCTCTTTGTTTATCTCAGGTGTGAAGCGGAAGATGGGTGCGTTCCCGTTGAAGATGCCGAACACCTTTTTTAGTTCGGGCATCGTCTGCATGGTCTTTAGCGGGATATTGAAGCGGATGATGAGACGGCGGCAGGGGTCTCCTTCCGGATAATAGGTGCGGTGAAGGACGTTAGGGCGGATGCCGACTATGTCGAAGCACTCGATGTCGTAACGCTGCCCTTCGAGAAGGTGCACGGCTTTTGGCGAGAGCAGGATGCAAAATTCATAAAACTGGTGAAAGTGCTGGAACTCCATGTTTATCGCGTAAGAGCGGACATCATAATCAAAGGCGTAAAAGAACGCGTCGCCTTCTTTGTTTATCGAGATGGGGTACTTGTCTTCATACAGGGCCAGGTTTTTGATCAGCATTTTGTTTTCCTCCGCGTATGTATGTTATTGTAACATAATACGCACAAAAATCAATATATGAACAAGATGTTAAATATTGCATCTGATGATATTGAGATTGTAAAAAGAGGGGTAAAAATATACAATCCGGGTGCGTTTTTGCTCCTGAAATTGTCAAAAACCCACAATTTATCACGTTTGTGACGGGCGGCTTGAGGGAAGGCTAAAGCAAAATATGCAATATACACAACTGCAAAAAGACAATTCATACATAGCATCTTTTGTTTCCGGATGGTATTATGGGCTCATCCTAATAAAGCACCTCAAAAGGAGGAGGAAAAATAATGAGAAACATCATCAAGAGGTTACTTGTTGTTGTGATGTCGGCAGCTATGCTGACCGGAATGCTCGCAGGATGCGGAGAAAAGAAACAGAACGATCCCGCGACCACCGGCGCCGCAGAGTCTACAAAGGCCGCAGCTACTCAAGCCGCAGAGCCCACAAAGGCTTCGGAGCCTGCAAGTGAACCCACAGCCACACCTACACCCACACCCGTTCCTGTTGACACTATCACATTCTCTCAGGCACCTTCGATCAAGAGCACCGAGGCGGTTGAAAAGAGGATTCCTGTCGCAGACGACGTATTCGTTGAGCAGGTTGACGCTGCAGGCGCTCCGCTCGCTATAGGCGTTTACGGTGGACAGATCAATCTTCTCGGAAGCAGCTCGGGCTGGAACACATCCCGTGCGATCACAGAGAGCATCATCCACTACAATACAGACGGCTCTTATTATCCCAACGTTATCAAGGCTTTTTCGCACAGCGATGACTACAAGGTATGGACATTCAAGCTTCGTCAGGGCATGAGATGGTCCGACGGTGAGCCTTTCACAGCTGATGATATCGTTTTCTGGTATGAAGCATGCCACAAGACAAACTTCGATACAAAGGCAAGCTGGACAGCACTTAAGGATGACAACGATGCATTCGCAGTGCTTACCAAGGTTAATGACTACGAAGTAACATGGACCTTCGGAACACCCAAGTATCCCGCCGATTTCATCGAGAACGGTGACTTCAAGTGGTGCTGGGCTCCCAAGCATTACCTTCAGGACATGATCCCCAATTCCTTCTGGGCAGATTCAGCTCTTACCGATGAGCAGGCACTTGCAAATGCGCTTGCAAAGGGCCTTGAGTTCTCTACCGCAAAGGACCTTGGAAAGCAGGTTGCTTATTACTTCTGGAACTGGCCGGGAATCCCGACTCTCAACTCATACGTTCTTTCTACCGCAGACGGTGTGAACAACGTTAAGGGTTCATACTGCGAATACCTCAGAAACGAGTATTTCTGGAAGGTTGACGCAAAGGGACAGCAGCTTCCTTACTGTGACAAGATCACATACACCCTTACCTCCGCAGAGGGACAGGAACTCCTTATGTTCAGATCCGGTGAGCTTGATGTGGTAGGTATCGCAATGGAAGATATCGCTTCCACACTTGCCGATATGAACGGTGCAGCAGAGCTCAGAACCTTCAGCGGTTCCAACTGGGGCTCCGATCAGATCACATTCAACTACACATGCACAGACAAGAACTATGCGGATCTCTTCGCAAAGAAGGAATTCCGTGAGGCTATGTCCATCAGCGTAGACCGCAGCAACGTTTCGCTCCTTCTTTCCGGCGGATTCCTTGATCCCGGTCAGGCAGGCCCTGCGGAAGGTAACTTCGGTTATGACGCAGACTGGCTCAAGAAGTGGACAGAATATGATGTAGCAAAGGCAAAGAAATTGTTCGAGAGCTGCGGACTTGTGATGGGTTCCGACGGCTTTTACGATTTCGCCGACGGCACAGATTTCGTACTTACGATCTACTACTGGACAGGTTCGGGCGCAGATACCTCTTATCCCGTATTCTCACAGTATTGGAACGCAGCAGGCATCAAGACCGTTTCAAAGGAATACTCAGTAGACGCTTTCGATCAGGAGATCGACAACAACACATGGTTTGCATGCCTCAATCCTCACACATCCGTAGGCGGTCTCGGACTTAACGATCGTCCCGCTCCTTTTGTTCCCATCGCACAGGCTGCAGAGTGGTACGGTGACTACGGTACATATTATCAGACAAACGGTGCATCCGGTGTGGCTCCCACAGGCGACATGGCTAAGCTCGTAGAACTCTATGAGCAGTGGAAGGCAGCTCCCGAGACAGCAACCAGAGAAGATATCACACTCAAGATCTATGAGATCCACAAGGAAAACCTTTGGAGCATCGCATATCTTGAGGCAACGGGAAGCTATTCACTTGTCAACTCCAAGCTCAAGAACTATCCCGACAACCTTGTGAGCGCTGACCTTTATCAGTATGCAAATATCGCCCATTATTGGACAATGTACAAAGAGCAGTAAGTTTTAACTTTACGGGAGGCGGTACATAAACTCCGCCTCCCGGTTTTTGGAAGGGAATCTTTATGAAGGATAAACTGAAGGATTTCTTTAAAAAGGACCTTGTGCAGTACATCTTAAAAAGAGTGCTGATGTTCATACCTACGCTTTTCCTTATCTCGGTGCTGGTATTCATCGTTATCCAGCTTCCCCCCGGAGATTATGTTTCCGCGCACATTGCGGCGCTTCAGTCCGAGGGTGAATATGTAGATGCCGACTATGCGGCGGATCTGAGAGCCGAATACGGACTCGATCAGCCTGTTGTCGTGCAGTATCTGAAATGGGTGAAGGACATCATCTGGACACCCACCGATTCGGCTTTTTACAGACTGAACCATTCTCATCACAACTGGAAGTATTCATTCTATTACGGCAAGAACGTATGGTCCGTTATCCATGACAGGCTGGGGCTTACCATTGCCGTCACATCCGTCATCATGATCTTCCAGTATGCGGTATCGATCCCTATCGCGATATACTCGGCAACCCACCAGTATTCGGTGTTTGATTACATCTTTTCCGTCATAGGCTTTTTGGGGACTGCGATACCAAACTTCATTCTGGCAATCGTACTTATGTATTTATCGTATAAATGGACCGGAAACGCCAATGTGGGACTGTTCTCCCAAGATATTCTGGCAAACGGCATAAACTGGGGCAACTTTGGTGATTTCATGAAACGAATGATCATCCCCATCGTTGTCATCGGTACCAGCGGCACCTGCGGCATCATCCGTTCCGTGCGCGCACAGATGCTTGACGAACTCGGTCAGCAGTATACACTGACCGCAAGAGCAAAGGGCGTAAAGGAAAGCAAGATCGTCATGAAATACTGCTTCAGAGCAGCGATCAACCCTACGGTATCCGGTCTCGGCGGCATCCTTTCAAGCCTTTTCTCCGGCTCCACCGTTACGGCCATGGTCCTCAACATGCAGATCCAGGGACCTCAGCTTTACAACGCGCTTTCTTCACAGGACATGTATCTTGCGGGCGCGATCGTAATGGTACAGGCTGTGCTCGTAGTCATCGGCATCCTGCTCGCTGACATCATTCTCGCGTTCATCGATCCCAGGATCCGTTACTCAGGAGGAACAAGATAATGAGCAAACGCAAAAAAACTCAGGAAGATTACTATCTTGCCTCCCAGTGGACGCTGATGGCAAGAAAGCTGAAAAAGCACAAGCTTGCAAAGGTATCCATGATAGTGCTCGCGATCCTGTACTTTGGAGCACTGTTCGCGGATTTCATCGCTCCCTACAACATCAACAGTGAGTTTCCCGCAGCCTACAAGGACACGCATCCCACAAAGATCCATATGTATCATGACGGAGAAAAAGTGGGCCCGTTCGTTTACGGAGTTGAGTGGGTAGTGGACAAGAAGACCTTCACAAGGTCTATAGTCGAGGATACGAGCGAATATTTCCCCGTGGGCTTTTTTGTAAAAGGTGACGATTATAAGCTTTTTGGACTTATTCCCTGCAATATCCATCTGTTTGGGACAAAGACCGGCTCAAACGGGTCACCCGCAAGCAGCGCCAGGATATACATCTTCGGCGGCGACCAGTACGGAGTGGACCTGTTCTCCCGTGTAATGAAGGGCTCTCAGGTCTCGCTCACCATCCCGTTTGCATCCGCCATCATCAGCTTTTTCCTCGGGGTCACCATAGGTTCGATCTCCGGATATTTCGGCGGCGCGATCGATATCGTGATCCAGCGTATCATAGAGGTTATCGGCGCTGTGCCGCAGATCCCTCTCTGGATGGCGCTCTCCGCGGCCATTCCGCTCGGGATCTCAACAATAAAGATGTATTTCTATATGACCATCATACTGTCCTTCATAAACTGGACGGGAATGGCACGTATCGTGCGAGGCAAGTTCCTGTCGCTTAAAAATGAGGACTATGTAATGGCCGCAAGGCTCTCAGGTGTGAGCACGTGGAAGATAATCTGGAAGCATCTGGTTCCCGGCTTTATGAGCTATCTCATTGTTTCAATGACGCTCGGCATCCCGGGTTCCATAGTCGGCGAGACTTCCATGTCCTACCTGGGACTTGGCATCAAGAGTCCTGCGACAAGCTGGGGCGTGCTCCTGCACGATGCCAGCAATGTTACCGATATTGCTACAAACCCGCATAAACTCATTCCCATCATCTTTGTAACGATCACCGTTCTTGCCTTCAACTTCCTCGGCGACGGTCTTCGTGATGCGGCAGATCCGTATAAATAGGCTTTGGGAGGAACAGAAAATGGATAAAGATACGATTCTTAAGGTCAGTGACCTCCATGTTGACATCAAGATGCTGGAGGGAAAACTGACTCCCGTAAGAGGCGTGAATTTTGAGATAAAGCGCGGTGAGACGCTCGGTCTTGTGGGAGAGAGCGGATGCGGAAAGTCGCTCACCTGCAAGGCAATCCTCTCCATCAACGACAAAAAATGCCGGTCCACAGGTTCCATCATCTTCAACAATGAGGATGAAGGCGAGATCGATCTTTTGAAGCTCGATCCCAAGGGCGAAAAGATCAGAGACATCAGAGGAAAACATATCTCGATGATCTTCCAGGAGCCCATGGTGGCCTTTTCTCCCATGTATACCATCGGAAATCAGATAAACGAATGCACCAGACTCCATATCACCAAGGACAGGAAAAAATCCAAGGAAATATCGATGGAGATGATGCGAAAAGTCGGCATTGCAAACGTGGAAAAGCGCTACAATCAGTATCCGCACGAGTTTTCCGGAGGAATGCTCCAGCGTGCGCTGATAGCGATGGCTCTTGTGTGCAATCCGTCGCTCCTCATCGCCGATGAGCCGACCACGGCGCTCGACGTTACCATTCAGGCTCAGATCCTTGAGCTCATGAAAGAACTGCAAAAGACCTACAACATGGCGATACTTTTCATAACGCACGATCTTGGCGTCGTTGCGAAGATGTGCGACAGAGTCGCCGTAATGTATCTCGGAAAGATAGTGGAATCGGGCACGGCGGAGGAGATCTACGCAAATCCGCAGCATCCCTACACCAGAGGTCTTATGGGCTCTGTCCACAAGATCGGCGGAAAAAAGACCGAGAGACTGTTCTCCATTGACGGAACGGTGCCTCTTGCTATGAACCTGCCCAAGCGCTGCGGCTTTTATGACAGATGCGACGTAAGGATAGAAGGGCTCTGCAACAATGCGGATCCCGAGCTTGTGACCACCGACGGCCAGCATCAGATCGCCTGCTTCGCATGCAAAAACGAAGCATGCCAGAAGATGCGCAAAGAAGCCGAAAAACGCATAGTGCTTGAAAAGACTGCCGGAAAGGAGGCATGACCGCATGAAGAAAGACACCATCATGGAGGTCGAACATCTCCATAAACGCTTTACATCCAAGGGTGTAACGGTAAAAGCGGTCACGGACGTTTCCTTTGACGTAAAGGAAGGCGAGACCATAGGTATCGTCGGAGAGAGCGGATGTGGAAAGACGACTCTCGGACGCTGTATAGTCCGCGCTTACCAGGCTTCGGAAGGAAAAGTCATGTACCGCACCGCGGCAGGCGAGGAAGTCGATTTCCTGACAGTCGACAAAAAGAAGATGAAGGAGATCAGGAAAGAGATACAGATGATCTTCCAGGATCCTTATTCTTCACTTGATCCCAGAATGACCGTTCTTGATATCATTAAGGAGCCTCTCAAGGCAAACTTTCCCGATATGCCAAAGTCCGAGATGGACGACAGGGCAAAGGCGATGGCCGAAAAGGTGGGACTCAACCCCGCTTATCTCATGCGTTACCCGCATGCATTTTCGGGCGGCCAGCGCCAGCGTATAGGTATTGCAAGGGCGCTCATCATTGAGCCCCGTATCATCGTATGCGATGAGGCCGTATCGGCGCTCGACGTTTCCATTCAGGCACAGGTCATCAACCTTCTTGAGGATCTTCAAAAAGAACTTGGCCTCACATATTTGTTTATAAGCCACGATCTTTCAGTGGTAGAGCATATTTCCGACAGAGTCGGCGTGATGTATCTCGGACAGATGGTAGAATTTGCGGACACAGAGGCCCTTTTCAGCCATCCTATGCATCCCTATACGGAAGCGCTGCTTTCCGGCGTTCCCGTAGCGGATCCCACAGTGCACATCGAACGGATCCCTCTTAAAGGCGAGATACCGAACCCTGCGAATCCGCCCAGTGGATGCTATTTCCACGAGAGATGCAGCTATTGTACTGAAAAGTGTGTTCACGAAGCACCTGAGTTAAAGAGCATGCCCGACGGCAGGCTCTGCGCGTGCCACAGAGCCGAAGAACTGAAGCTTCGCGGCTTCACCTATTCCGAGGAATGATCAGGTCAGAGAGGAACTTTAATGAACAAAGAACTCATTATTTTTACGGACAGCGGAGATACGATCGTTGACGAAGCCACTCAAGCTTTTGACAAGAGGGGCATTGTTACCGATGCCGGATTTATCCCCGGTGCTGAGAAGGTGCTGAGAGACCTTCATAATGAGGGGTATACGATAGGTCTTGTAGCTGACGGTGAGTGGGAATCCTTTCAGAATGTCTACAAGAACCATGAGCTTTCCGACTGCTTTGACGCGTGGATAGTGTCCGAAGTGGTCGGAAAACAAAAGCCTGAGCGGATAATGTTTGACACCGCTTTTGAAAAACTGGGACTTACCGAAGAGGACAAGCCCCGCATAGTGATGATCGGAAACAATCTGAAAAAAGACATCGCAGGCGCAAACAGGCTTGGGATAACGTCGATCTGGCTCGACTGGTCGCCGAGATATTTTCATGAATTTGAAGAAGACGACTGGAAGCCCGACTACACGGTACATACGCCGGAGGAGCTCTATGCGCTTCTGACAGAGCTTGATCACAGACTTGTGGCGGAAAAAACAAAAAAACTGCTTTCCGACGTTTCTTTAAAAGAGAATGTGGACCGGAAACTTCAAAAGGTGATAGATGCATT
>JAEENL010000132.1 GCA_016283775.1 Lachnospiraceae bacterium | reverse complement strand
TATGCGGTGGAGTTCGTCGACTGTGACCTCCATCACCTCCGAGAGCCTGTAGAGGTTGTCGCGGTCGGGGATGCCGCCGTTGGTCTCCCACTTTGCTATCGCTGACTTTGAAACATTCACGCGCTCCGCTAGCTGTTCCTGTGTAAGCCCCATATTTTTCCGCCTTTGTGAGATAAAACTGCCAAAATCCATAACATGCGCCCTGCCTGCAAAATCTTTACAAACATTGTATTTTACCTAGGTTGTTTGTTCAAATCACTTTTTGATTACGTGGCGTAAACATTTACTGATCGCATCATACAACAGGGCACAAAAAAATATCCCCACCAATTTGGTGAGGATTTTAGAAAAAAGGATATTTTTTTCGGTTCACACTCTGCCGTGTCCTGAAAAAGCTTTCGTCAGCACATGCACCAACAGATAAAGCAAAAGCATCACCGCTATCGCAAGCCCCGCATATCCCACGAGGTAACCGGGGTTTCCCATTACTGACGCGATCCATTCAAGCGGTGTGCCGGAAAGCGGCCAATTCACAAAGAAATAGTTGTAGCCGAAGTGCTTGTCAAACGCGTAGACCGGCGGCACCACAGCCAGGAGGAATAAAAGCACATAATGGATATGCTTTACGGACGGTGAGACCTCGCCCTTGAAAAACACCATCAGCGGATACAGAACAAGAAGCCCGTGCCACAGAAAACTGTGCAGGTTTATGAAATTAAGCACGGGGTAATATACGGTCCAGTCGGGGAAGATGAGCGCCGCAAGGGAACCCGGCATTATCAGGATAAATGCTATCTCTCCGAATACGGCCTTGGCTTTTTTCCACGGCAGGAACTCACGAAGAAGAAACACAAAGATACCCACAGAGCACACGTGGAGTGGAAGGTATCCCAGGCTGAACCTGTGCACATGCACAAGGAAAAGGTCCTTGAATATTTCGAGTCCCACCATGAAGAGAGGCACGATCTTTAAAACGAGCCGCTGCCGCTTTTCGTTCATTTTCAGAAACACAACAAGAAAAGCCACCGCAAGCCCAAGCGTGACCGCCGTGCTCATAATATGCTCCGTCCCAAATAACGGGTATCCCATCCCGTCGGGTATGTCATCCTGCTGTTTCCAGAAAAATTCCACGTTTCGATTCTTCTCTTTCTGTGCTGAAGCCGCAGGAAATCCACGCGGCTTTAGGGGCATTATACCACATCCTTCCGGCCGAGGGCAAAGAAAGTTCACGCGAGTTACACAGATATTTCACACTTTTCGGAGAGTATATGGATTGAAAATAAAAAAATAAGGTGCTATCATGCAAATCATGAAATTCCCGAAATATTACAACATCATATTTTACATATTGCTCATGGGCTTTACTGCTTTTTTGCTGCTCGACACCTATGTCATACCTCGTGAATACGGCGATGACAAGGGTTCGGAGCACGGCATGGAGCTTGCTTCTTTCGGTGGAGAAGGGCCCGCGGATCTCTCGCCCGTACCAAACGATACACCGGATCTTACTCCGGAGGCGGTCGCGGATGAAGCTCCGACTTCAACGCCCACACCCACATCGGCTCCCACTTTGACTCAGGCTCCCACATCGACTTCGGCTCCCACATTGACTCCAAGCTCCACACCCAGCCCCAGTCCGTCGCCAAGTCCCACTTTTACACCTACTCCGACATTTACACCCACGCCCACGTCAGTGCCTTATCCCACCGTAGCGGCGCCGATGTCCTACGCTGACGAGAACATCGAGATCACGATAAACACCTACAGAGAGTATGATTCCTATATCTATGTCGCGGATGTTAAAATAGCTTCGCTTGAATATCTGAAAACGGCCTTTGCCAAAGGCAAATACGGAAAAAACGTCACGCAGAAGACATCAACGATGGCTGCGAATAACAACGCGATCCTTGCGATAAACGGCGATTATTACGGCTCTCAGGAGAGAGGATATGTGCTGAGGAACGGCATGCTCTACAGAGAAAAGTCTGCCGGAAATCACGAAGATCTTGTCATCTGGGCAGACGGGAGTTTTTCCGTGATCGATGAAGATTCCGTATCCGCAGCGGCTCTTGCGGACAGTGACGCATATCAGCTTTTCTGCTTCGGGCCCGCGCTTGTGCTCAACGGACAGGTAAATGTGGAAAGCGATGCGGAAGTCGCAAAAGCCACAAAGAGCGGAAATCCCCGCACCTGCATAGGTATCGTGGAGCCCGGGCACTACCTATTCATCGTGTCCGACGGAAGGACCGACGAAAGCCACGGACTGTCACTCTATGAGCTTGCGTGCTTCGCCAGTGACCTTGGCGCGGAAGTTTGCTACAATCTCGACGGCGGAGGTTCTTCCACAATGTATTTTAACGGCGAAGTCATAAACAAGCCCGTTGCTTACGGTCACACGATAGTCGAAAGAAACGTAAGCGACATCATCTACATAGGATATTGATACAACGGCTCATAACAAAGCCATGGAGCAACATATGAAAAAACCTTTCTCACAAATAAAAAACGAACACCTGAGGCACGCTTTGATCTTTCTTTTGATCTCGCTGTTCCTTGTGGTGTTCGCGTCTGTATATGAAATGTTCAGTTTCGGAGTGTATTCCGTGTTTATGATCTGCGCTTTTACAGTGCCCCTCTGCCTTGGGAGTGTGGTATCCCTCATCCTTTTTGCGGTCAGGGCGCAAGCGCCGTCTCCTGCCGCTGCAGCGGTATACAATTCCGGCATCGCCACTCTCACCGTAGGCTCGATCCTTAAAGGCGTTCTTGA
>JAEENL010000131.1 GCA_016283775.1 Lachnospiraceae bacterium | reverse complement strand
AGTATATCCGGCGAAACGCTTTCAATAAAGTCTCCCAGCCTCAGCACTGCGGCACGTCCGAAAAAATCGACAAATTCCCGTGTGCCGTTTTTCTTTACATCGACAAGAGCATCGCTTATGCACGATCTGTAAGGGAAAACGCATCTCCCGGCATCAAACCAGGTGTGTGCCCCGCTGCACCCGCCGCACAGCTCCTTTGACGGATCCGGGACAGGTCTTCCGCATTTCATGCAATAAGGCTCAGAGATGAACCTGAGTTTCTTTTTGCAGGCCGCGTGCAGATCGTGCCCCTTTGGCAGGACAAGCTCAAGGCATACCGGACAGCATACCGGGAACAGTAAATCCAACATTTCTCTCCTTCCTTTTCTCCCGGATGGAAAGTATTCATTGGATCTTTCATGCGTTCCATTTTACAACAAAGCTTTTTTACAAACAATTAAGAAACTATTACGTTTTATTTAAAAAGCTTTTCAGGATATACGCCCTTATCGCAAAGCTCTCTGAAAGACTTTACCACATAGTCCTTATCTTCGTGGTAGGTAACGCCGAACCACTTGTCTTTACTGTGGAGTACGTGAACCTCCGCAACGCCTTCGTCAACCATGTCGCCAACGACCTCGGGAAGCAGGAACTCTGCCTTGAGCGGATTTGCCATTTTTGAAAGGAAATCCTTGAATCGCTCTTCAAGAGTGTCGAGAAATGAAGGTGTGAAGCCCCACATGTTCATGGAAACAGGTGTGTCGAGAGAAAGTGTGATCTCGTTGTTGTTGCCGTCAAGCGCGCGGCCGATCCCGTTGTCATCGTAGATCTCATAGGTCTCGCGAACGGATGTGAGTGTTCCCTTGTCGGAAACTGCGCATGCGCCTCTGGTCACCTTTCCGTTCTCACTGAGAGTGTTCCTCAGGATGAAACCTACCATTGCGTAGTCTGAAGGATTCTTCTTGTTCACATCGACATTTGCAAGGAAGTCGTGAAGCTTTTCAAAGCCTTCGCGGCCATAGTAGTCATCTGCGTTGATGACAGCAAAGGGCTCCTTGATCGTGCCGAGGCAGGAAAGAATGGCGTGTCCCGTACCCCAGGGCTTTGCGCGGTCTGCGGGGCAGGTGAAGCCTTCGGGAAGCTTTGTGAGTTCCTGGAATACATATTCCACTTCAACCTTGTCATAGATCTCCTGAGGGATGATCTTTTTGAACTCATCGTAAAGCTCACGGCGAGTGATGAACACTACCTTGTCAAAACCCGCGCGGATAGCGTCGTAGATGGAATACTCCATGATGATCTCTCCGCTCGTGCCGACATGCTCGAGCTGCTTGATGCCCGTTCCGTAGCGGCTGCCCATTCCGGCCGCCATGATAACAAGTGCTGTTTTGTTTGCCATTTTTTATATCTCCTTTGTCTTAAAGTTCATCTGCCCTCCCGGGTATCTCGGACAAAGCCCTTCGAAGCCCGGAATGCCTGGTCTGTTCCATGACGTTGTTGATCATGAGGTTGACCATCTCCGCCCTTCCGATGATTGTAACACATTTTTTTGCTCTTGTCACCGCTGTATATAAAACGTTTCTGTTGAACAATACCTGCGGTCCCGAAAGCAGCGGGAGCACCACCGCGGGATACTCGCTTCCCTGGGATTTGTGCACTGTTACGGCATATGCGAGCATCAGTTCGTCGTTCTGTGAAAAACCGTATTGCACGGTCCTTCCTTCTTCATATTCGACCGTTATCCGCTCCGCGAAATTGTCTACCTTTCGTATCACTCCGCAGTCCCCGTTAAAAACACCGGTACCGCTCTCTATGGTGACGCCGTGCCTGCTCTTTACCTCCCATTCAAGCTGGTAATCGTTCTTTATCTGCATGACCTTGTCGCCCTCGCGGAATATCCTTCCGCTTTCAAAGGTCTTTTCGCTTTTGTCGGGAGAGGGCGGATTAAGCGCCTTCTGGAGCACCACATTGAGGTTTTCGCAGCCGAGTTCCCCGCCCTTCATAGGCGTGAGCACCTGCACTTCAAAAGGCGTGGCATTTACAAATCTTGATATTTTATCTTTTACGAGATAGATTATCCCGTTCAGTATCTCATTGATATCCGTGCGCCCTATAAAGAAAAAATCGTTGTTCACGTGATTGTCGAGGGAAATGACCTCCCCGTGGTTTATCTTGTGGGCGTTGACAATGATCGAGCTTTCTGCCGCCTGGCGGAAAATACGTTCAAGCTTCACCGTGCGGATGCGTCCGGAATCTATGATATCTCTGAGCACGTTCCCCGGCCCCACGCTCGGGAGCTGGTTCACGTCGCCGACCAGGATGAGCCTTGTACCGACGACCACGGCCTTTAAGAGCGCATGCATAAGCGCCGTGTCCACCATGGACATTTCATCGACTATCAGCACATCCGTCTCAAGCGGATTTGACTCATTTCTCGCAAAATCCATGACGGTCGTGTTCCGGTCGTCCGTGGAAGGTGATATCTCAAGGAGCCTGTGTATGGTGCGTGCCTCCAGCCCCGTGGCCTCCGTCATGCGCTTTGCCGCGCGTCCCGTGGGCGCTGCGAGAAGAACATCCATGCCCTCCTTTTCAAAAAAACGGATCATCGCATTTATGGTGGTCGTTTTTCCTGTTCCCGGACCTCCCGTGAGCACCAGTACGCCGTTTTTCACGGCCTCCCTTACAGCCTCATGCTGCAGTTCGTCAAGCTCCGT
>JAEENL010000010.1 GCA_016283775.1 Lachnospiraceae bacterium | reverse complement strand
CCCATCGTTACCGACGGGTGCTGCAAATACCGATCATACCCATCAGTCAAGCTTTGGCACCTTACCCAATGAGGCAGGTTGTCGTGCGATCAACGAGCTTGTCTCTAACGCACTCTTTATAGGCAAGCTGATGATACCATGCACATCCGGGTTTGTCAACACCGGATCCCCCTGCGGTTTGTGTTGCCCTTCATGGTTACATATGGTATAATTCAATTGACAAAAGAATGATCTGTGAAGGAGAAAACCATGCTTGAGCCAGGAATCAAAGGAAAGATCGAACTAACGGTAACGATGGACAAATGCGCCGGCGCCATCGGCAGCGGCGAGCTTGATGTGTTCGCCACGCCCGCGATGATCGCGCTGATCGAGGAGACATGCTGGAGAAGCGTCGCGCCGTATCTCGAACCCGGCGAAGGAACCGTCGGCACTGCACTGAACGTCCGTCACGTCGCGGCGACACCTGTGGGACTGACGGTGGCTTGCGAAACCGAGCTGACGCTTGTGGATCGCAGACGTCTGGTATTCGACGTCAAGGTGTATGATCCCTTCGGCTTGGTCGGCGAAGGAACGCACGAGCGCTTTGTCATTCAGTACGAAAAGTTCATGAAGAAGGTCGACGAAAAGCGAAATCAGGGTAACTCATGAGTCTTTGATGAACCGTCTCACGCCATCATACAATGGCGAAAACAGGTTATAGACAATCTTGCAGTTGTGTCATCCTAAAGATCTGCAGAAGCAACGAAAAGAATCCTTGAAGCCTCACCTATGAATTGCTCTTAAGAGTAGCTTCAGAAGAATTGTTATTGGCTTTTCAATTTATCATATAATGGCAGCTGCGGCGGACATTATTACGTATGTATAATATCATCTTCCGATCCTGTTTCAGACGCAGGTTACGGTCTTCCGATTGCAAAATCCGTGTCCGATTCACTGAATTCATTGAACAGCAAACGCTCCCGAATCGGGAGCGTTTTTGTTTTACATTTTTATGATTTCTGGTAACTAAGCATAGAGTTAAATAGAAAACATTTCCCGAAACTTCTACCTCATCCATTTTATCAATTCAATGCTCGTTTATGTGCACTATCATTCACATATGAATCTCTATCCCCACACGCTCGGATTGTTTTGATATATATTAAAGTTATGCATCGTCTTCCTCCTCCACACTATTCTGCTGTTTATCAAAGTAAAGAACGATTGTATTCAAAACATCTGTTAATAGCCATAGCAATTCCTCCACGAAAAACGGCGTCATATCCTTCGATGAGATGGATGTCCAATGCGCGAGAGCATTTCGATAATTTGATCCGATTTTTTCTGGAGACGTTTGGATATAGAAAAATGCCAAGCTTTTCAAATGATCCTCGCCAAAAACTTCCTTGAAATAATGATTTTCAAGCTTTAGCATATCGCCTAACGTCGCTTTTGATGCCGGAATATATGTGTCATTTCTGGCTAAATAGCTGTAGAATACGCGCATAAGCTTTTCAGAAAGCGCACACGAATACATAGCCGCACTATAACATAGCGGTTGCATCACTTTTTCATTCGACTTGTTGCTTCCATTGATTAAGCTAATCATGTTTATAAGCAATTGAAAATCCTCAGTCAAATGCTCATAAGCCACATTCATTTGTTTCTCAATGAAAGCAGTCGCAGAAATCAGCATACTGCAATAATCTTGCAATGTTTCAATATCGGCCATAATTCTTTCAATCATACATGCACAGCATAAAACCTTTCTTGAAAGCGACAACTGGTGTGTAAATGTAAAGTAATCATCCGTTTTAATATTCGATCTTGCTCTTTCAAATACATCCAGTTTGTCTGGCGGTTTGATGTCCAATGAGCTTTTTAGAATCTTTTTTCCATTCTCTTCTACGTTCTGGTGAGTCAGCAATATCAGTCTGTATTCCCAATGTTCAAGACCTTTCCATTTTTGAAAGATTTCTTCGATAGGAATCTCACGGCCGATAGTATGCGCTGTCTCTGAAAACGCATTTGCAGATAGTGCACGAACACGTTGAACAACGGCTTCAAAACCGTATGCTTTCGGACTTTTTATCCTTTGCAAAAACTCATAGATATCTTCATAAATGAATTCTTCCTGCATTGCGTTGCCTAAAGAAACAGATTTCTCATGTTCCATGGCATCCTGAACGAGAGTGTCAATCCGAGCTTCGATCTTTTGTTTAAGTAGCGATCCTTTTTTCTCCAACAAATGCGCCCATATTTGCAGTGTTTCTGAAAAGCGAAAACCGTCAACCTCTTTCAAATGCCCGGACGGGTATAACAATTCAAACAATTCAGGATTGTTTTCAACCGATTTTTCAAACTTATCAAATCTGTCTATAATTAAATACCCGTAATAGTCACACAAGTAAACCAGCACACTCTTATCAATGCTGCCCATGCTGTACTGTTGAATATAGTCAAGCGTTATCTCCCTCAATTCATGACCTGTATAGTCGGTCTGCTTTTTATCGAACACTTCTTTATAGTTCGCGTTAATAAACCGAATGACAGAGCCGATTGTTATTTCCGCGCTTTTTTCTTTCGCCTGCTTTGACAATTGTTCAAAAAAAGGTTTGTCTTCCTCCTGAACAAGGTGTGGGATTACAATATGCAAAGATGCAATCTTTAGATAAAGAAGGTATAAGAAATAATCATCTATCGAATCCAGCCGAGTCAGTGGGTACTGTGCAAAGAAATGGCCGAAAATATCTTGGTTTTCAACGATGTATTTGACTGTCAATCCCGTAGACCAGTTTTCCAGCTCATAGCAATGCAGAGAAATATAAATATCGCGTTGTTTTAGTATTGCCCTTATGCTCTTCATTTTGTTTCTGCCTCAACTAAAGTGTTTTTGCATCAAACTGTCAAAAACAATTGCGCTTCATTAAATGCCTTTTGCACAACTATTCATGTTTAATCCGCGCGGCGAAAGAACCAGATTGTATCTGTTCCTTTATAGGAAGTCCTTGTCTCCGTACCGCTTTTCGAACGTTTCCACAATCGCAAGCAGATCAGGATCGTTTTGCACTGTAGCGTACAGATACTGCGTTTTGCAGGCGAGCCGGAACTGGCTGATCGACTGTTTGCGAAGCTCCTCCGGGATGCCGTAGAACGCTTCTGTGATGCTGCCGGTGATCGCGGCGAGCGTGTCGCTGTCGCCGCCGACGGAGATTGCGGTACGAATCGCATCCTCAAAGGAAGTTGATTCAAGGAACGCTTCGATCGCCTGCGGAACGGAGCCCTGACAGGTCTCGTTGAATTCGTAGGTCGGACGGATCTCGTCAATGGTGAAATCGAGCGTGTAGTAGTTTTCCTCGATGAATGCACGGATCTCCTCCTTGCTGTGTCCGGTACGCGCGAGGAAGATAGCGCACGCCGTCGCTTCCGCGCCTTTGACGCCTTCCGGATGGTTATGCGTGACGACTGTGACGGCGCGTGAAAGCGCCTTCACCTCATCGAGCGTCTTCCCCGCCCAGCCGCAGGCACTGACGCGCATCGCCGCGCCGTTGCCGAAGCTGTTGTAGGGATGCGGGTTTCTCGCGAACATCCATTCATAGAAGTGTCCGCCGTAGCCACAGTTCGGATACTGACGCCCGATTTTCTGCATCCATTCGACGGTTTTGTCCTCCAGTCCTTCCGTCTTGCCGTCGTTTTCCAATATCGCCTTTGCGACTGCGATCGTCATGATGCTGTCGTCTGTCGGGAAGCATCTTCCGCTCAAGAAAGGAAACTCCTTGCTCCTGTGGTTGTGAAACTCGTAGATGGATCCAACCATATCTCCGATGATTGCGCCGAACATTGTTCTTTCTCCTCCGTTCTGTTTTCTGACTTCATTATACGGCACAGGAAGCCCCACTTGGTCAACTCACAGGCGACAAAAGATTTACGCTCTCGTCAGCTTTACGCGGAACGCGATCGTGCGCGGCGTCGGGAGTGTGTCGAATTGGATCACGTAGGCGTTGTTGTCCTTGTCCAGATCGAGCACCGTTCCGGCTCCCAAAATTGCGTGCTGCACGCGCGTGCCAACCGGATAAAGCTTTTGATCGCTCTGATCCAGAAGCCGCTGTTCGGCGTTGCGGATGTAGTTCGACGCGTCGCGGATCAGCCCGTCCTGCGGCGGTTTGGTGTATTCCAGAAGGCTTTGGTCGATATCGAGCAGGAACCGGGACGGATAGCGCGGCGAGCTGTCGATGTTGATGCCGTCCGCTTCGGATAGATAGAGCCGCTTTTCGGCGCGCGTCATCGCCACGAACGCGAGCCGGCGCTCCTCCTCCATCCCCTCGATCGTCCGCACCTTGCGCGACGGGAAAACGCCCTCGTTCATGCCGATCAGGAACACGTAAGGGAACTCCAACCCTTTTGCGGCGTGCACCGTCATCAGCTTGACCTTATCGCCCGCTTCGATTGCGTCCGTGTTGGTGAACAGCGCGACGTGGCTGAGATAGTGTTCCAGCGTGACCTCCTCGCCGCAGGTCGTCTCATAGTCGTAGACGGACTGCTTGAGCTCTGCAAGGTTGTCCAGGCGCTCCTGGCTGCCCTCCGTGCGCAGCGCCGCCTCATAGCCGCTTTCGTCGAGGATCGCGGAGAGGACTTCCGACACCGGGCGGTTACAGTAGGTCGTCGCGAAGCGCTCAATGAGTTTCACGAACTTATCCGCCTTGGTGCCCTTCATGATTTCGTGGTCGAGATTTTTGAGCAGCGCGTCGTACAGGGTGCAGTTGTTCGCCTGCGCGTACTCCTCTAAAAACCTCATACGGCGCTGTCCCATGTTTCTTTTGGGCGTGTTGACGACGCGGCGGAAGGACAGATCGTCCTTGTAAGCGATCATGCGCAAATACGAAAGCGAGTCCTTGATCTCCATGCGCGCGAAGAACTGCACACCGCTGTAGATCGCGTAGGGCAGCTTCGCTTTCAGGAGCACTTCCTCCACCTGCCGCGTCAGATAATGCGCACGGTACAGCACCGTCATGTCCTTATACGGGACGCCCTGCTCGTGCAGAGAATGCATCTGCCCGACGACCCATTTTGCTTCTTCCTCGGCGTTTCTCGCATGGTGGCACAGCACCGAAGCGCCGTGCGGCTGCATCGAAACGAGGTCTTTTTTGATGCGGTTTTTGTTCTTTGCAATCAGTGAATTGCAGACGGCGAGGATCTCCGGCGTGCTCCGGTAGTTTTCGTTCATCATCACCGTCCTGGTGCCGGGAAACTGCGTGTCGAAGCCGTTCAGGTACTTGACGTTTGCGCCGCGCCAGGTGTAAATCGTCTGGTCCGGATCGCCGACGATGAACAGGTTTTTGTGGTAGTCGCACAGAACCTCCATCAGCTCGTACTGCAAGCCGTCGATGTCCTGAAACTCGTCGATCATGATGTATTCGAGCCGCTTTTGCCACTTCAAACGGATGTCTTCGTGCTCATGGAAGATGTACAGCGTGAACTTGATGAGGTCGTTATAGTCGAGTCCGAAGCACTTTTTCTGCTGATAGAGGTAGCCGTAGAACAGGATATCGTTCGTGCCGACGGCATTCAGATACTTCTCGTGCAGCGCGTCGAGCGAAAGGTTGATGAGATCGAGATAGTATTCCGGCTTCTTGAACAGCTTTTGGGTCTCGAACATGTCCCGCGCGTTTGAAAAGGTCATATCCCGCAGCGTCAGTCCGCGCTCCTCGTAGATGATGCGGAGCATGTCGTCGATATCGGAATTGTCGAGCACCAGAAAGCTCTTGGGGTACTGCACAGCATAGCTGTCCTCCTGCAGAACCGACACGCAGAAACCGTGGAACGTGTTGATATAGCCGGTGTCGTTGTCGCCGGTGAGGTTGTGGATGCGCTGCCGCATTTCGTTCGCCGCTTTGTTCGTGAACGTGACGCACAGGATATTGCCCGGCAGGATGCCGAAGTCATTCACAAGATACGCGAATCGGTGAGACAGCGCGCGCGTTTTGCCCGATCCCGCGCCCGCGATCACTCTGATGAACCCCTCCGTCGACGTCACAGCTTCCCGTTGCGACTGATTCAGTTTCAATTCGTCCATAAGCGCCTCCCCGGCTCAATATCTTCCGCTTTCCAGTCTCCGCTGTACTTCTTTTTGCACATACGCAACTTCGGCGTCGGTGAGATCGCCCCTGTCGATGCTGATTGAAGTCTCCCCGCGCCGCGCGGCGGCAAGGCATTCCTCGATCTTATCCTCGACGACCATATTGCGGTAGCCCATAAAGCTCATGAAGCTGTCGTTTCCAAAACTCATTCCGGTTTCTCCTTCTGATTCGTATCGCCCTTTGGATTCTCAAACTTAAACACGACTTTGTTCTGCTCGTCAAGGATCAGATGCGCCCGAAAGGACTTGCCAGCCTTGCTCCTGAAGCCGGAAATCAGGCCGGTGTCGCGTTCCGTAATCAGCTTGCGAAACTGCGTTTCTGTCAAAATCTTCTTGCAGATGGTGCCGACGGAGAATTTGCAGCCGTCCTTGTAGCCCGAACAGCCGTAGCCCCAGCTTTGCTTTTTCATGGGTTTGCCGCAGACGGGACACAACACCGGCGGGTTCAGTTCCGTATTCTGCAATGTCGGCGCTACGGGCGAAACACCGATCTCTTTGCACCAGACGGTGACTGTTTTCTCGATATCACTCTGAAACTTCGCCGCGTCCTCGTTGCCGCGTTCGATCTCGTGCAGCCGCTTCTCCCATTTTGCCGTCAGCGCGGGCGATTTGATGGATTCCACCGTCAGTCCCTGAATCAGCCCGATGCCCTTATCCGTAGCGGACAGCGTTTTCTTGCTGCGCTCCGCATAGCCGCGTTTCAGCAGCGTTTCGATGATCGCGTCGCGCGTCGCCGGCGTGCCGATGCCCGCCACGCTCGGGTCGGCGAGGATCTTTTTGAGCTCCTCGTCTTCGAGGTCCTTGCCTGCGGAGATCATTGCTGCAAGCATCGTTTTGTCCGTGTAGCGCTTCGGCGGCTCGGTTTCCTTTTCCTTGATCTCGTAAGTCCCGGATACCGTTTCGCCCTTTGTCAGCAATGGCAGGTAGTTTTCCTTATCCTTTCCGGTTACCGCCATAAAGCCGGGTTCGAGAATCGTGCTGCCGCTCGAGGTGAATGCCTCGCCCTCCACGGTCGTGGTGACGTTGGTCCTGCTGATGACGGCGTCTCCGTACAGCATACAGATGACGCTTCTCACGATCAGATCGTAGATTTTCGCCTGATAGCCCGTGAGCCCCTTGGGTTTGCTTGTCGTGGGGATGATGGCAAAGTGGCTCTCCACCTTCTTGTCGTCGAAATAGCGCCATTTTGTGAAGCTGCGCTTGCGTCCGTCGATCAGCGCCGTATAGTCCGGATTCTCCGCAAGTTTATCGAGCACGCGGTTCACCGTCGGCACCATGTCCTCGGTGAGATAGCGCGAGT
>JAEENL010000130.1 GCA_016283775.1 Lachnospiraceae bacterium | reverse complement strand
CATCTTCTGGAAAGTCGGGAAAGTATTTTCGTTTTATCTCTTCCTCAGAGGGACCTTCATCCGTTGGTGTGTTAGTCGGGGCTGGTGTAGGTGTAGGAGTAGGAGTTGGAACCTTCGTAGGCTCTGGCGTGGGAGTGGGCGTGAGTCTCGGCACGACTTCCTCGCTTATTACCTCTCCGCAGACCTTGCACCGAACAATTACCCTGCCCTCCTTTTCGAGGGTAGCAGGCTCGACAACTGTCTCCTCGTCGTGTGCGAGCCTCGGTATGACTTCCTCGTACGTGTCTCCGCACTCGCAGGAGTAGGTCCACTTGCCCTCGGACGAGCAGGTGGGGTCGACGGTCTCTTTGAGCGTGTACCTGTGCTCGTGCTCAGGCGTAGGAGTAGGGGCATCTGTGGGGGTACTGGTGGGGGTAAGTTTCGGAAGGACTTCCGAAGAGATGATCTCACCGCATACCGTGCAGCGTACAACAACAAGACCTTCCTCGTCCACTGTCGCGGGGATCACTTCAGGTTCTCCGTGGGTGTGCGCAGCGAGGGGGAGTTCCTCTGTCTTTGTCTCACCGTACTGGTCGGTGTAAGTCACAAGACCGGATACAGTACAGGTACTCTCTATTCTGTTTGTCTCTGTCCATACAGACTCCTCTCTGGGAGCTTCTGTAGGAGTCGCTGTAGGCACAGGCGTTTCTGTTGCTACAGGCGCTTCAGTGGGTGCCATGGTAGGCTCAAGCTTTTCTGTAGGGACAGATGTCTCTGTTGCTACAGGTTCTGCTGTAGGTGTACTCGTGGGAGTGAGTACGGAAGGGGTGGATACCTTCTGCTCACAGCCGGTGAGTGCCAGGAGCATTGTGAGCGTGAGGATCGTTGAAATAAATTTCTTGTTTTTCATAGTGGTCTCGGTAATTCTTATTTCTTTTTTTTATTTCAGACACCTTTGCACAATACTAAGTTATAGTATGCACGCGTGCTTAAAAATATATGATTTCAAAGCCAACCGCATAAAAGTAGTATACGCAATTACCCCCCCCTGTCAATAATTATCAGACACTTTATTCTTTGTTTATTTCACACTTTCAGGTCCACTTTAAGCCGAAGATCCCGCCCTTGCGGATTTTCCGTTAGGGCGGGATCTTTTCCCACTTTGTGACTATATAGTTCTACTCATTTTTTGTATACTTCACTCTTCTCATGCGGTAAATCACGGCAAGGAGATCGATCCTTCTGGGGAGCGCAAGAAATCTGTCACATCCCGGGAAAAAGCCTGAATACACTTTGTCCAGTCCCTCCTGTTCAATCTCCGCGTAGAGCTTATCCACCTCTTCAGCCAAGTCGATGGTCGGCTTGTCGGGCGCTGCAAAAAGATCCCCGCCGTGGCGGTTTTCAAGGATCCGCAGCATAAATCCTATGGCCGTGCGCTGGTCATGACAAGCAAGATCATGTATCGGCTTGGTATCGATCTTCTCCTCGCCGATGATTATGTAGTCAACGTCCGGCACCTGCAGTTTTTCCGGGCCGAACACCTTTGGATACGGTGTAAAGCCTTCCGTCATGAGTATGCGTTTCTGTGACCACCCGCTGACCTTCGGATACAGCGCCTCGCTCCTGTTTTCTCCGGTGTGGGACGCATATATCTCTTTTGCCCTGTCGGTTACATTATACATGACATATTCATCCATCATATATACATTGTCCGCAACAGACAGATATTCACCGCTCCCGCCTATAACAAGTATCGTGGATACGCCAAGAGTCTCGTACAGTTCGTTCACCCTTTCCGTGAACGGTGTGATGGGTTCCCTCTTGATGAGTTCCTTCATGAGGTCATCCCTGATCATGAAATTGGTGGCACTCCTGTCCTCGTCGATAAGCAGCAGCCTGCTTCCGGAATCGATGGATTCCAGGATATTTGCGGCCTGGGATGTGGAGCCGGAAGCATGGTCCGTTTTAAAATCCGTCGTGTCTCCTCCCGGGATCCATGAGATAAACGGCGAGATATCCAGCATTTTCACACATCGCCCGTCCTCTGCGGAGATCGACACCGCGGAAGCGTCGGTAACGCAAAGTTCTCTTCCGTCACCGAGTATGTGGTCGTAAATGCCTGCGGAGATCGTGTCGAGAACGGTCGATTTTCCTGAGTATCCGCCTCCTGTTATGACAGTGACGCCTTTTTTGACGCCAAAGCCCTTTATGCCGCAGGCCTCGATCTCCTCGCCTTCTGGTGCCCTGAAAGGGACCGCGTTTTCCATGGCCATTCCTGTTTTTTCATTTCTCGGAAGAATGCTCCCGTTTGCCAGAAAAGCGCAATAATCGCTGTTTGAAAGCCATTCCCTTAAATTTTTCTGTTTTTCGGAAAGCGCTCTCACATTTTTGCTCCGCTTCCGGTCAAAGCACCTTATAAATGCCTGAACGGCAGCCGGAACGTCACCGACCAGCAATTTTATCGCTTTTTTCTTGTCTTTCTTTTTCAGCTGTACCTGAAACCTCATTCCGAGGCACATCTGTGGTTCTCCGACCTCCCCTTCGGGAAAATGTATCTTTGATCCCACTCCCTGCAGTTGATAATCCTTTCGGGGTCTCATGGCAAAGTAAGCGGAATTCCTCTCAAGCACCTCGCCGCCGGGCTCGGCATAGTAGAACCATCCTGTTTCTTCAGGGGGCTTATGGCGGTTGAACAGTTCTTCGTTCTTTTCCTGAAGATGAGGTATCCACTGCCTGTAACAGTCGTCCGCAACCGCTGTGTCATATGCCTCTATCCCAAGCATTTCCGCAGGGATCATGCATAGTACCGTCGGCCTGTCATAGGCCTGTCTGTTTGTGAGTTCGATGGTGTACGATACGTCGCCTGACCAGTAGGTCGTATCGTTTTCAAAATCCGGAAGTTCCGTAGGATTTCCGGGTGTTCCGGCAGGTATCATGATCCTGCCTTCATACATTTCTTTCCAATCCTTTGTGTTGTTGTCCATAGCCCATAGATAGCTTTTAAGACGATTCATTCTTCACCCTTTTAACCTTTCGTTTCAAATGTACTTTAAGCATCAAACGAATGTTTTGGGCAAAAAAATACCGTGACAAACAGCCACGGAAATAAAAGGATATATAAACTTGTTATCTATCCGATTCCCGAGGTAATATATTCAGTTTGCCGGCAATATTTAAGCCCTTCATGTCAATTACCTCCTTAAGAATTGAATCTCAGATTTTCGTTCTCACAACCTGCGGCATCTTCCGAATCCTGTCGATGCCGGGCTGTGACAGAGCAGGCTGCGGGAGTCGAACCCGTCTCCTCGGCTTGGGAAGCCAACGTTTTACCGATAAACTAAGCCTGCGTTCGTTTTGCAGGAAACATATTATCACATTTTTTCAAAATGTACAACAAAAAACTAAAATTTACATGCGAACCGTAAAAAACTATATTTTGGATGCCATATTGTCGATAAATCTGATATAATCTGTGTATGGCACTGCCGGCGCACATATTAATCATGCGCTCATGAGCAGGATCTTTCAAGGAGATGCAGTATGTCGGTCCTCGAAAACATAATGTCAAACATATACAATAACCACGCAAAGCCCCGCGAGACCAAGGCCTCGGGCGATAACGCCCAGACCGTGAAAAACGCGAAGGCTTTGTCGGAAGCCGCAAAAGCAGAGATGCTTACGGAACTCAAGTCCGACGGAAAATCCTATGTGAGAGGCACCGTTACCGATCTCAGGCAGGACCGCGTGCAGCTGAAGCTCATGACAGGCGAGACGATAAACGCCCGCACGGAATCCGCTCTTCCGCTCTCCATCGGTGATACCGCCGATTTCTATGTGACAGCTAACGACGGGCAGCTCGTGACACTGAAACTCGCGCAGGATTCCGCCCCTACGCTCGATTCTCAAAAACTTAAGCTTCTCGAGAGCGCTCTGCAGGCTTCGAACATTCAGATAAACGACAGAACCCTCGCCATTGCGAACGAGCTCATGGAGCACTCGCAAGCCCTGAACGCGGCAAACATCCGGAAATTCATGACGCTTTCTGCCAAGTTTCCGGATACGGATATATCAAACCTCGTTCTGATGGACATCAACAAGATCCCGGTCACCCGCGAAAATGTCGATATGATGAACGCATTTAACAGCGGGACCGCAAAGCTCATGCCTGAGCTTGACAAAGCCCTCGGCGAAATACGTGAGGAACTGTCAGCCATCCGGGATCCTGAAGTCCGCACTGCACTTGAAAACGAACTTGAAGCCGTGATGAAGGAGTTTGAGACCGGCACCGATCACGCATTACCGACCGCCACGAACGAAGGCTCCGGAAATGGAAGTTCAGCTGCTGTCACAGATACGGCGATTCCTTCCGAGAGCGCAGATGTTGCTCTCGTATCTGAAAATGCAAGCACCGCTTCCCCTGTTCCCGGTGGCGGTCCGGATTTGACCGATGCAAACGCTTCCGCAAGTAACACTGCAGGTGCCGAGAGGACTCCCGGAACCGCAGGCTCTGAAGGCTTTCCGGGAGCTGCGGGGGCGGACAATGCGGCAAACACTGTCAGCACGGGAAATACTGCAAATACAGGAGCCCCGGGAAACACAACCGGCACAGCAAACGATCCGTCTGTACCAAATACGTCTGTTCCTTCCACACCGACCCCGCCGGTTCCCTCCGCTTCCGCAGAGGCAAATGCTTCAAACGCTTCCTCCTCTGGCGGTCCGGTCTTAAACAACACGGAAAACAAATATGCTCCCGATCCGGAAGCCCGCCCCTCCGGCACTTCCTACGCCGGGTCACCCGAAGACAACTCCCTCGGCAGGACTTCGGCCAACTCCTCTGATCCCCGCGCGATCCTTCCGGGCGAGGTCTCAGATCCGGAGATAGTAAAAAACTTTTATAAACGCCTGAAGAACGTGTCGGAAAAGCTGGACAACCTCACCGACAGGATACGCGAAGCCACAGCCCGTCAGGCAGAAGCCACACTCAAGGAAGCTGCCGAAGCAGGCGGAAAACAGCCGTCGCATGCGTCAAACCTCAATTCATCGCTTAAGTTCATGGATGCGCTGAACAACGTTTTCCCTTACCTTCAGCTCCCCATAAAGCTCAAAGAGGAAAACGCGCACGGCGAGCTCTATGTCTACCAGAAAAAGCGTGCGCTGAAGGACGGTGAAAACTTAAGCGCTCTCCTGCATCTTGAGCTCGACAGCCTCGGCACCACAGACATTTATGTGAAACTCAACGGCAAAAACGTCTATACCTCATTTTCAGTTGCCGATGACACCGCTACAAAGATATTCACTGAAGAAATGCCATCTCTTGAAGCCGCCCTTGAGAAAAAGGGCTACAGTCTCTCAAGCGATATAAAGCTCCGGGATAAAAAAGAGGACAACGCGCCTCTCCTCACTGAATTTCTTGAAGCGCACGCGCCTTCTTCCGTGAGCCGTTTTACATTCGATATGCGAGCATAAATTAAGAGGAACCACATCATGAATCTTCCTGCTATCATCATAGCCAACTCATTCGGACTTGCACTGCTGATAAGCCTCCTTGTCAGCAACATACTCACACATCAGCGCAGAAATTATGACGACAAGCTGTTCATGGTGCTGATACTCATTTTTATGGCCGCAAACATCATTGAACCGCTGACCTTCATCTCCGACGGCCGCCCCGGGGCGTTTTTCCGCTTTATCAATCTGTGGGGAACCGTATATCTTTATACCGCAAATATCGTTTCCGGCCTTGTATGGTGCATGTATGTGGATTTCAAACTCTACAAGGATATGGATCACCTGAAGCGTAATCTTCCGCTTTACAGCATTTTTCCGGCAATGGGCGCGATCGCGCTCATTGCCAATCTGATACATCCTTATCTGTTCATGGTTGATGAGAACAATGTATTTGTGCGCCTCAAATGGTGCTGGATAATGTATGCCATGATCTTTATGGCCGTGGGCATCGCCATTTGGATCTATTACAATTACAGGAGAATACACGGAAAAGTCTCTTTCTTTCCTGTCTGGATATTTATGATCCCAGTCATCGCGGGAAGCCTGATCCAAGGCTTCATTTACGGGATCTCCACCGCATGGCCCGCAGCGGCCATTGGTGTGTCGGCCTTGCATATAAGCCTTCAAAACCAGAAATCCTTTATCGATCCTCTGACAGGTCTCTATAACCGCCTGTTTCTCGAGCACACCCTTGCGGTAGCCGGGGGCATGAAATACTACGGCATAATGCTTGACATCAACTATTTCAAGAGGATAAACGACGAATACGGCCACTCCACAGGCGACCGTGCCCTTAACAAAGCCGCCGAGCTCTTAAGCCACGCGGTGACCACCAAAGGCTCTGTTTTCAGATATGCTGGTGACGAATATGTGATCATGCTCGAGACCGATTCGGAAAGCGACGTCATCGAAACCGAACGCCGCATCAGAGAAAGCGCCGAGAAATTCAGTGCGGAAAGCACCGAGCCCTACACCATCTCGTTTTCCATGGGACATGCGAAGCTCGAAAAAAACGATACAGAGGATGAATTCTTAAGGAAGATCGATAAAGCCATGTATGTGGACAAAAAGAAAATGCATGAAGAGGCAGGCCGGTAAGCCGTTCTGCATATTAGGGGGTAATCCATGTCATCCAGGAAAAAAATGCGTAAACTGTCGCTGATCCTATCTGTCATAATACTGCTCATTGTCGCGCTCATTATTGCTTTCCTCTTCCTGATCCCGCGAAAAAACGCCCGTGATATCAAAGCTGTTGCAGAACTTGAAGCCAACGTTTCTCCCTCCGACCGTCCGGGCCTGTATGTAGATGGATTGGCGCTCAAACACCACGACGGCACAGAGGTCGTGATGCACGGGATAAATCACGCGCACTGCTGGTACCGTGACAAGGATGATGTTGCGTTCAAAGCGATCGCAGAGGCAGGCGCAGACACTGTCCGCATTGTGCTCGCCTGTGGCATACAGTGGGACACCGACACGGCAGACTCTGTACGCGAAGCGATAGAAAAAGCCCACTCTCTCGGAATGCTCGTGATCGTTGAAGTCCATGACGGTACAGGCTCCGATGACATCGATGTTTTAAAAGAGATCGCATCCTTCTGGTGCGGCATCGCAGATGTGCTCACAGGCACCGAAGACTATGTAATAGTAAACATCGCAAACGAATGGGTGGGAAAAATGAACTCGCGCCTGTGGCGGGACGGATACACAACAGTGATCCCGATGCTTAGAGAAGCCGGCATCAAAAATGTCCTGATGGTAGATGCCGCAGGCTGGGGACAGTTTGGAAGATGCATAGACAGATACGGTGTAGACGTTTTCAGATCCGACCCGTGCGCAAACACCATGTTCTCCGTCCATATGTACGGGATCTCGGGCGGGCTTAAGTCCGAGATCAGAAACAACCTGACCTCTGCCACCCATCATGGTCTTTGCGTTTGCGTGGGAGAATTCGGATACACTCACTCCGACGGAAACGTAAATGAACAGTATCTCATGAAATACTGCAATGAACACAATATCGGCTTCCTTGCCTGGAGCTGGAAGGGAAACAGCGGAGGCGTGGAATACTTAGACCTCTCGCTCACTTGGGACGGAAGTGAGCTCTCTCCCGAATGGGGCGCGCCCTTCGTTGAAGAACTTGATAAACATAAGCCATAAAAATACCGGGGACGGTTCTTTTTGAAGTCAATGGGGACGGTTCTTTTTGACTCATTTGAAATGAGTCAAAAAGAACCGTCCCCATTGACTTCCCGGCGGGATTTTTAATTATATGCCTTTGATATAGAATTCAAGATGAAGCGGCTTATCTGCATGAACAAGATAAGGCTCATGTGTGGGAGCTCCCCATGAATCGTCCCCTCCAACGCCTGTCTGCTTTAAGTTTACTCTCACAAAGGTATGGCAGGCTCTCGGAAGCTCATACATATGCTTTGCGGATTCCACCTGATGAGGATCAAAGTGGAGCACGGATACCTCAAGGTCATTTCCCGCGATCAGAACGCCCTGTCCCTTGTCGTCGAGGACTTCGGCATATCTCACGCCGGTGCGGTTTCCGCATTCCTGAGGCATCAGGTAAGGAGTGAAGTTTTCACTTACACGGAACTCATGTTTTCCAAGCTTTGCGCCCTTATTACGGTCGCACATGTTCTCATCGGGGCCAAGTCCGTAATAGCGCACATTCTCAAGTTCCGCGGGAAGCGTGAAAAGCATTCCGAATTCCGGAAGGTCGGGCAGCTGCTTACTGCCGGGCTTGTAATCAAGGCTCACCTTTATCACACCGTCGGGCATCGTGAGATACTCCGCGGCAAGTCCCGCATCGTCAAGTCCCGCTGCCACATAAGTACAGGTCACCTTGTATGCTCCATTCTTCTTTTCCGTCTTGACATCCCTGATACCCGAATAAAGAGATGCGGTCTTCCAAAGTGCCGATCTCAAAGGCAGGCGGTTGCCCCTGTCGTTATCGGTAGGCGCTCTCCAGAAATTCGGCTTAGGCTCAAGGTCAAACAGTTCTCTTCCGTTTGTCTTCATGGAGATAAAGCCTTTTCCGCATTTGGTGAATTCATAAAGGAACCCGCTGCCGCCGGCTGTCATGTTGTAGTCACCTTCCACCACACTAAGCGGCTCATTCTTTAACAGTTCTCCGCATCCGTCCACAGGAGCCCCGAGCTTTACAAGCTTTTCCTCGAGCATGTCAAGGCCCGCGCACTTTGTGGAAACAGTGTAGCTTCCCTGTCCGAAAGCGACCTCATGCCCTTCTTCTGCCCACGCCGTGGCATTGCTGAGTCTGAAGGATACTGTGGTCACATATTCGCCCTGCTCCTTCTGCTTTTCAAAGAGCTCTATCTTTGCCTTCTCGCTGGGCTCCACGGAAACTATCTCAGACTTCGCCTTTATGACTTCGCCGTTTCTTTCAAGCGTGATAAGGCAGTCATATTCATCGGTGTTTGTGAAAAGACTGTAGTTGGTGATCGTAGCGGTCGTACCCGAAACATCTATCCTGATGTTCTGGTAGTTGTGCTTTACTTCCTGCATCTTGGGGCTGTTTGTCCTGTCGGCAAAGCAGATACCGTCTCCGCAGAAATTGTAGTCGTTCAAAGGATCTCCGAAATCCGAGCCGTATCCGATGAAATCCTCACCAAAACGGTTTTTCTTTACAAAGCCCTGATCGATGTAGTCCCAGATGAAACCGCCCTGCAGTTTTTCAATACTGTGGAACCTGTCGGTGTATTCATCCATGTTCCCGAGGGAATTTCCCATCGCGTGCATATATTCGCAGAGCACAAAAGGCTTCTCGGGATGCTTTTCAAGGAAGCGCTCGATGTCGAGCGGCTTTGTGTACATCTGGCTCTCCACATCGGAGGTATCGTTGTACGTCCTCTCGTGGCAGATGCCCTCGTAGTGCACAAGTCTCGTGTCATCACGCTTTTTGAACTGCTGTGACATGAGCCAGATATTCTTTCCTCCGCAGCTCTCGTTTCCGCAGGACCAGAAAAGGATGCAGGCATGGTTCTTGTCACGCTCCTGCATGGATCTTGCGCGGTCGAGCACCACATCACGCCACTTCGGAGTGCTTCCCGGCAATGTGTCCTTTGTGGGACGTCCCGTGGTCGCCCAGGTGCCGTGCGTCTCAAGGTTGCACTCGTCTATCACATAGAGACCGAATTCGTCGCAGAGTTCATAGAGGAAGGTCTGATCCGGATAGTGGCAGGTCCTTATCGCATTTATGTTGTTCCTCTTCATGTTGATGATGTCGTTTCTCGTGTCCTCATAGGAAACCGTGCGTCCCGTGAGGCATGACATCTCATGACGGTTCACGCCGTTGAACACTATGCGCTTTCCGTTGAATTTAAGTATTCCGTCTTCAAGCTTGAACTCTCTGAAGCCCACGCGCTCAGAAACGAATTCCGTGACTGTGCCTTTTTCATTCCTCACTTCAAGTATGAGCTTGTAGAGCACAGGGTCTTCTGCGCTCCAGAGTTTTATGTCGTTTACCTTTACTTTCTTTTTGATGATGCCGTCCTTGTTCAGAGCGCCGTCTATCTTGAATTCTTTTTTTACCTCTCCGTCAAGAGTGAGTGTTCCGCGCACGTCCGCTGTCTCGCATCCCGTGAGCTTGAGTTCCAGAGACAGTGTGCCGTTTTCGTAAGTCTCATCGGGGAGCGCCTTTACAAAAAGATCCGATACATGCACCTTGGGAGTGGTATAGAGCACAACATCCCTGAATATGCCGGAAAACCTGAAAAAGTCCTGATCCTCGAGCCATGAGCTTGACGTGAAACGGTATACCTGTACCGCCATATAGTTCTTTTCGTCAAACTTTACAAGCTTTGTGATATCAAAATCATGAGGCGTGAACGAATCCTCGCTGTAACCCACGAATGTGCCGTTCATCCAGAGCGCCATTCCGCTCTCCACGCCTTTAAAGCTCACATATATGTTCTGTCCCTTCCATGCGGGATCAAGATAGAACTCTTTAACATAGCTCGATGTGGGATTGAATTCCTGAGGCACCTCGCCGCGCTTCAGTTCTTCATATCCGTCCCAAGGATAGATCACGTTGAAATATGCCGGAGCGCCGTATCCCTGCATCTCTATCGAAAGCGGCACCTTCACGTCATCAAAGGCGCTTATGTCCACTCCGGGTTTCTCAAAGCCTCCCGGCCTCATTGAAGGGTTCTTGGAATAAAACATCTTCCATGTGCCGTTGAGAAGTTTTTCCCAGCTGTTCTCTCCCTCAAGCTCCGCAAGTGTCTTTGCGAATCTGTGGGAAGAATGCGCAGGCTCGCGGTTTACGTTAAAAACTGCGGTGTCTCCCAGCCATTCATAATCCATTTTTGTTTTTCCGGTCATATCAAACCATCCTTTCAGAAAATGCTGTCGGTTATTGCTTTATATTCGTTGATCCTTTTGGATTTCCTTAAACTTTTAAATGTCCGCTCATCCACAGAAAGCGCAGGTCCCATATGTTCCCATACTTCCTTCATCTTTGCGAGCACGCAGTGATCGTCATGCGTCACTTCGTAATAGGCATTTAGCAGATCGTCATGAAATGCCTTTAATCTCCTTCTGTCCTTTGTCTCGTCCGTCATTTCTTCAGGAAGAAAAGGCCGTGCTATGATGCCGCGCCCCAGCATGATCATGTCGACATCAGGGTGTTTTTCTTTAAAACCGCTTATGTCCTCTGCCGTGAACAGATCCCCGTTGTAACACACCGGATTTTTTGAGTGGGTAAGAGCATATTCAAACCATTCAGGCCTCACGGGCTCCCTGTAAAAATCCTTTTGGATGCGGGGATGCACTATCACCTCGGAAAACGGGTATTTGTTATAGACATCGAGCACATCTGCAAACTCTTCGGCATCGTTACGCCCAAGCCTTGTCTTTACCGATATCTTCATCTGAAGCCTGTCCGCTTCCTTAAAGACCTCGTCGAAAAATGCGTCTATCTCCCACGGAAACGGCAGAAAGCCGCTGCCTTTTTTCTTTGTGACAACGGTTCCCGAAGGGCATCCGAGATTGAAATTCACTTCACGGTATCCCAGTTCCGCGATCTCCTTAAGCGCCCATACGGAGTGCTCCGCCACAGAGCACAGTATCTGCGGGACCGTGGGGATCTTTTTGTTTATCTCCGGGTCGATCTCGTCAAGTTCCTTCTTCTGAAAAGAATGATTCTGATTCGGCGAAAGGAACGGCGTAAAGCATTTGTCAACGCCCGAATAGTATCGTGCGAATACATGCCTGTATATTCTTGTGGTAAGCCCCTCCATAGGAGCCATATAGATCCTTTTCATACAGCCACGATTATAGCCGAATACAGATATTTTTTCAACATATTTGCATAGTCCGTGAGATTTGTTATAATGGCACCATGAAAACAAGACCAATACCTTACAGAACAATAGAATATACCGAAGGTGAGCACATCCCCTACCTGCATTTTCCGATGCTTGACAATACCGGGATCGTGAGCCATCTGTTTACCACAAGGCTCGGAGGCGTGAGCGAAGGGATATTCGCCACGATGAACTTAAGCTCAAACCGCGGCGACGACAAGACAAAAGTGCTTGAAAACTACCGGCGTGTAGCCATGCAGCTCGGATGTGAGGAAAAAGACTTCTGCTTTTCCGACCAGACACATACCACAAACATCAGAGTCATCACCGAAGATGACCGCGGAAAAGGGATGGTACGCCCTCAGGATTACAAGGATATAGACGGGATCATAACAAACGTTCCCGGCATCGCTCTCGGGACTTTTTATGCCGACTGCGTGCCTTTGTATTTCGTGGATCCCGTGCACCGAGCGATCGGTCTCTCCCACTCCGGATGGCGCGGCACTGTGGGCCGCATGGGCGAAGTCACCGTAAGGGAAATGAGCAGGACCTACGGAAGTGACGCAAAAGACCTTCTCTGCGCCATAGGCCCATCCATCTGTGTCTCCTGCTATGAAGTGAGCACAGATGTCGCAGACGAGTTCATCAGAGCCTTTGACATAAAAAACACCCCCGCCTGGGATGGGCAGGGGAATGACTTTGATACTATCCTCTGGAAAAAAGAAAACGACAAATGGCAGCTGAACCTATGGGCCGCAAATGTGCGAGTACTCCGTGATGCGGGCGTCCGTCCCGAAAACATAAGTGTTTCCAATGTATGCAGCGCCTGCAATCCCGATCTTCTGTTCTCACACCGCGTCACAAAAGGAAAACGAGGAAACTGCGGGGCTTTCATGATGTTAAAGCCCTAATCCGTTTCTTACTGCACGGCCCATGAAGGATTTTTGTAGGTCTCATCGTTTGTTATCTCCCTTATGACCTTTATGTTCTCCGGGAAAACGATGTCCGTATCCTCATCGACAAGTTCCACCGCAGCGATGGCCTTGTCGTTCCAGAACGGGAATACATCAAGCTTAAAATATCTGTTTTCGTATGTCAGGCAGTAACGGTCTTTCCTTACCTGTTTCCGCTTGGTGTCCGAATTCATGAGAAGCCTTATGTATTCGCTTTCTGTGAGCCGGCATTCTATCTCTGTCTGTTTTTCTCCGTTTAAGTTCAGCTTCGAAGAAAGGAAGTACACACTGTGTCCGCGGTAATTCCTGCGGCGCACGCGTACTTCTTCTTTTTTGTCCGATTCAAGGAAGGTCTGGACTATCTCCACATGACGGATGTTCGGGACAGACTCGAGCCATTTGAAGTCAGGATATTCTATGAGGAACATCCGCTCTGTCTCATAGGTCGCGCCCTCTCCGAGAAAATGCGCGATCCCCGAGATAAGCCTCTTCATCTTGTTCTCAAAATCGGTGGAATTGTCTATCACCCTGAGGTGCGGATGCCCCGTCCATGCAGCGATCAGCTTGTCGTCAAGTGCCATTGCTTCTTCCGGTGATTCAGTCCTCGCCGCATTGTTTTCAAGAGTATAGAACTGCTCCGCTCCGTTTGCCGCAGTGACAAGATGGAATACAGCGTCATAAGACAAAAGCAGTTCTTCGTGTGTCTTTCCGAGACCTTTAAGGACCGCTTCGTATTCCTCATCATCCATGTACGCCTTGTTGTCAAGCGCACCTCTGTCACAGACGATAAGGAGTTTTTCGGTGTTCATGGTCCTTGCCGCCTGCTCAAAGATCGCTTCTTTTTCAAGCTGGAGCCGCATCTGCCCCTTTTGAAAATCCAGATTGGTCCCGCAGGTCCAGGGCGCTACGCCGCCGGAGATCAGTTCCGTCGCCGTTTCAGGCACAAAAAGGACGGTATATCCCCTTTGCGAAAACGCATTCTGTATCCAGCTGAGTGCCGTGGATTTTCCCGCGCACGGCCCGCCCGTGACAACGATCTTTGTGATGTTCAAGCCTCAGGACACCTCTCTTGTTTTAGTCTTTCGTATGTCAGACGTTCACTGCTTTCCGATCTGTTTTAACGCACTGTTTATTAGGTTTTGGTAAGCGGTCTTCACGTCGCCTCTGGGCGCTCCGATCTGCTCTTTCCCAACAACCTCTCCGTTACTGTCGACAAAGATGGTCGTAGGGAAGCCGGACACATAGTCCACCACCTGAGTCGCAAGCTGCGCGTTTCCGACAAGCGTCGTAAACTCCGCGCCCGCTTTTTTCAATATCGCGGCAGCGGTGTTCTTTGCTTCCGCCGCATCGTCGCAAAGAGTGATGATGTTCACATTGGTCGGAAGATCCTTGTAAAGATCCGCAATGCCGGGCATCTCTTCGACACAGTAGCCGCACCATGTGGCCCAGATATTTACCATCGTTATGTCATAATTTTTAAAGATCTCCTCATTTACCTCATTGCCATCAAGATCCACCGCAGAAAAATGAGTGAGGTCAAAGCCGTCCTTCGGCACATAAGGGGTGGGCGTGGGTGTGGGATCGGTCTCACCGAAAATGTCAGTGATGCTGCCCGTAGGCTCTGCAGCCTGCGTAAGAAAAGCGCTCACGCCGGGCCCGATCTGTGATATGATGTCCGGATCCACAGGCTCGGACGGTATATTTGTGAGTATCAGATTTACTGTCTCCCCAAGGTCTTCGGGAACCACATCCTCAAGACTCATCTCGCATGCGCTGAATGCAAATCCAAGCGCCATAACCATTGCGGTACATAATATAAATTTCTTCATGTCATTTTCTCCTTGATGGTTTTCAAATATAACAGTAATGTCTTTCGACATCTGTCATCACGTGAAAAACAAGTTTTCGTTTCGGAAACTCCCAAACCCCTTGATATTAAATTATAACCCAAATCTCGCCGTTTATCAACTCCCGCTGTAGTCCCCTTTTCCTTGCGGCCACTGTCTGTTTTTGATATAATAAGGCAACTCGGTACGCAAACAAAAGAGCATATCGATCACGGAGGTGGATCATGACCATAAAAGTGTCCTGTTTAAGATCAAGTCTTAATTACAACGACGACCTTAATCTGATGACCGGAGAATTTATACGCGGAATAGAAAATGAACTCGGAGAAGAACTGTGCCTAAGCGACATCTCTGACAACGACTGTGACTTAAAGCTCATCTTTATCCAGTCCGGCGGAAGTGAAAACCTTTTCTTAAAAAACATCGAGTGTCTCAAAGAACCCTATTACCTTCTCACAAACGGTTCAAACAATTCACTTGCGGCATCGCTTGAGATAATGAACTATATCGACCGCAACGGCAAAAAAGGCGAGATCCTGCACGGAGATGCAAAATACATAGCTGACCGCATCAAGACGCTCGCCGCAGTCGGAAGCGTCAAAAAGCAGCTCTCGGAGACAAAATTCGGCGTTGTCGGACGCCCTTCGGACTGGCTTATCTCTTCAGTACCGGATTATGACAAAGTGACCGAAAAACTTGGGATCGTGTTTGAAGACATAGACCTCACCGAAGTACAGCAGGAATTTGCAAATTCCGTTCTTGTAAACAAAGAAAAACTCCCGCGTGTCTTTGATGACAGCGAGAAGATAAAAGCGCTCCGTACCTACAATGCGTTTAAGAAAATTGCGGAAAAGCGCGGACTTTCCGGCTTTACCGTAAGATGTTTCGACCTTTTGAGACCGCTCGAGACCACAGGCTGTGCGGGTCTTGCACTCCTTAACGACGAAGGCATCACCTCCGCCTGTGAAGGCGACGTTGCCGCGCTTATCTCAATGCACATCGTAAAAGCGCTCACCGGGAAGCCCTCATTTCAGGCAAACCCCGCGCGCATCGTCCCTGCGGATAATACGGTAGTTCTTGCACACTGCACCATCCCTCTTTCGATGACTAAAGATTTTCGCCTGGATACACATTTTGAATCAGGTACAGGCATAGCCGTAAAGGGCTATCTTCCGGAAGGAGATGTCACAATATTCCGTCTGTCCGCAGATCTTACGCATTTCTTTGTGAGCGACGGACGTATCATTAAAAACCTCGAGGAGCCGGATCTTTGCCGCACGCAGATCCTTGTCGAATTTAAGGAAGACGTTTCACAGCTCCTTAAGCATCCGTGCGGGAATCATCACATCGTGTTCTATGGGCATCACGCAGATGAAATAAGAAAGATCATGCAGGAAATGCTTTAGTTTCCCGGCATACAAAAACGGGGATCCTATCGGGATCCCCATCTTTTTATACGTGAAATCTTCTCTGAAACTCCCTTGCGACCGATCTTCCCTTAAAGATGATCGCTCCCGCAAAAAGGATGATGCTGATGAGAAGGCATATATTCCATGTCATCGGCATGGCTTCCTTTTTTCTCAGATAGATCACAAGGAACGGGATGACGCTGAAGAACAGCCCGGTAAGAAGATATGCCATCGCATTTCCCTGTTTGTCGATCATGGTGAGCACGAAATTTGCCACGATCGTTGCTGCTATCACGATAGGAAGTATCCAGTCTCTTGTAAGCCACAGAAAATCAAAATAGTACGAGGTTATAAGGAGGAGTATGAGGATCGTGAACACCATCACGGTCACCTTCCTCGCCGAACCCGTTCCCGGCTTGAACTGTCTCATTATGCCGTGTTCAAATGCAATGAACCACATGGCAAATATGAGGCTCCAGTGAAGATCCGGGAATCCCGGGAAACGGATCTCCTGCAGGAAATCCAGTCCAAGCCCTGCGATTATCAGAGCCCAGACTATGAACAGCTGCAGCTTGTACAAAAACGATCTGAATTTCAGCGTATTTTTCTCGGGGAAATAGAGTTTCTCCCCCTCTCCCATCAGTCTGCTCTGGCAGAGCGGGCATTTTACCGGATCTCCTCCGACTTCTATCTTGCAGTACGGACATTTTTTCATTATCTCACAACCTCCGTAGCATACACTGTTATCTGAACGCCTGACTCGGCGAGCCCTCTCACGAAATTTTTCACGACGCCGGTATTTGAATAAGGCGACGATATCCCGAGCGTAGTGTCACCTTTGTAGCTGAAAATGGTGGAAAAAAGATTGTTGGAGCTACAAAAGCCATTGTAGTTTGCGATCTCGTCTTCCACTTCCTTAGGAGGGCGCTGCACTCCGAGATTTGACAGCACCAGTGTGACCTTTTTGTCGACAAGCCTTGTGACATGGCGCACCACGAGCTGCTTTATGAAAAGGGGCACCGCGCGCACGGGGGCCACATATTCCATGGTCTCGTAATTGTCCATCTGTTTCTTGATGCTCTCCTCGGTGAGCTGACTTTTAAGCGACGCATCAAACTCAGCGGCAAGTTCTTCAATCGTGATGTCCTTGTCAAACACATGCGTAACGTTCACGTTGTTGAAGAAGTTCCTCGCGGTATGTGAAGGATAGTAATTCCTGAGATTTACGGGAAGCGACACCGTCACGGGGCGCTGACGCTTTCTCGCGGGCATCTCGTCACGCACGGCCAGCATCCATGCGGCTCCGAGATAGCTTGTAAGAGACACGCCGGCTGCTTTTGCTTTGGAAAGGATCTCCGCTGTCGGCATATGCACTTCAAAAAACTGCAGCTGGTCATACGGAAGCCTGAAGCCTCCGGGATGATAGGCAGGTCTCACCGACGAGCTGCCCTTAAGCCCCATTTTTCCGAAAAACTGTCTGTAACTGTCCTGAGACAGATCGTCTGCCGAAGCTCCCGAATGGAGCGCGACATCCTCATATTTCCCGGGGAATTTAAGTTTCAGGTAATGCAGGACAATAATGTTCAGAAACTCGAGTCCGCCCGTTCCGTCGCAGAGCGCGTGGAAAATGTCCAGATTTATCCTTTTTCCGAAATATGTCACTTTGTAATGCAGCATGGCCTTGGCGGGGACATAGAGCGTGGGGCATATCCTGTCGCTCTCTTCGGACACTTCGGGCATTATGTCGGTATCCTCCATATAGTGCCAGAAGAGGCCTCTTCTTATCCTCACCTGTACCTGCGGTCTGTCCTGTATGGCCATGAGAAGCGCCTTTTGCAGGATCTCGGGATCTATGTCCTCATTAAGGACACAGCTGACCCTGAAGGACCTTGTGTCCCTCTTTGACACCGTAGCCAGAAAGACTTTAGCCACATTATCGATTCTGTACCAATTCTCGCTTGTCATATCGTTCCTTAAGTCAGCAGTTTATTTTTGTATTTCCTGAAACAGTTTTTTGTCTGTTTTATATACCTCGGACGAAACATAGGCCGAAAGCCTTTTCATCGCCTGCGCCGCGATAGGGAGCGGCATCTGCTGGTAGACATGCCAGCCGTTTTCTTCTATATCGAGCGTTGCTTTACCGCCCGCCTTTGTCATCATGTCATAAAGCCGCACGCTGTCGTCAAGCAGTATCCCGTTTCTTCCGCACATTATGAGCGTGTGAGGAAGTCCGTCGAGTTTTCCGAAAAGCGGACTGAAACGCGGGTCTGAAAGTTCTCCCGCTCCCGCTGTATAGGCTTTTGCCGCGCCCATAACATATTCCTTTGTGAGTATCGGATCGCGGTCTTTATTTGTCTCGTAGGTTTCCGACGTCCCTGTCATATCCGTCCAAGGGCTGAAGAGCAAAAGTCCTTTGGGTACCTCGCGCCCTTCGGAAAGAAGGTCCTCGGCAAGGCAGAGCGCCAGGTTTCCTCCTGCGGAATCACCTGCGACAAAAACGTGATCCGGCGCATATGCCTCTTTGGTGAGGAAATCCCACACTGCTTTTCCGTCGTGGATCGCCGCGGGGTAAGGATGCTCGGGAGCCAGCCTGTAATCAAAGGAATAGGTGGTAAACCCGGTGGATATCGCAAGCTTTGCTGCAAGTATTCGCGCATAATCAAGTCTTCCCGTCACATAGCCGCCGCCATGAGCATAAAGGATGGCATATTCCGGGTTGTGCGCGAGATGCGGCCTCACTGCTTCACATTTTATCTTACCCACGGTAAACGGAGTCACGTCGATGTCTCCCTTGGGAGCTGCCAGCTTTCCCGCACGCTCCATGACCTTGCGGTGCCTTTTAAGGTCCGTTTCCTCCATGGAACTTCCGGAAATGAAATTTACCGCTTTCAGGGCCATCAGCAGCGGATCGTTTAAGTTTATGATACCATTCTGTTTTTTGTTTTCAACAATACGTTTTTTGTTATCGTTCTG
>JAEENL010000129.1 GCA_016283775.1 Lachnospiraceae bacterium | reverse complement strand
AGGGCAGAATATTTATAGAATGCCCCGACGGATACGATTATGACGACACCATTGAGGAACTCGGAAAGGTGTTCGGAATAAGCGGCATTTCTCCCGTTGCTGTCTGCAATTCCATCGAATGGGACGATATCACAAAGGCCGTTCTTGAATATGTTGACAGGGCATATCCCGACAAGCATTTTACTTTCAGAGTGAACGCAAAGCGCGCAGACAAGCGCTATCCCGTGACTTCTCCGGAAATGTGCGTAAGGCTCGGCGAAGAGATATTAAAGGCATATCCGGAGACAAAGGTCGACATTCATGAACCCCAGGTCCTTATAACTCTTGAAGTAAGGGCACGCGCTTATATTTATTCCATAACCGTTCCCGGGATCGGCGGAATGCCTCTTGGTACCGCGGGACGTGCAATGCTCCTGCTTTCGGGCGGTATCGACAGCCCCGTGTCGGGCTTCATGGTCGCAAAACGCGGAGTGGAGCTTGAAGCGACGTATTTCCATGCACCGCCGTATACCAGCGACCGTGCAAAACAGAAGGTGGTGGACCTTGCAAACATCATCAGCGCTTACACAGGTCCCATAAAGCTGAACATCGTAAATTTCACCGATGTCCAGCTCCATATATACGAAAAATGCCCTCATGAGCAGCTCACGATCATCATGAGGCGCTATATGATGCGCATTGCGGAGACTCTCGCCAAAAAGAGCGAATGCATCGGCCTTGTGACAGGAGAGAGCATCGGCCAGGTGGCAAGCCAGACCATGCAGAGCCTTCTCTGCACAAACGCTGTGTGCACGCTTCCCGTCTACAGACCGCTCATTGCTTTTGACAAGCAGGATATAGTGGACATATCAAAAAAGATCAACGCTTTTGAGACATCCATCCAGCCGTTTGAAGACTGCTGCACTATATTTGTCGCAAAGCATCCTGTTACGCATCCCATTCTTTCGGGCATTGAAAAGTCCGAGCTGAAACTGGGAGAGGAAATGGAGGCTCTTGTACAGACCGCGCTCGATACCGTGGAAGTGGTAATGTGCGAAGGAAGATAGAACAGATTCTGAAAAGCCGCGCAAGAAAGGCAGTGCTCAAAACCGCGCAAAAAAAGGAATGCCGAAAGGCATTCCTTAAGCGCTCAAAGCACGCGGCTTACTGAACGAGATAAGGTGCTACGACCTTCATTATCTCATCAACCTGAGTTTCATTATGGATGCTTAAGTCGATGGGCTTGGAAAGGTCAAGGCTGAAGATACCCATGATAGACTTGGCGTCGATCACGTATCTGCCGGAAACGAGATCAAAATCCGAATCGAATTTTGTAATATCGTTGACGAAATTTTTTACCTTATCGATCGAGTTCAACGAAATTTTAACTGTCTTCATTTAAAAATACCTCCTTGGATTTTGTTGCAACGTAATTTTACCTTAAGAAAACAAAAAAATCAATGTATATATTTAATAAAAATATGCACAATTTAAGGCTATTTTTGATACAATTTGATCTATGATACGGGCGGGATCGATACCTGATGAACGAAAACATTAGACTTAATGACAAAAGGATCGCCATCCTCACACTCGGATGCAAGGTGAACGCCTATGAATCCGACGCGATGGCGGAGCTCCTTTCACAAAGCGGCGCAAAGATAGTGGATTTTGAAGAAGATGCCGATGTATATATCGTAAACACCTGCTCTGTCACAAACATCGCGGACAGAAAATCGCGCCAGATGCTGAACAGGCCCGGAAAGCGGCACGAAAACGCCGTGGTGATCGCCGCGGGATGCTATATCCAGGCACTTTCCGAAGACGAGAGAAAAGCACTCGGGTATGACGCCTACATAGGCAACAACCGCAAGGAAGACGTTGTGCGAATCGTTTATGACGCGCTTATGGGAAAGCATCCGGATGTCGTTCCCGATCTGTCGCAAAAGACCGAATACGAAGACTTGCAGATAAACGGCACCAGAGAGCACACACGCGCATACATAAAGATACAGGACGGCTGCGACCAGTTCTGTTCCTACTGCATAATCCCGTATACCAGAGGCCGCATCAGATCCCGCGCGCCGAAAGACGTGGTAAGTGAGGCAGAGAGGCTTTCCGCGGCAGGCTACAGCGAGATCGTACTCACCGGAATTCACGTGAGCTCCTATGAAGCGCACGGAGAAAAAGGCGGAAAAGCGTTGCTTACACTCCTTTCCGAGCTGCAGAAGGTGGAAGGACTTGCAAGGATAAGGCTTAGCTCGCTGGAGCCGCGTATCATAACCGAGGATTTTGTAAAGGAGATTTGCCGCCTCGACAAGGTCTGCCCGCAGTTTCATCTTTCGCTCCAGAGCGGGTCGGACACAGTGCTTAAGCGCATGAACAGAAAATACACCTCCTTCGAATACGAGGAAGGCTGTAAGCTCTTAAGGAAATACTACGACAGGCCATCGATAACCACAGACATCATAGTGGGATTTCCCGGAGAGACGGAAGAGGAATTTGAAGAAACGATGCGGTTTGCCGAGCGCATAGCTTTTTCAAAGATACACGTTTTCCAGTTTTCCGGAAGAAAAGGCACAAGAGCCTACCGCATGCCCGAACAGATACCGGAAGCAAAAAAACACGAGCGGAGTGAGCGGCTCATAAGGCTTGAAAAAATGATGCGTGATGAATATGTGAAAGGATTCCTCGGGGAAGAACAAAACGTGCTCACCGAAGAGGTTGAGACGATAGAAGACGGTAAATATCTCGTCGGATACAACGAAAGATATGTGAGATGCGCTGTTCCCGAAGGCTCCGGCCGTGCAAATGCCGTGATCACGGGGACCGCAAAAGCAATGAAGGATGAAGTCCTGATCTTGGCATCGGGACAGGAAGGATGAAGTCATGAGAGAGCTTAAAAAAGATGTGACCCAGACAAGGTTTTTTGAGGCGCAGAAGGATGAGGTGCCGAAGGCGAAAGACATTGTGGATCAGGTGTACATTGCGCTTACCGAGCAGGGCTACAATCCTGTGAACCAGCTGGTAGGCTATATCATGTCCGGAGACCCCACCTACATAACCGGACACAGCAATGCCAGAAGCCTCATCATGAAGGTTGAGAGAGACGAGATCCTTGAGGTCCTCCTCAAGAATTACATCGACACAAACTTCGGAAGCGGAAAGGACAAAAAATGAGGATAATGGGACTTGATTACGGCGCGGCAACGATGGGAGTGGCCATCTCCGACGAACTTCTGATCACTGCGCAGCCTGTGGAGACCATAAGAAGAGAAAAAGAGAACCAGATGCGCCATACCTATCAGCGCATTGAGGAACTCATACAGGAATACGGCGTGGAAAAGATCGTCCTCGGGTATCCCAAGAACATGAACGACACGATCGGCGAAAAAGCGCTCAAAGCGGAAAAGGTGAAGGAGGACATCGAAAGAAGGACAGGTCTTCCGGTGATCCTCATGGACGAGCGCCTTACCACAGTACAGGCGCACAGAGTGCTTGACGAAGCCGAGATGAACTACAAAAAGAAGGCGGCGGTCATCGACAAGCTTGCCGCTTCGATAATACTCCAGACATATCTGGATATGCAGAGCAACGAAAAACACGACTGATCGGGAAGAGGTGAGCCAATGGAAGACGGAACCATCGTAAAATTCACTACCGAAGACGGTGAAGAAGTGAATTTCAAGGTGATCGAAGAGACAAAGCTGAACGGCTGCAAATACCTGCTCGTTCTTGACGACATCGAGGGCGAAGAGCAGGAAGCGCTTATCATGAAAGAAGTTTCCGACAAGGACGGCGAGGTCTCTTATGAGATAGTTGAGAGCGACACCGAACTTAAAAGCGTCGCAAAGGTTTTTGAGGAACTCCTTGAGGATACGGAGCTCATCACCTGAAAAAACAAAACACGAGGAAAATATGCGAAAAAAGAAAAAGACTGCGGATAACAATCCGATAAACGGCGTAAAGATCATACCTCTCGGAGGCCTGGGTCTCATCGGTATGAACATGACCGCTTTTGAATATGAGGACACGATAGTGGTCGTCGACTGCGGAATGGCATTTCCCGATGTGGACATGCCCGGAATTGACTGCGTGATCCCGGACGACACATACTTAAAAGACAACATAGAAAAGGTCAAGGGCTTTGTCATCACACACGCCCACGAAGACCACATAGGAGCGCTTCCCTACATCTTAAGGGATGTGAACGTTCCCGTATATGCCACAAAGCTTACTGCGGGCATCATAAACTACAAGCTTGAGGAACACGGACTCTTAAAGTCCACAAAGTTAAAGATCATAAAGCACGGTCAGAGTGTAAACCTGGGCTGCTTCAGGATAGAATTCATAAAGACCACGCATTCCATCCAGGATTGCGCCGCATTTGCCATTTTTACGCCCGTTGGGACCATCATCCACACGGGAGATTTTAAGGTTGACTATACGCCTGTTTTCGGAGATCCCATCGACCTCCAGCGTTTTGCGGAACTCGGTAAAAAGGGCGTTCTTGCGCTCCTTGCCGATTCGACAAATGCCACAAAGCCCGGATATACCATGTCCGAGAGCACAGTCGGAAAAACGTTCGACACCATTTTCTCGGAAAACACAAAGAGCAGGATAATCGTTGCGACGTTTGCGTCAAACGTGGACCGCGTGCAGCAGATCATAAATTCCGCAAAGAAGTACAAGAGAAAGGTAGTCATCGAAGGACGCAGCATGGTGAATGTCATAAACTGCGCTGCGGAGCTCGGCTATATCAGTATCCCCAAAGGAATGCAGATCGACATTGCTGAGATCAGGAACTATCCTCCGGAAAAGGTAGTCCTCATCACCACGGGAAGCCAGGGAGAATCGGCAGCGGCGCTCTCGCGTATCGCGGCCTCCGTTCACAAGAAGGTCTCCATCATGCCCGGTGACGTTGTCATCCTTTCATCCAGCCCCATCCCAGGAAACGAGAAATCCGTTTCAAAGGTAATAAATGAGCTCTCCGCTCTTGGCGCCAAGGTGATCTATCAGGATACGCACGTTTCGGGACATGCTTCACAGGAAGACATAAAGCTCATCTATGCGCTCACAAAGCCCAAGTTTGCCGTGCCCGTACACGGTGAATACAGGCATCTGTGCGGACATGCGCAGATAGCCGAGGCTATGGGAGTTGACAAAAACAATACATTCATCCTCAAATGCGGTGACGTGCTTGAGATGAACGCCGAAAGAGCGGCGATCACAGGCTCCGTTCAGACAGGCGGCATCTTTGTCGACGGCCTTGGTGTCGGAGACGTAGGAAACGTCGTGCTCCGCGACCGCCAGGTGCTTTCCGAGAACGGACTCATCGCTGTTGTGATCACCTTGGACCATATCACGAACGAAGTCATTGCGGGCCCCGAGATCGTTACCCGCGGCTTTGTATACGTTAAAGAGTCGGAGGACCTCATGGACGAGGCGTACGATGTGGTATACGGAACGCTCTCAAACATCGCGGGACGCCACATAACCGACCGCGCAAAGATGAGGAACATGATAAAGGACGACTTAAGTGATTACGTCTGGAAAAAGACCAAGCGCAATCCCATGATATTACCTGTCATCATGGAGGGAGAAGACTGATGGCAAGAGCAGGTCTTAAAGCTCGTCAGTCCGGTTCGAATGCCGCTCTGAACGCAGTATGGTTTGTGTTTTATGTGATACTGAATGTGATATTTTACGCGATCGCGCTGTTCCTCATATACAGGGCGTGCATTTTTGCGTATGATTTCAGCTATCAGGTATTCGGAAACGACACAGTGGATACTGCGCCCGGACGAAACGCGCTGATCACGATAAACAAAGGCGCGTCGAGCATGGAGATAGCGTCAAAGCTTGAGATGAACAAGATCGTAAAGAACCGCTATTCCTTTTACATCAAGGTGAAGCTCCTTGATTCCGAGATACAGGCGGGCTCGTACATACTCAATTCTTCCATGACTTACGATGAGATTTTAAAGACCATCACCGATTACAAAAATGCGGTGGATCCGGACAAAATGCAATGATAGTTGACGAAAGAATAACAGATTACATAGCGTCTCTTGACGAAGAGCTGCCCGAATATCTTAAAGAGCTTGAGAAACATGCGATAGAGACGGAAACTCCGATAATCAGGAAAGACGCGGAAAGCTTCCTTCGCGCGCTCATCGAGATGAAGCAGCCGAAGGAGATACTTGAGATAGGCACGGCCATCGGGTTTTCTGCGTCTCTCATGGCGGAATACATGCCTGTTGACTGCCATATCACCACCATCGAAAAAGTGGAAATGAGGCTTAAGGAAGCAAGAGAAAATCTGAAGAAAATAAAGCGCGCGGAGGATGTAACGCTTATCGAGGAAGACGCCCTCACAGCGCTTAAAAAGCTCAGGGAAGAAGGAAGACAGTTCGATTTCGTTTTCCTTGACGCGGCAAAAGGGCAGTATCATGCGTTTTTACAGGACATCCTGCCTATGATGCCTGCGGGAGCTGTGCTCCTCACAGACAATGTCCTGCAGGAGGGTTCGCTCATCGAATCCAAATATGTGATAGAAAGAAGGGACCGCACCATCCACATGAGGATGAGAGAGTTCCTCTACGAGATAAAACATGACGAAAGGCTTGTCACATCCATTGTCTGTGTTGGGGACGGGATGGCCCTTTCAGTGAAAAAAAGATCTTAAAAGTATCGGAACAAGGTACAAGGAATGAGTGATATTTTAACCAAAAAAACAAAACGCCCGGAGCTCCTTCTTCCGGCATCATGCCCGGAGGTCTTAAGGACCGCTGTGATGTACGGCGCGGACGCGGTGTACATAGGCGGAGACATGTACGGACTGAGGGCAAAGGCAAAAAATTTCTCCATGCCGGAAATGGCGGAAAGCATATCATATGCGCATTCCAAAGGCGTAAAGGTATATGTCACCGCAAACATCACGGCGCATAACCGTGACATTGAAGGCATAAAGGAATATTTTAAAGAGCTTTCGTGTCTTAAGACCGTGGACGGCACCGATGTGAAGCCTGATGCGCTCATCATTTCGGATCCCGGAGTGATGGGGCTTGCAAAGGAGTTTGCGCCATCGATAGATATTCATGTGAGCACGCAGGCGAACAACGTGAACTATCTTACCTACCGTTTCTGGCAGGCACAGGGTGCAAAGCGTGTAGTTTCCGCAAGGGAGCTCAGTATCAGGGAAATAAAAGAGATACGGGAAAACATCCCGGACGACCTGGAGATAGAGACTTTTGTGCACGGCGCAATGTGCATTTCCTATTCGGGAAGATGCCTTCTGTCAAATTACTTCACCGGGCGCGACGCAAATCTTGGCGCATGCACGCATCCCTGCCGCTGGAAATATTATGTTACCGAGGAAACAAGGCCCGGGGAATATCTTCCCGTGTTTGAGAATGACAGAGGGACCTACATTTTCAACTCTAAAGACCTCTGCATGATAGAGCACATCCCTGAACTTGTGGATGCAGGGATCGATTCGTTCAAGGTGGAAGGCCGCATGAAGACTGCGCTATATGTTGCGGCGGTCGCAAGGACATACCGCATGGCGCTTGATGACTACTTTACCGATCCTTCGCTGTACTCGGCTCATCTTGACATCTACAGGGAAGAGATAGCAAAATGCACCTACAGGCAGTTCACTACGGGCTTTTTCTTTGACAAGCCCGACAAGGACGCCCAGATCTACGACAACAACGTCTATGTGAAGGATTACACCTATTACGGCTTTGCATCGTCGATCGAAGACGGATATGCCGTGATGGAGCAGAAAAACAAATTCCTTGTCGGAGACACACTTGAGATCATGAGGCCTGACGGCACCAATACATCGTCTCAGGTCCTTGAGATAAAAAATGAGGACGGCGAACAGATGGATTCCTGTCCGCACGCCGGTCAGAAGATTTTCGTGAGATTTACAGAAATGCCCGCGCCGGGCGAGATCATAAGGGGTAAGGTATGAAGGAAAAAAACAAATATCTGAAAACGGGTATAATGATTTTCTGCATAGTTGCCGCATCGATCTCCTTTTTCTTCATGCTGTTCTATCTGAAGCAGATCAAGGACTTTTTTGTGGGTATCGTGCGTACCCTCGCTCCGGTAAACATCGGAATAGTGATCGCCTATCTTTTGAACCCCGTGGTGAACACCATAGAGGGGTGGTTCCTGCAGTTTCTCGCGCATTTCAAGATGAGGACGAGGACCAGGAGAAAGCTTGCAAAAGGCCTGGGCATCACGCTCTCGATGCTCATGTTCCTTGCGCTCATCACAGTGCTCCTTCGCTTTGTCATCCCTGAAGTTTATGACAGCCTTATAACGCTTGTCGGAAACATCAGGGTCTACATCGCGTCGTTCTACAACTATGCATCCGGCATGTTTGCCGACAATCCCGAGATACAGGAAAAGGTCACCGAAGTTCTGAACAATGCATCCACCTATGTGCTCGGATGGATCAACGGTGAATTCATAAACAACGTCACAGCGACCATGGGTCGTCTCACCACAGGCATCATGGGCGCCGCAAAGACTGTGATCAACATCTTCCTCGGTCTTTGCGTCACGGTATATCTCCTTATAAGCAAAGACAACATCATAGGTCAGATAAAAAAGCTCATGTATGCCAACATGAAGGGCGAGAAGGTGAACGTCATCCTTGCGGTCGCACGCCAGGCGGACAGCATCTTCGGCGGCTTCATTTCGGGAAAGCTTCTCGATTCGCTGATCATCGGTATCATCTGCTTCATCGGCATAAGCATCTTAAAGATGCCTTATGTTGTGCTGATCTCTGTGGTTATCGGTATCACAAACGTCATCCCGATTTTCGGACCCTGGATCGGCGCGATCCCCTGCACGATCCTTGTGCTCCTCGCGGATCCTCCGAAAGCAATCATTTTCATGATCTTTATCCTTGCCTTGCAGCAGTTTGACGGAAATATCCTCGGGCCCAACATCCTCGGCGATTCCACGGGCCTTTCCGCATTCTGGGTGGTCGTTGCGATCACGCTCGGAGGCGGGCTTTTCAAGGTTGTCGGCATGGTGCTTGGTGTGCCTACGCTCGCGACCATATATTTCCTGTTCAAGACCTATACCGAGTTCAAGCTGAAACAGCGGAACATGCCGGTACAGTCGGTTTCCTACACGAGGATCAAACGCATCGATCCTGAGACCAATGTGGCCGAATTCCTTGATTCCTCAATGACAAAACGTGAAAAGAAAAAGAGGGGCATCATCGAAGCCAGCGTTTCCGAAGAGATAGAAAAGGCTGCATATCTCAGCAGGAAAAAGAAGATGGAAGAACAAGAGAATACGGAAGAAGTGACAAAAGAGAAATGAAAGAACTGATAAAAAAGGTCGTAAACAGAGAGACCATAATGTATCTTATCTTCGGCGTTCTGACAACGCTTGTGAACTGGGTGGTTTACCGCATTTTTGACGTGATCTTCGGAGGCGGTAATGCTGCCGCGGTAAGCGAATCCGCGGGGGCGTTCGACGATGCGCTGAACACCTTTGCACAGAAGGGCGCAGCCGGCATCATCGCGTGGTTTGCGGCAGTAACTTTCGCATATGTGACAAACAGGATATTTGTTTTTTCTGAGCGTGCGTACGGCTTCAAAGGCGTTGCGCTTGAATGCGGGAGATTTTTCGGGGCGAGAGTCCTGACAGGCATCATCGAGATCCTCGGAGTGCCGTTCCTCATCGTCCTTGGGCTCAAAGCCCAGGTGTTCGGGCTTGACGTCGCAAAGCTCATCATAAGCGTCATAATCATCGTTTTGAACTATGTGTTCAGCAAACTCTTTGTGTTTAAAAAGGACAAGGAGAAGGAAGCATGATGGAAGAGATCAAAGGCATAGTAAACCTTAAGAAAAACGAAGGCCGTACCGTGAACGCGGGCGGCCTTTGGGTGTATGATAACGAGATAGAGAGCACTGCCGGGGCGTTTGCGGACGGCGACCTTGTCATCGTAAAGGCAAACAACGGCTTTGCGCTTGGCGTGGGCTTTATCAACAGGCACTCAAAGATCACTGTGAGACTTCTTACAAGAAATCCCGATGAAGTGATAGATGAGGTTTTTTTTGAAAAGCGCGTGAGGGACTGCTGGGAGTACAGGAAAAAGACTGTGGACACTTCGTCGTGCAGGCTTGTTTTCGGCGAAGCCGACATGTTTCCGGGGCTTGTGATAGACAAGTTTTCTGACGTGCTTGTAGTGCAGAGCCTTGCGCTCGGCATAGACCGTTACAAGGTGCTGATCGCGGACCTTTGCAAAAAGGTGCTCGCGGAAGACGGCATCACGATCCGCGGCGTGTATGAGAGAAGTGACGCAAAGGTCAGGGAACTTGAGGGACTTGAGAGAGTGAAGGGCTTTATCGGACCTGCTTTTGATACAAAGGTTCAAATCACGGAAAATGGGGTGAAATACTTCGTTGACGTTGAAGACGGGCAGAAAACGGGCTTTTTCCTCGACCAGAAATACAATCGTCTTGCGATACAGAAGCTGTGCAAGGGCGCGCGTGTACTGGACTGCTTTACGCATACGGGCTCATTTGCGCTTAATGCGGGAATTGCGGGGGCTCGTGAGGTGACCGGCGTTGACGCATCCGAGACAGCTGTGCAGCAGGCACGTGAGAATGCAGAACTTAATGGGCTTTCGGATGTGGTGAAGTTTGAGTGCGCGGATGTGCTGGACCTTCTGCCGAAACTCAATGCGGCCGGGGAGCGCTATGATGTGGTCATCCTTGATCCTCCTGCTTTCACGAAGTCGCGTGATTCTGTCAAAAAAGCGGTGAAGGGTTATCGTGAGATCAACATGCAGGGCTTGAAACTGGTGCAGCCGGGCGGGTTCCTTTGCACTTGTTCCTGCTCGCATTTTATGACACCTGACCTTTTCGGAGAGACCATCGCGCAGGCGGCAAAGGCGGTGCACAAGCGCCTCCGCCAGGTGGAATTCCGTACGCAGGCACCGGACCATCCTATCGTTTGGGGCGCGGATGAAAGCTATTATTTAAAGTTCTATATCTTCCAGGTTCGTGAGGAAAGATAGGCGCTTCCTCATTTGTGGGGCATATTTTAAGTGAGACATAGTCGGTGTGGCTCGCCGGCTGTTCATAAAAATCTTATGGGGGTATCATTATGGCGAAGGTTTTTTGCGGGAAAAACTGTGATGAATGCATTTGGAAAGCGGATCTGAACTGCGCGGGGTGCCTTAACGGACCCGGGAATCCTTACAGAGCCTGTGAATGCAGGATAGCAAAATGCTGTATGGAAAAGGGGCATGAAGAGTGCGCCACGTGCGGGTTTGTGGGAAGCTGCGGGCTGTATATGGAACGCGAACAACAGCCGAAGGAACGCTACAAAAAGCTCGAAGAAGAGCAGAAGCAAAATGAGATATATTCAGGCCGCGCGGCCGTTTTGGGAAAGTGGCTCACAATCCTGTTCTGGCTTGTGGTGCCGAGCATCATAGGCGGGATTCTGAGCAACGATAACATTTCGGGGATGCCTCCGGTCTTATACAATTTCGGCAGTATTCTTAAGGCTGTCACAGGAATCGCTTATGGTCTGATCCTTCTCAAAGTGTCATCTGAGGAGGCAGGCTACAGGACGGCAGGAATATGCACGCTGATAAGTGCGGCGGCCGGCTTTGCGGCGCTTGTTATCATCTGGGTGGCAAAAGTTCCGACATGGTCGCTCCTTTTTTCGATTCCATCTTTGATCATCGCTATTTTTGCAGAGTACAAAGAATACTGCGCACATGCTGCCGTGCTGATGGGGATCGATTTTGATCTGTCGGCAAAATGGGAGACGCTGTGGAAATGGTATGCGGGATTTGGGATCGGTATTATGGCCGGAATGCTGCTCGTGTTCTTGCAGTCTGTGCTGGGGCTTCTGATCGTCACTGTATCTTCGCTCGGTTTCCTGGTGGTGGGCATTTTAAAACTTGTTTATCTCTATCTTACAGCGAAGACATTTAGGGAGTACG
>JAEENL010000128.1 GCA_016283775.1 Lachnospiraceae bacterium | reverse complement strand
TTTGACGGCATCAATGTAAACAAGATCAAAAAGCCCGATCTCAGACGATCTCTGGGACTTGTTCTTCAGGAAGTGAACCTGTTTACAGGAACCGTTATGGACAATATCCGCTACGGCCGTCTCGACGCGACCGACGAAGAGTGTATAGAAGCCGCAAAGCTTGCAAATGCACATGACTTCATCACAAGACTTCCCGAGGGCTACAACACGATGCTCACAGGAAACGGCGCATCGCTCTCACAGGGACAGAGACAGCTTCTTTCCATCGCAAGGGCAGCCGTTGCTGACACACCCGCTATGATCCTTGACGAAGCCACGAGCTCGATCGATACACGTACTGAAGCTCTTGTTTCAAACGGCATGGACAAGCTCATGCAGGGCAGGACGGTATTTGTCATCGCTCACCGCCTTTCGACCGTAAGGAATTCCGATTCCATAATCGTCCTCGATCACGGAAGCATCATAGAGCGAGGCACTCACGACGAGCTGATCGCCCAGAAGGGCACTTATTACCAGCTCTACACCGGAGCTTTCGAACTCGAATAAAAAAAACCACACCACTTTGACCGGCATGATCAAAGTGGTGTTTTTTTGATGCAGTAAAATTATTACAAAAGTGACAGATGTTTTTACATGACAGCCTAAACATGATAAAACATTAACAAACCATAAACTTTCTATAAACTTTTTTATCAAACAAGGAGGGGATTATGTTTAGAAACACAAAGAAACTGATGAGGTCAGCAGTAAGCTTTGTCGTAGTACTTGTTCTTTCCGTACTGACAAGTTTGTCTGCGGTCCCCGCACGTTCTGTTCAGGCTGCTGCAAGTTCGGATTTTGTCACGCCTGAAGGGCTGTATCTGATTTATTCCACGGAGTATAATATTGCTCCCGGAATTGTCGAGACACAGTATGTTACTAACACTGAAAATGGTTCCGATCAGGAAATGGGTTATGCGGTGACCATCGATCTTTCAAATCCTACTGTATCCATAGGGGCAGGCTATAAAGACAATGATGCTTCTCAGTGGGGGATGCAGACAGTACGCAAACAGGCTTTGGCAGCTGAGGCTGATAACGGCTATAACGTTGTTGCGGCCGTAAATGCGGATTTCTTTAACATGGCAACAGGCAGCCCTTCCGGTACGCTCATCATGAACGGAACAGTATACCATGAGAGCAGCAGCCCTGTTTTTGCGATCATGGAAGACGGATCCGCTGCGATCCTTCCGAACGGAATGCATCTTCAAGGCGTAAAAGAAGCTGTCGGCGGCAGCTGCATTATGCTCGTAAACGGAGAAATCCCCACAGGTTTTGAAGGAGCATACTATGTAGGTAAGGAACCTCGTACAGCAGTCGGTATTAAGGCAGACGGTTCAGTTGTATTGTTTGTTGGTGACGGCCGTCAGTATCCGAAATCATCGGGTCTCACGATCTATGAACTGGCAAAGATGATGAAAGCCCTCGGCTGCGTTACCGCGCTCAATCTTGACGGCGGCGGTTCTTCGACATTCGCAACCGAGCGTGAAGGAAGTAACGAACTTCTCGTTCACAACTCACCTTCCGACGGTGTAGAGCGTGAGGTATCTTCTTCGCTTTTCGTTTTCTCAACAGCTAAGTCCGACGGTGTGTTCGATCATGCGGTATTGCTTCCCAATAATGATGCGTATACACCTTATTCAAGCGTTCAATTCAACGCTTCAGGAGTTGATTCCGCAGGCGGCGCGGCTGCTTTGCCTGATAATGTTAACTATGGCCTGGCAGCAGATTCAGAGGATATGGGTACTATTACAGAAGACGGCCTGTTCACATCCAATGGCACAACAGGTAATGTCACTGTAAATCTGTTGCAGGACGGTGAGATTGTCGGCACTACAAGTATTGTTGTTACAACTCCCGATACCATTCAGTTCTCAAATGAAGAGGTGAGCCTTGGCTTCAGCACTCCGAGTGATCTTGGTCTTATTGTTTCTGCAGGCGGACGTGAGCTCATCTATAATGACAATGATTTTGAATGGACAATGAGCGATCCTTCCATGGGCTCGTTTGACGGCAACATATTTACATCTTCCGATGACGCAACGGTTACCGGTACCATTACATGCGCATATAAGTATGACACAAGTGTTTTGGCATCTGTTACTGCTATTATCGGTAAGCTTCCCACAGTAGTATGGGATTTTGAAAATGTAGAAGAATATGCCGGACTGACTACATCCAACTATGGCCGTGGCGGAAAGCAGTCTGTTGAGATCGTAAGCATTGACGACGGTGAGCCTGTCAGATTCGGTCAGCGTGCATTAAAGCTTAATTATGATTTCATCAATTGCGGTGCTGTTACAGAAGGCGCATGTATCGGCATGAGCGAGGCATATGAGATCCCCGGCGTACCTACAGGCATAGGCGTGTGGGTTTATGCTCCGGAGGGCACGGCTCCCAGTGAGGAACAGAAGGCGGCGGGCTACAGCGGTTTCTGGCTCAGAGGCTATTTCAATGATGGCAGCGGCAGACAGCAGGCATTCAACTATACACTTGAGCCCAAACAGTGTACTAATGGCCAGCAGGCAGGTATCTATTGGGAAGGATGGCATTATTGTGAGGCAGATCTTACACAATACTCCGCTCCATTCTCAATCCAGCCCGGCATGACATTCCGTGTAATGTATGTCGCAGGCACCAAGATGGGTACCAATACCGCGGGTGCAGTATACTTTGATAACCTTCAGTTCGTATACGGAGCTAATGTTGACGATATCGATTCCCCTGTTATCGATACTATCGAGGGAAATGAGACTGAAATAACAAACGGTATGGTCTTTGATACAAACACCATTACCTTCACATCCACTTTCCATGATGTAGAAAGCAAATACATGACAGGCATCGATTACGATGTTGTCCGTATGTATATCGATGGTGTCAATGTCGTTGATAATTCCATGTATGTCCTGGATAAGGGAGGCAACAAGTCATGGTATTATGACGTTAAGCTTGCGAACGGCGAGCATTCCATAAAGATGCTTCTTCGTGACGGTTTCGGCAATGAGACGACAGATACAAGATTCTTTGTTGTAGATGCGGAAAACAACGACGTGGTTACAATGGGGATCAACGCTGTAGGCACACCTGTACTTGGTGAGACATTTGCTCTGAAGCTTACATCTAATGACATTGAAGCTATTACAGAATTTACGCTTGGAATGAGGCTTGACGATCACTTTACGGTTAAGAACGTTGTCTTTGCAGACGGATTTTCAGGCTATTATTCGTATAAGAACAAGGAACTGACCATAGAAGCGGCAGGCGGCACATCCAACGATTCTGATGCTGTTGCGACTGTTTACTTTGATATTCCGGCTGAGGTTCCCGCAGGTGTGAACTTTACGTATTACACCACGCTCGGATCGTTTAAGACATTTTCCGGTAATGACGCTATATTCTCATTTTCGGTAGCTCCTCAGAATGTCAGTGTATCAGCACCTATCAGCATTATTACGGAAGACACCATCATAGTAGGCAGAGAGGGTGCCATTAAGGTAATAGACATTGACGGAGCACCTGTACCCGATGCAGATGTTATCTATGCAGGATATATCATCGGAACTACAAATGAGGACGGTATTCTCTATACAACAGCCTTCAGCGCAGAATCAGGTAAATTCGAAGTCAGCGCTAAATGCGACCGTGGTGTTTCTTATACCACCACCATTTACAGCGTAAACGCAGTTGGAACAAATACTCCTTACAATGTGCTTTCAAATGCGGTTGTAGATGGTAATACTCAGAAGAGTTTCTCCTGGATGACCAGTGTTCTTGAGTCTCAGAAGCAGGCTGTTGCTCAGATCGCGCTTGCATCTGATTACGAAGCTGACGGTGTTGCAGCATTCAATAACGTATACGGCGAAAGCACCGACAGAGTATTTGTCAGCGGTCCGGCTGAAGGTTATGCTACAGTAAGAGTAAATACTGTAACCATCGATTCGCTTGTTGCCGGCGAGACATATGCATATCGCGTAGGTGACGGTGAGACATGGTCAGAGGTTAAGACCTTCACTGAAGATGCAAAGGACGGAGAAGTTAATTTCTTCATCATCGGCGATATTCAGGCTAAGGATCTTTCAAACAACACAAAGGTCATCGAGGGAATCCTTTCCCGGAATGACAATTATACATTCGGTCTTCAGACCGGTGATGTGGTAGACGGTGGTTCCGTATATTCATACTGGGACGAACTGCTGAGCAGCTTTGAAGCAACAGGACTTGGCGATATCGATATGGTCCATGTTCTTGGTAACCATGAGTATGAAGGCGACAAGTATGCAGATAACGGAAAGAATATTTTCAATCTGCCTTCAGCCACATGCTATTCACTTGAGTATGATAACCTTTACATTGCAGTGATCAACTATAAGAGCGCAGATAATGATGTGCTTGCCGAAACTATGGAATGGCTCATCAATGATGCAAACAAGAGCACTGCACAGTGGAAGATACTGTCAATGCATCAGCCGCCTTATTACACCAATATCTCCGGTGGCGGCGAGTACTTAAACAAGCACTTCCCTGCAGCAGTTGATGCGGCAGGCATTGATATGGTATTCTCAGGTCACGATCATACACTTGCCAGAACACTTCCTTTGACAGGCGGTGAGGTAGATGAGAATAACGGTACAGTTTATTACATCTGCGGTTCGACAGGTGAAAAATCATACGCTGCATTTGATACTCCTGAGTTCCATTTCGCTTACACCAACGATTCGTTTGACGCTGTTTATACAACAGTAAGTGTAACAGCATCCGAGATCAGTGTTGTCAACTACAACCTTGACGGTTCTGTTCTTGATTCATACACAATGCACAGCTCCTGCGGACAGAATGGACATCAGTATGTATATGCCGATGGAATGCTTATCTGTTCTGAGTGCGGAAATGCTATCGATCTTGCTGAAACCAAGTACACCGGATTTGCAAAGGACAAAGCAACCGGCAGGAAGATGTATTTTGTAGCAGGTAAAGTTTATGCCGGAAGACTCGAGTTCGGCGAAACTGAATACATTTTCGATGAAGACGGCCTGGGTGTGGACGGCGAATATGTTGTCACCTGCAAGGTGGGAGATCTTGTATTTGAATGCGAAGACGGTCTGGTAGTAAACAGAAACGGTCTGTATGAATTCAACTCGAAGCAAAATCACGGCATATTTAAGGGATATATAAATAATGAGCCGGCAGTAGGCTGGGTAGAACTGTTTGGCAATACATACTACTTTAAAAATGGTGTATTACGCACAAGTGCAACTACTATCAACTCTGTTATCTATAAATTTGATTCGAAGGGTATATACCAGGGCGGAGTATTTAAGAAATCAAATAAAGGAACAAAGTATTACGATCGCGGCGTTTGTATCACAGGATGGTATGAGATAAATGACAATATATACTATTTTGGCGATCAGGGCTATATGACAACAGGTGTTGCAAAGATTGAAGGCTCCTTCTATACATTTGATGGAAATGGTATCCTTGTTTCGGAAGAAGGCAGCAACTACATCGGCTTTGTAAAAGACGGAAACGATACGTACTATTATGAAAACGGTGTCCGCGTTACCGGCTGGAAGCAGATCGGGGACGACTATTATTACTTTGGCTCTGATGGAGCAATGTGTGTAAAGAACAAAAAGATCAATAACGTTCTGTGTGAGTTTGCTGCTGACGGAAAGTATCAGGGCGGTAATTGGTACAAGTCAAATAAAGGAACCAAGTATTATTACGCAGGTTCATTTATTACAGGATGGTATGATGTAGACGGTGCAACCTATTACTTTAATGCAAGCGGCTACATGCTGACAGGTACAAATCTGGTCGATGGCTTGTTCTACACCTTTGATGAAAACGGAGTACTCATGTCCTCGGGCGAAAGCCGGCACACAGGATTCACCACGGAAGGAAAGTATACATACTATTACGAAGACGGTACGCTTGTAACAGGCTGGAAGCAGATCGGAGATGACTACTATTACTTCGGATCTAACGGAGCAATGACTGTCGGAACCAAAAAGGTGGACGGTATTTATTGCCGGTTCGCTGCTGACGGAAAGTATCAGGGTGGTACCTGGTCCAAGACAAGTAAAGGAACCAAGTATTATTATGCAGGTTCATTTATTACGGGATGGTATGATGTAGACGGTGCAACCTATTACTTTAATGCAAGCGGCTACATGCTGACAGGTACAAATCTGGTCGATGGATTGTTCTATACCTTTGATGAATACGGAATGCTCGTTTCAACAGGAGAAAGCCAGTACACAGGATTCACCACAGAAGGAAAGAATACATACTATTATGAAGACGGTGTTCTTGCTACCGGTTGGAAGCTGATCGGAGAAGATTATTATTACTTTGGATCTGACGGAGTAATGGCTACAGGAACTAAGAAAGTAAACAATGTTCCTTGTAAATTTGCTTCAGACGGAAAATATCAGGGTGGTACTTGGTACAAGTCCAGTAAGGGCGCGAAGTATTACTATGCGGGAGAATTTATTCTCGGCTGGTATGATATTGATGGCTTAAGATATTACTTCGATGACGATTATTACAGAGCAACAGGTGTAGCGATCGTTGACGGATTGTTCTATGAGTTTACCGAGGAAGGTGTCCTGACAGGCGAAGGAATTGCTGATTATACAGGTTATCTTGTGTCCGGAAAGTATACCTACTATTATGAGGACGGTGTGATGGTTACCGGCTGGAAGGAGATAAACGGTGTATTCCATTATTTCCGTTCCAATGGTTCTATGGCAGTCTATGCTACTAAGATCGACGGAGTTAAATATCAGTTTAGTTCAGACGGATCCCATACAGTAGGTACTTGGGTGACAAGCAGTCGCGGAACAAGATTTTACTTTGCAGGTTCGTATGTTGTAGGTACCGTAGTGATCGATGGTATTACATACACATTCGATGAAAAAGGATATCGGGTAATTGAAGAGGATCCTGCTGCGGATATTGTAAACTACACTGTAGAATACACTGCAGGCTACAGTGTAGAATACGCTGTAGATGACATTGCAGATGACTTTGCAGATGACATTGCAGATGACTTTGCAGACGACATTGCAGACGACGCAGACACTGATGCAGCGGAAGACGAATCAGCGGAAGACGAAGTTGATGAGACATTGGAATAAGATCAGCTGATCATGGTTTTATCAAACCGGAGCCATGTATTATGCATGGCTCCGGTCAGATAATAGAGAAAGCGGGTGCGCGGCCGAATGGCCGCACACCCGCTTTCTCTATTATCTGACACCCCTTTGATCACTGAAAAGTCAATGGGGTGTTTTTTTAGTTTTATGAAAGGTTTACCTTTCTCGGCAGCCTCACATATTTTATATGTTCCAATTCGTTGAAGAATCCGGGATAGCTCTTTTTAACGGCTTCCGCGTTTGTGATCACGCCGCCGTGGACGGTAAGGAGAACTGAGAGAGCCATCACCATACGATGATCGTGATGTCCGTCGATCGCGACTGTGGGAGCGTGGAGGACCGAAGGCATGATGACCACGGAATTTCTGTTTATCTCGATCTTTGCTCCGAATTTTTTGAGCTCGGTCCTCAGCTCTTTTAAGATGTTCACGTCATTCGTAACGAGAGACCTCGTTCCGAGGAATGTGGCTCCGTGGCACTGCGCGGCAACTGAAAAGAGCACAGGCACCAGATATGGATGATTTGATACATCAAGTGTTGCGGAGCCGCTCGTGATGGCGTCGAGGTAATCGACGATCCGTCTGTCGGGCTGAAGACTGGAATCCCTGAGCCCGCGGACCTTGACATTGTTGTTTTCGTCGATATAGTTCAGAGCGCAGAAGAAAGCGGCGCTGGACCAGTCACCTTCGATCGTTACGTCACAGGGCTTGTATGTCTGCCCGCCTTTTATGAAATACGCGTCTTCAGCTATCTTTTTTATCTTTATCCCGAAATGCTTAAGCACATCCAGGGTCATGTCAACGAAACCGTACTGATCGAAAGGAGGATAGATAAAGAGCTTGCTGTCGCCCTCAAGAAGAGGGAGAGAGAAGAGAAGACCCGACGCGAACTGCGGGGTTATCGAACCGCGGAGCCTGTAACATCCGGGTTTGAGGCTTCCCTTTATGCCGATCCTGGTCTTCAAGACCTTGTATTTTACTCCTGAATACCCAAAACAAGGCTCATAGCCGATTATGCCGCGCCTTATGAGGGCTTCGGAGCCTGAAAATATCACATTGTTTGTTCTGGTAAGGGAAAGGGGAATGAGAAAACGAAGAGAGGTGCCGGATTCACGGCAGTTGAGCTTTATGGCGCTCTCGTTTGCGGCGGAGGTCCTGATGTTTCCGCCTGTGCCGGTAACGGTAACGGTGTTCCCGTCGATCGAATAATCCGCGCCGAGCTGTTTTATGCATTCGAGGGTCGAGATAACGTCACGGCTCATGTCTACATTGGAAATACGGCTCACTCCGTTTGAAAGAGCCGCACCGATGAGATATTCATGGACGTATGTTTTTGAAGGGGGAACGTTTACCGTACCTTTGAAGTTGGTTCTTTCGATCCTCTTTTTCATTATCGCCTCAGATTATTTTCGGAATTATTTGTCAGTTTCCTATATTTTCTAACATTTTAAAGCGCTTGTCAAGTGCTTTATTGACTTTATGCATATATCTGATAAAATTTATTCGTGAAAAAATCAATAGTTTTGACAAAAATGAAAGAGATTCGTATGAAAAAACGTGTATTTATAAATTATCTGAACCGGTGTTTCTTTATTTTTTTTGTTTGCATGACCGGTTTTCTTGCAGGATGCCTTAACGGTGAAGTGTTTTTTGATCCTGATACGGGTGTTACGGAAAGTCCTGTTTCATCACCTACAGCAGGTGTTACGGACATAACTCCGACAGCTCCGGTAAGCCCTGAGGCAACGCCGAAACCGTCAGCCACTGAGCCTTCCGCCACTGCTACGATGCCTGTAACACCCACTCCTGAAGCGCCTGTCACATCTGCGGTAACGGAAACTCCCACACCTACTCCGGCGCCTTTATCCACAAGGGACGCAGACACCGTGTCGCTTATGTTTGCAGGCGACATGTGCCTTTCTTCAAACTATTTTCCATACATTACCTACACTGCTTCAGGCTATGACGTCACAAGGCTTTTTTCCGATGAGTATTTAAGCCTTATGAGGTCTGCCGATGTTTTCTTTGTAAACAACGAATTTCCTTTTACGGACAGTGAAAAAAAGCTTTCGGGAAAGCTTTACAATTTCAAAGCGGACCCCGCTCTGGTAAAGCTCTACAAGGATATAGGCGTGGACCTCTGCGGTCTTGCGAACAATCACGTTTACGACTACGGAGAAGAGAGCCTCACAGATACGCTGGATACGTTAAAGTCTGTCGACATCGCCTATGTAGGCGCGGGAAGGAACATCAGCGAAGCTTCCGAGCCCGTCTACTTCATAGTAAACGGCGTAAAGATAGCATATGTCATGGCTTCAAAGGCGGAAAAAAACAGGAAGACTCCGGAAGCCACGGACAGTTCGGCGGGAATCCTTCTTTGCTATGACAGCGGTAAATTCCTTAAAGCCATACGTGAAGCCAAGGAACACGCAGATGTCGTGATCGCAGTTGTCCACTGGGGCAAGGAAAATTCCGAGCTTCTTGAGGAGGACCAGAAGGAGCTTGCAATGAGCTACATAGACGCAGGCGCGGACGCTGTCGTAGGAGGACACAGCCATGTGATCCAGGGCGTGGATCATTACAAGGGAAAGCCCATCTTTTACAGCATAGGCGACTTCTGGTTCGACTATTATACCGAGGACACGTTCCTTCTTGAACTTGTCATCACAAAAAAAGACGGTGGTTTCGACATGAAACCGGTCATTCACCCAGGCGTACAGCGGGAAGGGAAAACGGAATATGTGGGCGGAACAAACGACGGCAACAGGATACTTTCTATCGTGAACGAACTGTCAGGTGACGCAAAGATAGCGGTCGACGGTGCGGTTTATGACAAGGCGTATGCGGAAAAACTCGATAAAAGCCTGTTTTCCTATGACGTGAAAAAAGGCGAAGCGGAACAAATATCCTATACGGAATCGGATATTTCCGGCGCAAAAACGGGAGACATCGTAAGATTCGGAAAATACAACACAAACGGCAAAAAAAACGATATCCTCTGGATCGTGATGAACGCGGACGAGGGCAAACTTGACCTTGTTGCATTAAATATCCTGGATGAGATGTCTTTTGACGATGACAACAGGGATGTGGATTTTTCGGGTTCTTCGATAAGACAATGGCTTAACGGCGCTTTTCTTGACGAAGCGTTTTCCGCAGATGAAAAGAAAAAGCTTTCGGAGCGCGACGGGGACCTTGTGCGGCTTTTGGGGTACAGTGAATTACTGGAACTTAAATCAAAAGGATTGGACTCCGCTGCGAAAGCGGCACCGACGAAATATGCTTTTTCAAAAGGGATATACTGTTTTGATCCGGTCACTTCAAAGATCATGTGTACCGACTGGAAGGGCTACACCTACAACGACAAAGCGCCCGGCTGCTACTGGCTTATGGACAGAGGAGCGCTTCCCGGGACCGCGATGTTTGTGAACGAATACGGAAATGCCTTTACCTACGGCATGTTCACGGGCGGCTATTCGTTATCCGACGGGCTTTGCGGAGTGCGTCCCGTTATCTCGGTAACACGTTAAGTAAATCCTTTACTTTTACTGACTTGATTGATATAATGATGCGGTCATCGGAAGATGATACTTTTTACAGACAGAGGAAGAAAAGATGAAAGAAAAACTTTTAGCTGAATTTGAGCGCGTTTTCGGTGGCACCGAGGATGCGAGAGTGTTCTTTGCACCCGGAAGAGTGAACCTTATCGGAGAACACACGGATTACAACGGCGGTCACGTTTTTCCCTGTGCTCTGACCATAGGGACCTATGCAGTCGCAAGAAAGAACGGCATGGATACCTGCAGGATGTTCTCGCTGAACTTTGAGGACCAGGGCATACATGCTTTTGACATAAACGATATTTACTATGACAAAGAAGAATACGACTGGGCAAACTACCCGATGGGCGTCATCGCGATGCTTAACGAAAACGAAAAGCGCGTCGATGAAGGCATTGATATGCTCGTTTTCGGAAATATCCCGAATTCATCCGGACTTTCTTCATCAGCCTCACTTGAAGTGCTCACCGCGTTCGCGTTAAGAGAACTTTTCGGTTTTGAGATGAGTCTCATCGATATAGCGCTCCTTTCGCAGAAAGCAGAAAACAAGTTCATCGGCGTAAACTGCGGCATCATGGACCAGTTCGCCATCGCTATGGGAAAGAAAGACAATGCCATTTTCCTTGACACCGCGACATTGAAGTATGAATATGCGCCGATCAGACTTTCCGGCGCAAAGATCGTCATCGCCTGCTCAAACAAAAAGAGAGGCCTCGGCGATTCCAAGTACAACGAAAGAAGATCTGAGTGTGAAGCCGCTCTTGCTTCGATACAGACAAAGAAAAACATCAAGGCTCTCGGAGAGCTTTCTACGGAGGAATTTGAGGCCGTAAAGGATGTTATCGGCGACGAGGTAAAGACAAGGCGCGCAAAGCACGCGGTCTATGAAAACATCCGCACTCTTGATGCCGTGGCTGCGTTAAAGGCCAATGACATCGAAAGATTCGGGCGCCTGATGAACGAATCCCATGTTTCTTTAAGAGACGATTACGAGGTTACGGGGATCGAGCTTGATACACTTGTCGAGACCGCATGGACGGTGCCCGGAGTGATAGGCTCGAGAATGACCGGCGCAGGCTTCGGCGGCTGCACCGTGAGCATCGTAAAAGAAGAGAATGTCGACGATTTCATAAAGACAGTCGGAGACACCTATCTTTCAAAGATCGGATATAAGGCCGATTTCTATGTTGTTGATATAGGCGACGGCCCCACAGAACTGTGACGGCCCCTGTGAGTGACGGATATGGAAAACATAAACGAAAAAGATACGGCAAAACAAAACGAAAACACAAGTGAAACATCACTTGGCAAAGCCAAATATGTCCTTAAGGAGACCATAAGCTGGGCGATAATCCTTGTCGTTGCCATCGTGCTCGCACTGTTCATAACGAACTTTGTGATCTTTAAGGCCGTGGTGCCTTCGGGCTCCATGGAGAACACGATCCAGATAGGTGACAAGCTTATCGGACTTCGCATGTTTAAAACGGTTTCCCGCGGCGACATACTGATATTTGAAAACCAGGACCTTGAAGAAGGCGCGGAAAAGGAATATCTTGTAAAGCGCTGCATCGGAATGCCCGGAGAGACGCTCGAGATAAAGAACGGACACGTTTACATAAACGGGGAAGTGCTGCTCGAGGATTACTTAAAGACCGATCATATAGACGGAAACTTCGGACCCTACGAGATACCCGAAGGCTGCTATTTTATGATGGGCGACAACAGGAACGGGTCATTCGACGCGAGATACTGGAAGAACAAATACCTTGCACATGAGGACATCACGGCGAAGGTGCTTTTCCGCTACAACCCCGGTCTTCACTGGTTCAAGACACCAAATTACGGCGAGACAGAAGAGGATTAAAGACTTGAAGGATTTACAGCCAAAGTTTAACACAAGAGTAGTTGTGATGCTGGGCATGATGACTGCTCTTGAGATAGTGTTTGAAAGATTGCTTGTGATAGAGACACCTATAACGAGGTTCAGTCTCACGTTTCTTCCGAGAGCTGTGTGCGGCGCATGCCTCGGTCCCCTTTACGGAGCCGTTGTCGGAGGCATAGCGGATGTGGTGGGAGGTCTTATGAAGGGCTTCGCCATCAATCCTTTTATCACAGGAGCCGCGGTTTTAAGAGGGATCACCTACGGATTTCTCCTCTTTAAAAAACAGACTCCAGTGCGCACCATCATAGCGGCGGCGCTTGACCAGTTTGTTGCGGGACTTGTCGTGACCACGATAGGACTTGTGGTCTATGGCTTCCTTCCCATGAACATCGGTGCCATCATCCCGAGACTCATTCAGTCGCTCATATTGTTCGTTGTTGAGATATTGCTGCTGATACCGTTTAGAAAGATCCTTTTCACCCAGACCAAAAAGGCTATGGAACAGAGAAACGATGAAAGATTCTGATACAGACGGTTTTTTTAAAAGACTGATAAACAAGGCAAAAGAGAACGTTCCGCATACGATAGCCGTAACTGTCGGCATCGTTGCGGCGCTCGCTCTTGCGGTATGGCTTTTTGTCTATTTCAGGGAGTCCTCCGAAGTTTCACGTAATGTCGAAGAACTTAAAAAACTCAAGGAACAGATAGAAAACGATCCGGAACACAGAGAGCCCAGGCTCCTTACTCCGACACAGATCCCGACAGCGTCTCCGACAAGTGATGCGGGACCTGCGGCAGTCACACCTGATGCAGCTAAGACAAAAGTCACTCCTTCAGCAACACCGACTTTTTCGCCAACCCCCACACCTCTTCCTCCCGAGATGACAGAAGGAGGAAAGGCGCTTTTTGAGATAAATCCAGACTACAGAGGATGGCTCTCGATAGATGGAACGGATATAGATTATCCGGTCGTCGTGGAAAAAGCGGACGATGACACGTATTACCTGAAGCACCTGTTTGACGGGAGCGAGAACAAAAACGGAACTCTTTTTATCCCGGTCGAATGTGAGACGGGAGTGGGAACGCTTTCAAACGGCTTTGCGGGGGGCGTGTGTCCCACAACGAACATCCTGATCTTTGGGCACAACCAGAAGAGCGGAAAGATGTTTGGAAAGCTTGAATCCTATCTTTCACAGGATTTCTTTGAAGAACACAAGCTCATCACATTTGAGACCGCATACGAACAGCGGACTTACGAAGTGATCTCGGTGTTCAGGTCGCATGTTTTCATGCAGGGAGAAGAGGCTTTCAGGTATTATTTTTTTTATGATGCCAAAACGGAGCGGGAATTTGACGACTGGTATGAAAATATAACCCGCCTCAGCGAAGTGAGCGGCGGAAGAGAGGCAAAGTACGGCGATACCTTCCTTACGCTTTCCACATGCTCGGATACCGATGAGACCGGAAAACACAATGAGAACGGAAGACTCGCCGTTATAGCGGTGAGGATCAGATAAACGATACAAAACACTTTAGGAGATGCACTATGGCTAACATCAGAACATTTAAAGCACTCAGACCCGATGACCTCCTTGCCGACAAGGTCGCAGCTCTTCCTTACGATGTCTACAACAGAGCGGAAGCGAGAGAAGAGGCGCTTAAACAACCTCTTTCTTTTCTCAACATCGACAGACCCGAGACTCAGTTTGAAGAAGGGCATGACATGTATGCTCCCGAAGTTTACGAGAAAGCAAAGGAAATGCTCCTTGAGCAGATCGACCGCGGGATCTACAGACAGGATGAAAAAGCATGCTATTACATCTATGAGCTCACAATGGACCAAAGAGCCCAGACAGGTATAGTTGCGGCCGCCGCTGTGGACGATTATGTTTCAGGTGTGATAAAGAAACACGAGAACACCAGAGCCGACAAGGAACAGGACAGGATAAACCACGTGGATACACTTTCCGCGCAGACCGGCCCCATTTTCCTCGCATACAGAAAAAATGATGCGATCTCGGCTGTCGTATCAAAGATAAAAGCGACCAC
>JAEENL010000127.1 GCA_016283775.1 Lachnospiraceae bacterium | reverse complement strand
AAAGTGGAACCTTCCCGGCTGGGACGACCGTCAGCCCAGAAATGTGAGCATTTCCGTGGATCCGTCCATCAATCCTCTTAAGGGAAAACTCAGCAACAGGAAATGATTCAAACACAGTAAACAAGAAATATACAAAAATAATTCATCATGAAGGAGAACAGACATGAAAAGGATCATAGCAAAAATAGCACTTATACTCGCCGCGGCACTGGTTTTACCGGTGCTCGCGGGTTGCGGAAAGAAAGAAGAAGGCGGTAAGACAAAGATAGTGATAGAGACCAACGGACGTCCTTCACCTTTCATTTACACTGTTGACGATGAAAAAGATGCGCTTTACACCACAAAGGATGGCGTATTCCTTGCGGGATATGATATTGCGGTACTTGTTGAACTCTTCAAGCTTCCTGCTTTTGCGGATTACGAACTGGATCTTTCCGTAAGTTCAAATTCCCTAGTGGACGCACAGCAGGGCGTTATCGACGCTACAATCAACAACTGGAGCTACAACAAAGAGCGCGCGGAATCTTATCTTTTTTCCTACCCCTACACAAAATCAAGATATACCATCACCTCTGCTCTCGGAACATCGATAAACAGCTTTGAGGAACTTGCCGATTCCGGACTCATCATCTACGGCGGCGCAGGCGGAAACACCACAAACGCCATCGAACGCTGGAATGACAGCAGAAAAGAAGGACAGAGCAAGATAAATCTTCAGTACACTTCAGTCGATATGACCGTGCAGCTTGACGAAGCGATCGAGGGCAAGGTGGCGCTCATTCACGACCAGCCCGTTATCCTTAAGTACAAGGATACATACGCTGAACAGTTCAAGAAGCTCAACATCACCGTACTTTCGGACGACGAGACCGCAAAGAACATCACCGCAAACAACACCTCTCACATCCTTTTCGGAAAGACCGGCGCACATGCCAAGGAATACCAGAAGCTGATCTCCGAGGGCATCAAAACTCTTTATGACAACGGCACACTTGCCGAACTCGGAAAGAAATGGATCGCAACGGTACTGGGAGACGAGACGGTTTCCGTACTTCCTCTTGAATCTGATTTCAGCTATCTGAACTAAGGTGACAGACTATGATCGTTTTATCATTTTCGGATTATTTCAGCTTTGAGATCGTATGGGAAAGGATCCCCGAACTCATTAAAAAGATACCGATAACACTGGAACTTGCAGGACTTGCGTTCCTTGTATCGCTCTTTGTGGGGCTTCTCATTGCGGTCGCAAGGTACAAAAAAATAAAGGTGCTTAACCCCATAGCCACTGGCTTCCTCTCCATAGTCCGCGGCACACCGATGCTGATCCAACTGTATGTGGCTTATTACGGGATACCCGCCATCCTCAGAATATTCAACTCCTGGGGAGCGGATATCAACGTAAACCTCATCCCTAAGATCGTATACGCGTTCATTTCCCTGGGGCTGTACCAGTCAGCCTTCACCAGCGAAACTATAAGAGCGGCGCTCGAATCCGTGGACAAGGGCGAGATCGAAGCAGCTTACGCTATGGGCATGACATACGGACAGATATTAAAGCGTATAATCATTCCGGAAGCTCTTGAAAACGCGCTTCCCGGGATCGATAACTCCATTATCGGCCTGGTAAAAGGCACATCACTCGCATCGACCTGCGGCATCATCGAGATCACTTATCAGAACCAGATCCTTGCGGGACGTGATTACAGATATCTTGAGGGCTACGTTGCGCTTGCCGTTATCTATTGGGTGATAACGGTGATACTCGAGAGGATCTTCAAGCTTGTCGAAAAGCGCACAAAGATCCCGGAAAGCCCTGCGGATATCAACGCTTCAAAGGATAAGGCAAAGCGCGGACAAAAAGCGCCTGTGCTCGTAAATATAGAGAGGCAGAGACATGGCTATATTAACCATAAGAAACTTGCATAAGAGATTTAACAACAATATAGTGCTCGACGGCATCGATCTGGATGTTAACAAAGGCGACATCATAGGCATTGTCGGACCTTCGGGCACAGGAAAATCCACCTTGCTCCGGTCGATAAATCTCCTCGAAAAGCCGGAGCAGGGTGAGATCTCGGTGGGAGATACAAAGGTGTCCCTGCCCTTAAAGCGTTCGGGAAAAAAGGATGTCACCGAGCTCAGACGCCACACCGGAATGGTATTTCAGAGATTTTGCCTGTTTGAACACAAGACCGCGCTTGAGAATGTGATGGAGGGACTCATCACGGTCCAGGGAAAGTCAAAAAAGGAAGCTGAAGAACTTGCGCTTAAGGAACTTGAAAACGTCGGTCTCCTCGAGTGGAAAAACCATTATCCGAGGCACATGTCCGGCGGACAGCAGCAAAGAGTAGCGATAGCAAGGACGCTCGCGATGAGGCCCGATATCATCTTTCTTGACGAGCCCACATCGGCGCTCGATCCCGAACTGGTCTCCGAGGTGCTCAACATCATCAGGAAGGTCGCCGAACAGGGCTATACGATGCTTCTGGTGTCCCATGAGATGGATTTCATCAGAAAGATCTCCACACGCGTGATCTTTCTGGACGGGGGAAAGATCATCGAGGATGGGACACCTGCAGAAGTGTTTGAAAGGCCGAAGAGCCAAAGGGCAAGGGATTTCTTTGACAAGATGAACATCCTCAGAGAGCCTGACTATTACCTGTAAACGAGGAACAGACCATGACGATCACCATTACCGACAAGCTGAAAACCGCATACAGAGAGGGACTCACA
>JAEENL010000126.1 GCA_016283775.1 Lachnospiraceae bacterium | reverse complement strand
ACCTATGTCACGGGAACGCTTTTAAGAAGCGGTCTGCAGCTCCTTCCTTCAAAGCTTGCTCTTTTCGACAGCGAGTTTGAGAGCGCGGTATCAAGCACGGGAAGCGCGTTTAAGCTGAACGAAGCATACAAGATGGCGGCAACGTTCATTTCGATAGCGCCGCTCCTCCTTCTCTATTCCTTTGTACAAAAGAAATTCATCGAAGGCATTGAAAACACCGGAATCACAGGAGAATAAAAAATGAAAGGCAACAGGAAATTCACCACAGCCGCTTTTATGCTGCTGGCCATGCTGGCAGTAGCGGCCTGCGGAGCAAAAGACAAAACGGGAACAGATCCCGGAAACGCAGGTGATGTTAACGCGACACCAACCGCGGGAGGAAGCATTATGGAAGATGAAAGTAAATTCCGCGTCGGGACCCAGATCTCGGACGCATACGTCGATCCCGCAACTGTCACGCAGGTGCCTGAGGATCAGATAAAGGCAAAGGGCTATGAATATGACTACAATGCCCTGACATACGAGCTTGTGTGGTCGGACGAGTTTGATTACGAAGGCGCTCCCGATCCCGCAAAATGGGACTATGACACAGGCGCGAGCGGCTGGGGAAATCACGAGCTGCAAAATTACACACGAGGAGACAATGCCGAAGTAAAAGACGGGCACCTTATCCTCACCGCAAGAAAAGAAAAGAGCGGCAATGCGGATTATACATCCACAAGGCTCGTTTCCCGCGGAAAAGGCGACTGGCTTTACGGCAAGATAGTCGTAAGAGCAAAGCTCCCTACCGGAAGAGGCACATGGCCTGCGATATGGATGCTCTCCACCGACTGGAAATACGGCGGATGGCCCAATTCCGGAGAGATCGACATAATGGAGCATGTGGGCTATGACCAGGATGTGATCCATTATTCGATCCACACCGAGTCCTATTATCACTCCATAGGCACCCAGAAGACCTACACAAAAAGGATCGAGGGTGTGAGCGATGATTTTCATGAATATGCCATTGAATGGCTTCCCGACAAGATCATCTTTTACACGGACGATGTGGCGACTTACACCTACGAGCCTACTAAGTACAAAAGCACGCCGACCTACAAGGAATGGCCCTTTGACAAGCGTTTTCACCTTCTTCTCAACATCGCTGTAGGCGGTGACTGGGGCGGAGTAAAAGGCGTTGACGAGGAGATATGGCCTCAGACCATGGAAGTGGACTATGTGAGGGTTTACCAGAGCCCCGAGATCAAGGCCATCACAAATTCAGGAGAAAAGTAAAGTGAACGAGAGATACAGGGTTAATGAAAGTGATTTTATAATTGAGGATTACGACCGCACGGCGCCTTTTTCAGGCTTCCTTCCCGGACTCACCGGTGAGGACGGCATCCCGATGTGGGCGTTTTACACAAACAGAGGACAGGCGCTTGCGAGCCTCGGCATAAACAGCAAATCCGAAGCCATCATGGAATTTAATCCTGCATGCACGGAGTATGAAAACACAGCGCTCAAGGGTTTCAGGACTTTTGTGAAGCTTGACGGGAAGGTGTATGAGCCTTTCAGATACAGAGGCGACGCAAAACGCACGATGTCTGTGAGAAAGAACAGCCTTAAGATCGAGGAAGTGTCAAAGGATCACGGCATCAAAGTGAGCGTAGACTATTTCATCCTTCCGAAAGAGCCCATCGGAGCGCTTGTGAGAAGAGTGAAGCTTGAAAATATCAGCGGAAAGACGGTCTCAGTGGAGGCGCTCGACGGCGCCGCAAAGATAATACCCAGAGGCATCAGCAACGGACAGTTTCAGGAGATGGGAAATCTCTTTAAAAGCTGGACCGATGTAAAGAACGTGAAAAACAACTCGCCGATCTTTGCAATGCGCGCATCCACGGATGATTCCGCGGAAGTGGACGAGATCAAGGGCGGTTACTTTTACACCTCGGTGATGGATGGAAAGACAATGCCTTTTATCTGCGATCCGGAGGAGATATTCGGGTTTGATACGTCCCTTTGCTTCCCTGTGGCATTTGAAGACAGGGGCGTTTTAGAGATTCCTTCCTGCAAACCTGTGGTGAACAAGGTTCCGTGCGCTTTCACACCCATTTCGGCAACGCTTGAAGACAGAAATGTTATCACGTGGACATCGTTCCTTGGCTTTGCGCCTTCGGAAGAGCTGCTTAACGAAATGATCGGGAGATTCACGGGGCATGGCTTTGTTTCTTCAAAGTTCGTGCTCGCAAATGAGCTTGCGGAAGAACTCACAGCGGATGTCCGCACCGAGACGGCATATCCCATGTTCAACAAATATGTCGAGCAGTGCTATCTCGACAACTTCCTGAGGGGCGGTTATCCCGTTGTGGTCGGAGATTCGGTGCTCTATCTTTACAGCCGTAAGCACGGCGATCCCGAGAGAGATTACAATTACTTTACCATAGACGGCGAGTATTATTCCCAGGGCAACGGCAATTTCAGGGATGTCTGCCAGAACCGCAGAAACGACGTTTTCTTCTGCCCGGGACTTAAAGATCACAACATCAGGTCATTTGCGAGTCTTATTCAGCTTGACGGCTACAACCCACTTGAGATAAGGCCCGCGACCTTTACGGTAAAGCCCGGCAAAGAGGAGGAAGCAAAGAAAGTGCTCCACGATGCGTTCGGGTGCGACTTGATCGACAAGGCGGTCGAGGGCAGGTTCAAGCCCGGTACCGTGTTCCGCGAAGCATCACGTAAGGGCGTGAAGCTTAACGCCGATCCGAAAACAGTGATAGGGCATCTTCTGGCTTTTTGCGACGAACACGTTGAAGCTGGCGCTCTTGAAGGCTATTGGAGCGATCACTGGGATTATATAATGGATCTCGTGGACAACTACAGGACAGTATACCCGGACAAGATGGAGGAAACTCTTTTCTCAGGCGGATACCCGTTCTATGACAGTGAGATCCGCGTAAAGGAAAGAGCGCGTACTTATGTGGAAGACAGGGAAACGGTCAGACAGTACGACTCTGTGGAAAGAGTATCACGTGACGATCATGGCTTTGTTCAGGGACAGACCAACTGGAAGAAGGACAAAGACGGAAATATCATCACCGTTTCGCTTTATGCAAAGCTTTTCATTCTGGCGCTCGTAAAGTTCGCGTCAATGGACTCTTACGGGATGGGTGTTGAGATGGAGGGCGGAAAGCCCGGCTGGAATGACGCGATGAACGGCCTGCCTGCGATGTTTGCGGGTTCCATGCCCGAGACCTTTGAACTTAAAAGGCTTGTGAAGTTCCTTCTCGAATATGCGGATACGGCATCGCTTACTGTTCCCGCAGAGGCCGCAGAGCTGTTTGAAAAGATAGACGAACTTGTAAAAAGATATCCTGTTCCCGCTTCTTTGGACGAAGAAGCAAACGGAAATGGCGGCACAGGTGATTTTGTCTACTGGGATGAAGCAGCATCCGCAAGGGAAGGATACAGAAGCAGGATATACGGCGAGATGAGCGGGGATATGAAGGAACTTGCGGAAGAAGACGTGAGAAACTTCCTTCAGGCAATCCAAAAAAGGATCGATCTCGGCATAGAAAAAGCGAGAAAGCTCTGCAATGGCAGCATCCCCACATATTTCACCTACGAGCCCACCGAATGGGAGATACTTCCCACCAGCGACGGAAGAGGAAGACATAATGCAAAGGTGAAGGGCTTTAAAGCAGTGATCCTTCCCGCGTTTCTCGAGGGCCCTGCCCGTTACCTTGCGGCAACCGCAAAAGACGCGGCAGCTGTGCATGAAAGCGTGATGAACAGCGGGCTTTACGACAGAAAGCTCAAAATGTTCAAGACCAGCGAGTCCATAGAGGAACTGCCGCTCTCCTACGGAAGAGTCAGGGCTTTCACACCGGGCTGGCTTGAAAGGGAGAGCATCTTCCTGCACATGGAATACAAATACCTTTATGCGCTTTTGAAGAACGGGCTCTATGACGAGTTTTACAAGGCTTCGAAGACAGCGATGATCCCGTTCATGGATCCAGAAGTTTACGGCAGGAGCACGCTTGAAAATTCCTCATTTATCGCTTCAAGCGCAAATCCTGACGAGAGAGTTCACGGAAGAGGCTTTGTCGCAAGACTTTCAGGCTCCACCACCGAGCTCATCAGCATGTGGATCAGGATGTTCATGGGAGACAGAGGCTTTTACACGGAAAACGGTGAGCTCAGGCTTACGCTCAGCCCCGCGCTTCCCGCAGACTTCTTTGACGGACACGGAAATGCCGGCTGGACCTTCATGGGACAGTGCCGGATCGTATATCACAACAAGACAGGTAAAAACACCTACGGCAAAGACAGGGCGAGAGTAGTCTCGATGAAACTCCTCACGACTCACGGGGACACCGTGGAAGTGGCGGGTGACACGCTTTGCGGAGATATCGCGCTCACGCTCAGGGACGGCGGCTTTGTCCGCATCGATGCCGAGATGGAATAAATATCACGGAGATTTTTATGAAATACTGGCCTGCCCAAAAGGCAATATGTTATTCGGGATACAGAGAAGGACAGTCCCCGCTCACGGGGATATGCCCAAGTTATGCCGAAGTGGAAGAGGATCTCAATATCCTTGTGGAGGACGGCTTCAGATACATCAGGATGTATGAACCGAATTCTCACGCGCGCACAGCGCTGAGAGTCATCCGCGACAACAAGCTTCCTCTCAAGGTCATGCTGGGGATCGACCCGAAGCGTGAGTACAACAATGTCGGATGTCACTGGGTAAAAGAAAGTCTTAACGCAAACAGGCTGCAGAAAAACGCAGCATACAACGACAGGATGCTGAAAAGCCTCATCACTCTTTCAAAAGAGTATGAGAAAGAGATAATGTGCGTTTCCATCGGAAACGAGAACCGTCCCGACTGGGGAGCGGATCTTGTGACGGCCGACCGTCTGATCGAATTTGCCGGAAAGTTGAAGGAAGGCTGCAGGCAGCCAGTCACCTACAATGAAGGCACCCATGAATGGCTTGCGCTGGAAAAATTGGTCGAGATACTTGACGTCGTTTCCATCCACAGTTATCCCCTGTGGAACGGCGTCGCAGTCGACAAAGCGCTCGAGATGAACAAAAACGACTACAGGCTCATAAAGAACAAATATCCTGACAAGGAAGTGATCTTTACCGAGTGCGGATGGTCAACGATGAGCAACGGCAAAGGAATGAGCGAGGCTCAGGCCAAGGAGGAATATCAGAAGATCTATATCGAGAGCCTGTGGAAATGGGCCGAGGAAGAAGATATACAGGTCTTTATCTTTGAAGCTTTTGACGAACCGTGGAAAGGCAGCGAGGACGCGACGGAACCGGAAAAACACTGGGGAATCTACAATGTTGACAGGACCAAGAAAAGCGTCTGGAGGATGAGATAATGGTAACCATTAAGGATGTGGCAAGGGAATCGGGAGTGGCGATATCCACCGTTTCCAATGTGCTGAACGACGTCGGGAATGTGAGTCAGGAAACCGCGAAGCGCGTGCTTGAAACGGTTGAACGGCTGAAATATGTCCCAAACGTAAATGCAAAATATCTAAAGACAAACAAAAAGAACACCATCGGACTTTTTGTTTCGAGCGTGCAGGGTGATTTCTACAGGCAGCTCGTGCAGGCAGTGCATCTGCAGTGCAAGATCAACGGCTATATCCTTAACATCTATGTAAGCAATGAAAACACGAGTGAAGAGATATACAGCATGATAATCGGGTCAGGTGTCGAAGGTGCCATCATTATGAACGACGGTATCGGAGACAACTACATCGACAGGCTTGAACGTCTTAACATGCCTATCGTCTTTATCGACAGGGTATACAGCTCGGAAAGGATATCGAGCGTCACGATAGACAATGGTTTTGGCGTTACACAGGCACTGGAATATCTGGTAAAACTCGGACACAGAAAGATAGGCTATTTTCACGGAGTCGACAACTTTGATGAAAAAGCGCGTTTTAAAGCCTTTACGGAGACCATGGAGAGGTTTGGGCTTTCGGTCGAGGAAAAATATATGCTGAACGGTTTCTTTGAGGAAGCGGTGGCATACAGTGAGATGTACAAGCTTCTCATGCGCGGCGGAGAGCTTCCCGATGCTTTCTTCTGCGCAAACGATGAGATGGCGCAGGGCTGCATAAGAGCCATGACCGCCATGGGCATACGCGTTCCCGAACAGATAAGCGTCGTGGGATTTGATGATTCCATTCTCGCTCCTCTCTACAGACCGGCGCTCACAACGGTGCATGCGCCTGTTGTGGAGCTGGGCAGCAAGAGCGCCACTGAGGTCATAAGGCTTGTAAGACACGAAGGCGATGATTCGGGTATATCGTTAAAACTCAAGCCTTCGCTGGTAACGAGGGATTCCTGCCACATTGTCACGGAGTAGGAAGTTTTTGATCCTGGAGAATATGATCATGCTTAAGTTTATTGACGATCACGGAACATTTGAAATTAAAAATGCAGGTGCGAACTCGTACCTGTATTTTCCTGTATGTAACGAAGCCGGGATAATGGGATCGGTCACGCCAACGCTTTCAGGAGATCTGATGACGGATCAGAATCATTTCATTCTTCAGCCGACAAGCGTGGAAGATCTTCACAACAACAAGTCTTCAAGGAATTTCTGGCTGAAGTTTGAGGACGGCGCGATGCGCTCCTTCACAGGCGTGTCGGTATGGCAGAAGGCCGAAGGAAGGGAAGAAACGACGGTGCGCGGAGGCCTCCTCTGGCATGAGACCGAGAGGGTTTTGCTTTGCAAAAACACACGTATCAGGGCAAATGTGACAAACTTTGCCCCGGCTGCTCCTGTGACCTGCGAGATCATGAGAGTGTGCCTAAAAAATGAGGGCGACGGCCCTGTGACTTTTTCGCCCATAGCAGTGATACCGCTTTATGGACGGTCTGCGGCTAATCTTCGTGACCACAGGCATGTCACAAGCCTTCTTCACAGGACAAAGACAGTGAAATACGGTGTTACACTGACTCCCACCTTGAGCTTTGACGAAAGAGGCCATTTGAAAAACGATACCACATATTTTGTCTGCGGTACCGACAGCAGCGGACAGGCGCCCGAAAGCTTTTTCCCCACAGTGCTCTCGGTGACGGGTGAGGGCGGGGATTTTGAAATGCCCTTCGGAATAATGAACTCCGACAAGGGCGTGGAAGCGGGCCGTTCATTTGACGGTGTGGAGTCCGTGGGAGGGCTCTCGTTTAAAAAGTGTACTCTTAACCCCGGGGAACAGGCAGAATATCTGGTCTTCATCGGGGCGGGAGACTATGAAGAAGCGATCAGTTCCTTTGGCAGTTCAGAGTTTGTAAGCAGAGCGCTTGATGAAAACAAGGCATACTGGTATTCAAAAGCAAGACAGAGCCTTGATGCCTGCGGCAATGCAGCGGAAATTCTTGCCGGACAGGGGCTGGATCCGAGTGACATAAAAAACTGCCTTCTCTGGGTTGCGGCAGAACCGGTGCTCAGGCGGATATACGGCTGTTCTTTCCTTCCGTATCACGATTACGGAAAGGGCGGAAGAGGATGGCGCGATCTCTGGCAGGACTGCCTTGCGCTGATGATAGGCGATCCGTCTTCAGTGAGAGACATGCTCGTAAATTATTTCGCGGGAGTGCGCGCGGACGGTACAAATGCGACGATAATCGGGAAAAAGCCCGGAGAATTTCTGGCTGACCGTAACGGCATAGCAAGAGTGTGGATGGATCACGGCGTCTGGACCTGGATCACGATGAAGCTCTACATGGAGCTTTCCGGCGACATGGACGTGCTTTTGGAAAAACAGGTTTATTTCAAGGACATGCTTTGTATGCGGGCAAGAGGAAGAGATGAGGCGGCAGCCGGGACAAAAAGCGCTTCGACCATACTTCTTGACAACAAGGGTGAGGTGTACAGGGGAAGCCTTTTTGAACACATGCTCCTTATGCATGTGACGGCAGCCTGCGACGTGGGAGACCACGGAAACATGCTTCTTCGTGGAGCGGACTGGAATGACGCACTCGATATGGCTCCCGAAAAAGGTGAGAGTGTCGCGTTTACCGCGGCTTATGCCGGAAACATGCATGAAATGGCTGAGTTCCTTGAAAACAAGGGCGGAGAGATATCGATCCTTAAGGAGCTGTGGGCTCTGACGGAAAAACTTCACAGCATTTGCATAAAGACCGGTTCAGAGATTGCGGAGACGGCTTCCGAAAAGAGGAGAGTGCTTTCTGAGTATTGCAGTACTGTAGCGCACTGCGTTTCCGGAGAAAAGGTGAAGGTAAACGCAAGAGATCTTTCGGAAAAACTACGCGATATCTCAGACTCGATAATAAGCCATATCAGACAGAACGAGATGCTTCGGAAAGATGATCTTTCCTGGATCAACGGCTATTATGACAATGAGGGGAAGGCTGTGGAAAGCCTTGAAGACGGAAGGATAATGCTCACAGGGGCGGTTTTTGCGATAATGTCATCTGCTGCCGGAAAAGATGATGTGGCAAAAATGATAAAAACCGCCGACAGGTACCTTTTAAGCAGGGAGTCGGGCGGATACAGACTGAATGTCAGGTATCCGGATGAAGAATATTATGCCCGCAATATGGGCAGGATGTTTGGTTTTGCTTACGGCAGTAAGGAAAATGGCGCTGTGTTCTGCCACATGGATGTGATGTACGCTTACGCGCTTCTCGAGAGGGACTTCAGAGATGAGGCGGTCAAGGTCATTGCCGGACTTTTACGGCAGAGCATGGACTTTGAAAAAAGCCGCATGTATCCCGGAATACCTGAATATTTTGACATGAACGGAAGAGGGATGTATCCGTATCTTACCGGCGCCGCAAGCTGGCTGCTGCTGTTTTTGTACAGACTCGGTAAAGACGGTCGACAGTGAAAAGGAGGCTATGAAACATGAAAGCATATCTTACGGACCATTCAAAAAAGATATACTGGCAGGAATGCCCCGCATTTGAGGCAGGAGAGAACGCGATGCGCACCGTGCGTGTTTACAGGGATTGCAAATACCAGACCATCAGAGGTTTTGGCGGCGCTTTCACGCAGAGCAGCGGGTACAACCTGCAAAAACTCCCCAAGGACAAGCAGCGGCAGTTCATCAGCGACTATTTTTCTGCAGACGGACTTGACTACAATCTTGGAAGAGTGCATATCAACAGCTGCGATTTTTCGCTCGGAAATTACGCATACCTTAAGGACGCGTCTGAGCCTCTGAACAACTTTGATCTTTCGGAGGACGAGAAATATATCATTCCGATGCTGAAAGCCGCAGGAGAACACGGAGAACTTGAACTTCTGGCGTCTCCCTGGAGCCCTCCGGCATACATGAAGACCAACGGAGAAATGAATCACGGCGGAAAGCTGAAGCGTGAGTTTTACGGTGACTGGGCCGCATATATGGTAAAGTTTGTGCAGGAATACAGAAAGCGCGGCATAAACATAGCCATGATAACCGTACAGAATGAACCTGCGGCTGTCCAGACCTGGGATTCCTGCATTTATGAGGCGGATGAAGAAGGCGTGTTCGCGGCGTCATTCCTCGGTCCCGCGCTCGAAGCGGCAGGGCTTTCGGATGTCAAGGTGTTTGTCTGGGACCACAACAAGGAGATGCTCTTTGACAGAGCCTGCACTTCGATGAGCGTGCCAGGTGCGCATAAATACATAGGCGGTTTTGCTTTCCACTGGTACACGGGAGATCATTTTGACGCTGTAAGGCTCACTCAGGAGAGATTCCCGGACAAAGAGCTCCTGTTCACCGAGGGCTGTGTCGAATACAGCCGTTTTGCGGGATCCGATGAGGTAGGCAAGGCCGAGATGTATGCTCATGACATGATGGGAAATCTGAATGCCGGAGCAACGGGCATAATCGACTGGAACCTGCTCCTTGACTCAAAAGGAGGTCCGAATCATGTGGGGAACTTCTGCGCGGCGCCTGTAATGTGCACCGAGGACTTCTCGGATTATGAAAAGCGCCTCAGCTATTATTACATCGGGCATTTTTCGAAGTTTGTGAAGAAAGGCGCGAAGAGGCTCGCTGTGTCGAAGTTTTCGGATGAACTCGAGATCGCGGCTTTTGAAAATCCGGACGGCAGCGTTGCGGCTGTCATCCTTAACCGCACCGATCATGATGTGTGGTTTGCGCTCTCCGACGGGAAAAACTCGAATTATATCACACTGCCCGCGCACAGCATAATGACTGTTGTAAGATAGTGCAGGGTATCAAAAAAGAACGCGTAAAGCGTTCTTTTTTGGTGCCCTGCAGACGAAGGGACTTGAACCCTCACCCACTTGCGTGGATATGAACCTGAATCATACGCGTATGCCAATTCCGCCACGTCTGCAAACGAATGAATTTTACCATCACAGCAGCGAAAAGTCAATCGTAAAATTTTTGTAAAGTATCGGGAAATGTGATAAAATCATAGAGTGGTTTTGCCGATATTACTTCCGAAGAATAAGATTTGGATCTGTTTTTGTGCAAAAACAGATCCAACTGTAAAGGGGCTGCTCATGGACATCAAAAAAAAGCTCATAAATGCATTACTTATCCTTGCTGTTGCAGGTGGACTCGTCTGGGTGATACTGGCGCTTCCGACGGGCACGACAGAGACGTACGGGGGGCTTACGAGAACTCCCACACCGACTCCGACAGCCACTCCGACTCCCACACCGCGATGCAAGGAACTCATCGTTGAATGGCACGGTGACGAAGTTGTTGTCGGGAATACCTTTAATACAAACGACCTGCATGTCTACGGCATTTTCACCGATGACTCCATGAAGCGGGTATATGACTACACGCTCAGCACCGAAGAAATCACAAAGGTTGGCGAAAACAGCATCATAGTAAGGTACCAGGGAAAGGTCCAGAGAGTGATCATCCCGGGGAAGGAAGAGCTGAAGGTCGTCGAACTCATAGCGGAGTACAAGGGCAAAGGCGTCATCGTCACAAACGAGATAAACAAAGACGACATAGAGGTCTATGCATTTTACAACTGGCCTGAAAAAGACCCGCTTAAATTGAAATCGAGCGCTTTTTCCATCACCCCGTCAAAAGTCACCAAAATGGGTGAGAACACGATCACCGTCAAATACGGGGATGTGACCACGACCATTGAAGTAGAGGGCCTTGAAAAGGAAGTAAAGGACGTCGAGTGCACATACCTCGGTAAGGGCGCTCTTGTGGGCACAAAGCTCACAAGGGAAGATTTCCAGGTGAAGGTCACCTACAATGACGGAAGCTATGCCGTTCAGGACAAGTTTTCCATCGTAAACCCGAGGATAATGGATGAGGGCGACAACGTCATCACAGTGACCTGGCAGAATTACATGTTCGACGTTACGGTGCCGGGAATAGCAAAAGACAGGCTTGCCGATGCCTTCGAAGGAATAGGTGACTATGATGCGAGCACTGTCATCGTGATGATTGTTAGTAACGACAAGCGCGTTAAAACTATCTCAGTGGATCCCGTGGAGCAGAAATACCTCAAGGAGGCTGTCGACAGGGTTGTTGTGACCACCAAGTACATCGGTTTTGACGTGAACTACAAGGATCCCGAAGTCATACTGGAATTTCCGATCCTCACAAGAGTCACCAGACCTGACGATTACGACCCCGAAAAATTCGGAGTTTACTATACACCGAACAGAAAGACCATAATGGCACGCGTAAACGGCGAGTACATCGATGATGAGCAGAAGCAGTACGCTTTTTACATGTGGGAGCCCGGAACATACGCGATCCTTGAGGAGATAAGCAGTAAGCTCGTCACTTCGATCTCCGTCCTTGAAAACTATATCACGATGAAAAAGGACAGGACCTATTCACTTGAGCCCGTTGTGAGACCTTTGTCCGCCGAAAACCAAAAGCTTACCTACTGGTCGAGTGACGAGAAAGTCGCCACGGTAAGCGACACCGGCAAGGTCACGAGCGTCGGCGCGGGCAGATGCGAGATATGGATCGAATCCACGGACGGCTCAGGGATATACACTATCGTGACGGTAAATGTCAAAGAAAAATAATAATAGATTTATCGATATTTAATAAAACGAGGCTGCTGCAAAGCCCCCTTTGGTTGCAAAAGTAGGCGGAATGTGATATTATAACTGTGTGTGACTTAAAAAGGTCAAGCTCGGGGAGGCCCAAAATGGATAAGATAATTACCATAAGCAGGCAGTACGGAAGCGGTGGAAGAGAGATCGGAAAAAAGATCGCAGAACATTTCGGCATACCGTTTTATGACAACGAGCTGATAACACGCGCCGCAAGAGAAAGCGGATATGCGGAGACCGCCTTTGAAAATGCTGAAAAAAAGGCGACAAACAGCCTCCTTTATTCCATTGCCATGGGCATGAGCGCCTACGGCAGTCAGGAAGCAGGCTTTTCACATCTGTCTCTCGATGACAGGATATACCTCGCACAGTCGGACATCATCAAAAAATGCGCCGAGGAAGGGCCCTGCGTTATCGTAGGACGTTGTGCGGACTATATTTTAAAAGACCGCACGGATGTGGTTCATCTCTTCGTCTATGCGGATCTTGATTTCAGGATCCAGAGGGCGATACAGATCGACGGAGTGCCCAGGGAAGAAGCGGAATCCGTCGTCATCAAAAAGGATAAGCGCCGTGCCAACTACTACAATTACCATTCAGGTGAAAAGTGGGGCAAGGCATCAAATTATCATATGTGTCTCAATTCCGGATTTATCGGGATCGAGAATGCCACACAGTTGTTTATCGACTTCTTGGAAAAGGCTTGAAAAAGGTCCGGCGTGACACGCCGGAAACGGACCACGGACGGTTCGTCATGATTCGGGAAAGGAGGTCCCGAGATGCCATTTTTAAGTGTTTACAACAACCTAATACAAGGCCATGTGATGATGCGCCAGACACGTTTCGACACGCATAAGCGTTCGGAACTCAAAGAGATCTACCAGCGCATCAGACGTATGAACGTGGACCAGCCTTTCTACAAGGTGGACTTTGACGACGATACGCAAAAGTACACGCTTGGAGTGAAGGACAGAGCGCTCGAGCTCACTTCTTCGCTCAAGGAACTCAGTACAGACGATGATTCCAATGTATTCAAACAGAAGGCTGTTATTTCCACACGGCCTGATGACGTTGAAGCCGAGACTACGGACGGCTTCAACAGAGAAGATTTTGATGAGCTTGAGATAAATGTCCTTAAGCTCAGCGAAGCACAGACAAATTCAGGCAGAATGCTGTCCACCGGTGATGTGAACCTCCAGCCTGGACAGTATGGTTTCACCGTAGGCATCGAAGACAACTATTTCGCTTTCCAGTTTAATGTTTCCGAAGGCTCCTCCAACAGGGAACTGCAGACAAAGCTTTCGGACTTCATAAACAAGACCAAGATCGGCCTGAGCGCCAGAGTGGTCGCGGAACGCGGCATGTCACGCATAGACCTCGCAATGAAGGCCAGAGGCACGCAAAATGCTGACGGAGTGGCTTTCAGGTTTGAAGACACAAAGCGCCCCGACAATGCTTTCTTCGGAATAGTTGAACACTTTGGTCTCAACCACATCACACAGAAAGCATCAAACACACAGTTCACGGTAAACGGCACCGAGATAGTCACAGCCGGACGTGAATATGTGCTCAACAACGGACTTAAGCTCAATTTCTTGGATACAACACCAAAGGACGACCCTGCCATCGTAAAGCTTGTGGTGGACGACCGCCCTGTTGTCGACAAGATAGTGGGCTTCGCTGAAAAATACAACTCGTTTATCGACTTTGTAAAGGGCGGCTTTGCGAAGATCAAAGCTTCCGGAAAGCTCCTTTACGAAATGGGCTCAACCATAGACAGGTACAAGGATGTCCTCTCGGAGAACGGTATCAATCCGGGCGACGACGGAAGACTGGTAATAGATACCGGAAGGATGACGGAAGCTATCAGGGACGGAAGACTCGAAAAGGTCTTCGGCAGCGACAGCCCTGTCACACTCGGGCTTATGAAGCGCTTCTCGGATGTGACGATCAATCCGATGGATTATATAGACAAAAAGATCATCACATATCCGAACACCTCGGTAAAACAGCCTTACAGCCCGTACGTTACCTCCGTTTACAGCGGACTGATGTACAACAACTATTGTTGATATGCCGAAAGGCTTAAAATGAAGACTTGGGATATCTTGAAATACATCAGACGGTTCACGACACTCACCGCTATTTCCACGGCGGTGAGTTTGTTTGCTTTTCAGGGACCCGTCGCAGCTTATGCTTCGGTGCAGGACTACAACGATCCGTTCCTTGACGGACAGTGGGCGCTGCACAACACAGGAAAATACACCTACTATTCAAACAGCTACAACTATACCGAAGCCGGGACCAAGGATGTTGACATCAACCTTTTCGAAGGATGGGATGTCTATCCGCTTAAAAAGGATTCCACGGATGAAGTGATCGTAGCGCTTATAGACACAGGCGTCGATATCACGCATGTCGACCTCGCACAGAATATCTGGGTAAACAAGAAAGAAATCCCCGCAAATGGCATAGATGATGATAAAAACGGATATGTCGACGATGTAAACGGCTGGGATTTTTATAATGGTGACGGCACTGTCTTTCACGATCAGACCTATACGGATCATCGCAATTCGTGGGGAGAGGAGGATCACGGAACGCATATAGCCGGGGTCATCGCCGCAGCTGCAGGGAACGGCAAGGGAATAGTGGGCGTTGCCTCAAATGTGAACGTAAAGATCATGGTGCTCAAGGTGAACGGCGGAATGAAATCTGAAGGAAGCGCCGCAAATGCCGTGAAAGCCATCAAATACGCCGAAGCAATGGGCGCCAAAGTGGTCAACATGAGCTGGGGCACATATTCCTTCGATCATTCGCTCTATGACGCAATGAGCCGGTCTTCGATGCTTTTTGTATGCGCCGCGGGAAACGACGGCAGCGATAACGACAGTAACCCCATGTACCCCGCAAGCTACGATCTCGACAATGTTCTTTCGGTGACCTATATAGACTCGCAGGGCCGTTTTGACCTCAGCAAAGTCACAAACGGCGGCGGAAATTATGGCCTGAAGACCGTAGACATAGCGGCTCCCGGAAAGGACATCCTTTCCACAGTGTCGGGAGGATATGCCTACAAATCGGGGACGTCTATGGCTGCGCCTTTTGTGACGGGCGTTGCCGCGCTGTGCTATGCTTTTGACAAAAGCTTTGATGCACTGACCGTAAAGAGACTGATACTCAGCAATACAAAGTCACTGAGCTCACTCTCGGGAAAGATCGCTGTGCCCGGCATACCTGATGTGTATGCTCTCGCAAAAGCGCTTTCCACACGTGTTTCCGACGAGACCGCGCCGAGGATCGAGCTCTCCCAGAAGATCGAAAACGGAAAAACGACAGTGACTGTGAGCGCTTTTGACGACGGGACGGGAGTAAAACTCATTAAATACGCACCTTCAACGGTAAACAGGGACTTCTTTGAAAACGACGGCACCGTGATCGCAAACGGTGAGGCGTTGAAGCTGACTGACGGTTATTATACGTTTTATGCCGAAGACTATGTCGGAAACACCGTCATAAAATCAGTGTTCATAGGAGAGGACAGGATGAATCCTGTTTTAAAAGCCGCCTTTTCGACCACCGATGATTACAAGTCGTATGTGATCGACATATCGGCAAGCGATGCCGAGAGCGGGATAAAGGTGGTCAGATATATGTCCGGAAATGTCCAGCGTGACAAGATAAAAGCCGACGGAAAAGAGCTGAAGCTTTCGGACGGCTCTGCAAGCTTTACCGCCGACATAAAGACCGACACGGTTACCGTTTATGCTGAAGACAACTACGGAAACGGCACTGTCGAAGTGGTAAGACTAAGATTCCAAAAGGCTGCAGGTCTTATGCTCAGCATGACCGAGGGCCACATCTCAAGGAACGGCAGCTATGAGCTTAAAGCGTTTGTGCTTTCCGCAGGCTCGACCGACAAGATCAGATTTGAAAGTTCAGACCCCAAGATCGCATCTGTCAGCGCAGACGGTGTGATCAAAGGCGCAGCAAAAGGAAAATGCACAATTACAGTGACCACACAGAGCGGGATCACCGCCACTTGTGTGATATATGTGGATTAAGCTTATGCTTATAGATGAGACCGAACACCTTATCATACGTGAATGGGAACCTTGTGAAGCGAAGGAAGCCGCGGAGCTTCTTTCGCTTTTTGATTCCAAAGCCGGTTTTGACGAAGAAAAGGTCCTTTCATACATCGACGTGGCTTATGGCTTTTACGGATATGGTTATTGGGGCGTTTTTGAAAAGAAAAGCGGCAGGATGATCGGGCTTGCGGGGTTTCGCGAGGGAAGCTGTCCGTTGGAGATAGGCTATGCCGTGCGCGAGGAATACAGAAACCGCGGATTCGCGACGGAAGCGGTAAAAAGTCTGACTGAGTTTGCTCTCTCGGATTTTTTGTGGGTCGTGACAGAAGAGGACAACCACGAAAAAGAAGAGGAACTGTTTTGCGAAGCCTCATCGGACAGCGCACAGATAAAGCTGTTCGGCCTGTTTTACGAGGAAAAGCTTCTGTGCTACGGAAGAACAAAAAAAGACAATATCGCATCTCAAAGAGTGCTGATAAGTAATGGGTTTAAGGAGATAAGATGAAAAAAGGCGAGATTTACGAGGGTATCGTAAAAGAACTGAAATTTCCAAACAAAGGAATAGTGGAGTCGGAAGGGGAAAAGTGTACAGTAAAGAATACCATTCCCGGACAGAGGATATCCTTTCGCGTGACAAAGAGCAGGCATGGCGACAGCGAGGGAAATCTCCTTGAAGTCCTTGATAAAGCGCCGAACGAAGCAGTGATCCCAAACTGCCCTCATTTCGGAAAATGCGGAGGCTGCGCGTTCCAGTCACTTTCTTATGAGGACCAGCTCTCTTTAAAAGAAAAAGAGGTTCTCGATCTCTTAAAAGACACAGAGATCGGTAAATATGATGGTGCGCTTGCAAGCCCTGATATTTTTGGCTACAAGAACAAAATGGAGTTTTCCTTCGGAGACGAGGAAAAAGGCGGAGAACTTACACTGGGACTGCATAAACGCGGCTCTTTTTACGATGTTGTGCCCGTTCCGGGATGCCGTATCGTATGCGAGGACGTTCGAAAGATCCTTATTGCGGTACTTGAGGAATGCAGAAGGCAGAAACTTTCCTACTATCACAAAATGAAGCACGAAGGGCTTCTCAGACACCTTATGGTGAGACGCTCCGATTCTACAGGCGAGATATTGCTCGGACTAGTCACCACAACACAGGAAAACATCGATCTCACGGCTATCTGCGACAAAGTGCTCTCACTTGACCTTTCCGGCAGGATATCAGGTTTTCTGCATATCATAAACGATCTTCCGGCGGACACTGTGCAGGCCGAGCGCATCGATGTGCTCTACGGTAAGGATCACTTTTATGAAGAGCTGCTCGGACTCCGCTTTAAAGTCACGCCCTTCAGCTTTTTCCAGACAAATTCCAAAGGCGCGGAAGTTCTCTATTCCACGGCACGTTCATTTATCCTGCCCTCAGTCTCGGGGCGTGATCCTGTGGTATTTGACCTCTATTCCGGCACCGGAACGATAGCTCAGATGCTGTCTCCCGTTGCAAAAAAGGTGATAGGTGTGGAAATAGTGCCCGAAGCCGTGGAATCCGCAAAGGAGAACGCCCGCCTCAACAATATAGAAAACTGCGAATTTATCTGCGACGATGTTTTAAAGGCCCTTGATACGATCGAAGAGCGCCCGGATTTCATCGTACTCGATCCTCCCCGCGAAGGCATCCACCCCAAAGCACTTCCGAAGCTCCTTGAATACGGCGTGCAAAACATGCTCTACATATCCTGCAAACCCACATCCCTCGCCCGCGACCTTCCGGCATTCATTGCTGCGGGGTACAAAGTAGAGCGCCTTGCGATGGTCGATATGTTCCCATGGACGGCAAATATTGAAGTCGTGAGCCTTTTGCAGAAAATGAGCAACACCCGGGAAAGAACGATCGATCTGGGTGTTGAAATGGAAGACTATCATAGGATCAAGAACAGAACGGAGGTGCCTGCAGATGCCACGGAATGATAATGAAAAATGGCAGATGGACCTTGAAGAATATATCAGACAGGGAGAACCTGAGCAATCAGAGAAATCCACTGCATGGAAAACGGCTATTGGTCTTCAGGATGTTGACGGATTAAAGACCTCCGAGTATCTGTTGGAAACGGCCAAAGAGCATATTGAAGGTCGAATAGATATAAAGACAGCGCAAAAACGTATTCAGTCGTACTATGAACAAAGGCAGAGCCGAACCGAAATCGAAGAGGGGACAAAAGAAGCTGACATTGTTTCTGCCAGAATCACTGAACTTCTGGGAGAAAGAACCTTTCAGTTTTCACCGGCAGAGTGGAAGACTATTCACAAACGGCTTTTCAAAGATATCTTCCCCCATGCGGGAGAATACAGAACTTA
>JAEENL010000125.1 GCA_016283775.1 Lachnospiraceae bacterium | reverse complement strand
GATGTTTCTATGCCGCTCTGAAGAAAAGGCAAGGCTGGTTACAGAACATACAGGTATTGATGCAACTGTTGAATTACAAGAAGCCCTTGTATTTAAACCCGACTTTGTCGTTGTTGCGGTAGACCGTGAACATGTAGCTGATGTAACGGAAGAATGGGTCCTTCGCGGATTCCCGGTTGTGGCTGAGACTGCTGTCGGGTCATCCATGGAAAAACTGCACCGTCTTTGGGAACTTCAAAAGACCCGTGACGCCAAAATAGTATGCTGCGAGCAGTATTTCAGACATCCTATGATGAATGAAGGAATTTCTGCTGTATCGGGCGGGTTGCTTGGCACACCGTCATACTGTTATCTGTCTCTGGTGCATGATTATCATGCCGCAAGCATATTGCGAAAGGTCCTCGGGACATACGGCGAGGCCTATGTTATTCATGGGGAACGCAAGCAAAGTCCTATAGTTGAAACGGATTCCAGATACGAAGCGTTTTATGACGGTCACATTGGACAGGAGACCCGCGATATCGTTCACATTACTTACGAATCCGGCAAAACTGCTGTATACGATTTTGCTTCGACGGAATATCGGTCGTATATTCGGTCACGCCATATAACTGTACGCTGCGAGCGCGGAGAATGGAACGACAGGGTGCTTTATTACCTGAATGAACGGAACGAGCCGCAGAAGAAGCTTATTTCGGACGGAATTCCTGAGAAATACCGCATTCTTGATTCACAGGCACTTAAGGACGCCAGAAGGATCTGGCAGCCGGAACTGCAGCTTGATACCCTGCATGACGAGTATGCCATAGCGACCATTCTGTTGGATATGAAGGAGTATATTGCAGGAGGCGCATCGCCTTATCCTTTGGAAGAGGCGCTGGATGATGCCGTGTTCTGGCTTTCGGTGCAGGAAGCGGTAAAAGATCCCTGGAAAGAGATCAAAGTCCCGGGAATGCCATGGAATAAGAAATAATAATATTTTAAAATATATCTAGGAGGTTGAAAAATGGGAGAGAAACAGATTATTGATCAGACAGTTGTTGAGGAAGCGAAGAAGAGTAATGCCAGGGGATATTATGCGGTGCTCTTCATACTCTTGATCACAGCTGTATTGGTACTCGTTTTTGCGCCGATTCCGGCGAACTTCATTGCAACAGTACTTCTTATCGCAGGCATGTATTTTTTGATCAGGATCAGAAAGAAGTACGGCGAGCTTCAGGTGTATTTCATGCAAAAACCTTTAGTACGCAAACTTTATAAAAGACCTACCGGTTCTGACATGGATACCCCCGATGCGCCGTATTTTGATTTCGGAGACTGGGAGATCCACGTGAGTGAAGCAAAATACAATAAGGCAAACGAAGGCGACCTGTTTTACGTAATGTATGACGCACGCACCAATCTGATCGTCGATTGTTTTCCGGCTAATGAGTATGAGCTGGATCCGTCGCTGGATATCAGATAATATAACGGCAAAAGAAAGGCCCGGCATACGCCGAGCCTTATTTTTGTGTTTATTTGTAATACACATTGCAGCTCTTCAGGTCAACCTTAATAACATTGACCACGCCGAGCTCATAAACATTGCAATCGAATTCTCCTACGAGAATCTTGCCGTTCTGGTCGACGCAGACAGTCTGGCCGGCCTTTTCGTTGGCGGCCCAGTAGCAGCCGTATAATTTCAGGCCATGGCGCGTCGCGTTGTGATTGGTGACGATATCGTAGTTCTTCGACGGAGCGACGATCCTGTTCTTGTCGGCAGCCGTTGAGGTGCTGAAACCGTATGCTGCGTTGGTCAGCATTTCTAAAGTGGGTATGCCGATCCTGGTCTTAACTCCGCAGATATCCATATCGAGCAGGACGCGCTCACTGGGGATATCCAATTGAGGCCAGAAGGTCCTTTCTTCTTTGGTGTAATCATTGGAACGGTTGAGCATGTAATAGAGGCAGCTTGTCGCCCATGTGGTGGTCTTAGCCTCACGCCAGCCGTCGTATCCGCCGCCGCAGATGATGCAATTATTCATCAGGAGTACGTAATCCTCGGTCTGCTCAAGAATTCTCCATTCAGCGGGAACGCATTTGAAAGGTCCGATGTCATTCTGGCTGTCGTATGTATAGTCGTCTCCATTATACAGATAATGCCCCTGATCGGGAGTCACTGCGAGAATTTTGGATTTAAGCGCTTTGTCGGTGACCAGTTCTGTAGGAGCGGTTCCGAAATACGCATAGCCGTTTTTGAAAGTGATATCGGCATATTTAACTGACGTATTGCCGTTCTCGTCCATGACGCGCAGCTTTATCTTTTCGGAACGTGCAATAGGATTTCTTATATCGATATCCGCTTCCTTGGCGAAAGCATAAAGAACAGCATAGCACTCGCCCATATTGAAGGCGCCTACCGACGCTTCGCGGTCGTTATAGGTAAAGGGCGGATCAACGGCACGTGTTCCGTCTGAGTTAATGATAAACAGGCGGACTTCAGCATTTTCGAGTCCTTCGTCACATACATATTCAAGCGTATATTTATTCTTGTCGCTTCCTCCGGGCTCCTCGGGATCGAGCTTAAAGTCGGTACGAATGTCGTCAGCAAACCGGATGCCTACGGGAACGCGGGAGAGTATATCGGACTTTACGGTGACGGTCTTTGTGGCCGATACCTTCGACCAGGCCTTCTTTTTCCCGTTCTTGTGATAGGCCTTGATACGGAATGTATATTTGCCTGGATTAAACGGTGAATATGTGTAAGTTCTCGCCTTTTTGCCGTTCTTTTTAATCGTCGCAACGGTACGGTATTTGGTGCTGCCGGGTTCCTTTGCGTAAATGCGGTATCCGTCAGCGTCCTGAGTTTTGGATATCGTAAATGTAAAGACGCTTTCGTCGTCGGAAACCGTGAGCTTGAACTCGGGAGCAGCGGGAGTGACCTTTGCGGCGGCCTGTGCGGGATCTACGTTAAAGGACAGGACAGCGATGATGAATGTTACAAGTAAAGACATGATCCTGCGTATCGGTGAATAAGAATTCTTTGCCATCTGAAATCCCTCCGGTCATGAAAAGTAGATATGTTGCTTATTACAATTATAACACGATTTACACTTTTGGGTGATTTTTTTCAGGCGGGTAAAACCTATTATAAGAATATCTTATGTGTAAGGGAGAAGCGGTAAAGTCAGACGGAAAATATTACTACGGACCCTGGAGCAGCGCCAGAACTATAAAGTTGAAAAAGACTCTGAATTAAACCCGAAAGGGGCTGCTATTGCAGCCCCTTTTTCCCGGTCAATCCTTCGTTTCCGCCATATGTCCTACTTCATAAAATTCTTTTTCACCGAGGAAATTGCCCGATTTGTCGGTGATATACTTTCTCGACAGCTTGCCGTCATGGACTGTATACGTTTCATCATACGTCACATCCGCATATTTCCATTCACCGTCATACAGGAACCTGAGCCACATATGTCCCGGGCCGGTAACGGGCTCGGCATCAACGCCGATGTACTCCAGCATCATCTTCAATGTCAGCGCATAACCGTCGCAAACGGCTTTGCCCGACTCGATAAATCCCACGATGGAGTGTGAGTTCGGCCCTTCGGAAGTATCATAGCTGAAATGATCGATAAGATAATCATGGCATGCGAGGATCTTCTCTTTGAGGTTTTTCTTGCCTTTGACCGCTTCTTCCGTCATCCTCTTGGCTTCTTTTACGTACTTTAGCGTGTCTTCGCCGGCATTGTTCGCGACTTCGGGATCGACCAGCGCTCTCTCCACCATGAATGAGATATTGTAAACCGGTGAAATGCTTACCTCCCATGTGCCGGCTTCGCTGCCGCTCGAAAAGCTGCTGATCACCTGTGTACTCATCTTTCGGAACAATCCTCTGAGGTTACCGTGAAACTCATCTGAGAAATCCTCGGGTATAACGCATTCCAGATCGAGCAGATGCTCGGCGCAGTACTTCTCCGCCGCATGTATGTCGTCCATATTGTCGATATACATGCCCGGCGTGTAAACGAATTCTTTTTCGGCAGTTCCCGGTTGCTCACCGGTCGAAGGATCATCGGTCTTCCCGCCTCCGGCAGGCGAACCGGTATCATTGCCGGCAGGTGACGAGCCTGTATTCCCTGTATTCGGAGCTTTTACCGTCACTTTGCATTTAAGGGTCTTCTTTGTTCCGTCAGCCAGTCTGATCGAAGCCGAGATCGTCGCCTTACCTGCTGAAACCGCGGTTATGGTGCCGGTCTTTTTTCCGACCTTGGCGACAGACTTTTTGCCCGATTTAAATTTGACAAGCTTGGCGCCTTCGGGCATACCCTTGATCTTAAGCTTGTATGTGCCGCCCTTTTCAAGCGTTAACTTCTTTTTGTTCAGCTTGAGAGTCGCCGCCTCAGCAGCCACGGTGCCCGGCATCGGTCCGTGCAGTCCCCCTGCATTGCCGAATACCAGCGCTCCTGCGACCAGAAGCGTCGCTAATATATACCTGATCAGTCTTTTCAAGATACTTTCCTCCCGTAAAAAGCTTGTATTTATTGAATCCTCTCGAGCAGCACGTTCCCCAGGCGCCTCAGCTCGGCCCTGTCAGCCTTATACCCCGGCTGATACCGCTCCACCTCTCTCCAGAATTTCTGAGAATGGTTCATTTCCTTGCGGTGGCACAGCTCATGCACCACGACGTACCTCCGGACATTTTCGGGGAGCAGCATCAGCAGACAGTTGAAATTAAGGTTCCCCTTCGATGAGCAGCTGCCCCAGCGGGTCTTCTGCGCCCTGATCGATATCGTTCCGTACGATACTCCTATCTCTGCCGCTATCCGGGCCGTCATGGGCGGAATCGCCTTTTTGGCCTGCTTTTTCAGGGCCGCAAGCTCCGCCCCGGTGAATGCGGGCGCTGCCGGTTCGGCTCCGGCCATGGCGCGTCTGGCTGCCATTCTTTCCTGTGCTCTCTCGATCCAGGCCATTTTCTCCAGCACGAAGGCCTCAACGCGTTTCTTTGAGCAGCTGAGCGGAGCCCGCACGATCACGCTGCCGTCAGGCTTTACCGTGATGCCGATGGTCCTGCGCCGCGATCTGATAAATGTGTATTCCGGGCCGGGGTTATGCATTCTTATTCTCCGTTATTTCATGTATTTTGCTGCGTTTTTTCGATCTCTTCCAGCCATTTTGCCGCCTGTTTATTCTCCAGCGTAAGTAATATGCATATCAGGACATCAAACGCCACAAAGGCGAGGCAGACGATCACCTGACCGAAATATATCCCGAAGATCAAAGACGCGATTGGAATAACTATAGCCGCGTAAAAATATGTAGGCGAAAAATAGATCCAGTAGTAGGGCAG
>JAEENL010000124.1 GCA_016283775.1 Lachnospiraceae bacterium | reverse complement strand
ATCTCTTGATACTTTCAGAGAGATAGCAAAGGAATATCCCGATATCACTGCTGATGACTGGTATATCGATATCATGACAGCAAAGCTCATCGACGAGAACCGCAGACGTGATTTCCAGGTAGTGGTGCTTCCGAACCTTTACGGCGACATAATCACCGACGAGGCAGCAGAATTCCAGGGCGGTGTGGGAACCGCAGGTTCCGCCAACATCGGAAAGAAATATGCGATGTTTGAAGCTATCCATGGCTCAGCGCCGAGAATGGTGGCAGAGGGCAGAGACAAGTATGCAGATCCCTGCAGTGTCATCCGCGCGGGCGCAATGCTCCTTTCCCATATCGGCTACAAGAAGGAGGCAGATCTCCTTTACAAGGCGCTTGATATCTGCACCATACAGGAAAAGAAATATGTGATCACCGGCCGTGATACCGGTGTTACGGGCGAGCAGTTCGCCGATTATATCCTTGAGACGATAGGAAAGCTCAAGGAAGCATGATATCCATAAACAACTGCGCCACGGAGGAAATATGAGCGATAAAGAAGAAACTGCCATACAGCACGACGAATCCAAAGTGTCGGGCGAAGTGACAGACAAGTACTCACTGAGAGGCCGCGTTTTCAACAGGATACGTGAAGACATCCTGTCGGGAAAATACCGTGAGAACGAGGAACTAAAGGAAGTCACCATAGGAAACGAATTGGGAGTCAGCCGCACACCCGTGAGGGAGGCGCTGAGACAGCTTGAACTCGAAGGACTTGTAAACATCATTCCCAACAAGGGCGCATATGTGACGGGAATATCCCAGAAGGACATACACGACATCTATGTGATAAGATCGTATCTTGAAGGCCTCGCGGCCCGCTGGGCGTGCGAGACGATGACGGAAGAGCAGATCGACGCGCTTGAGGAAAATATCTATCTTTCCGAATTCCATGTCAAAAAAGGCCATTATGAGCAGATCGTGGAGCTGGACAGCCAGTTCCACGAACTTATCTATAAGGCATCGGGAAGCAAGATCCTCGAACACCAGCTTTCGACTTATCATCATTATGTCGAGCGCATCAGAAAGATATCGCTGGGACAGGCGGAACGGGCCGGAAAATCAAACGAAGAACATGCCCTGATCCTTAACGCGATAAAGGCAAGGGACGGAGAACTTGCCGAAAAGCTCGCACACGAGCACATAATCTCAACCATCGCAAACCTTAACAAACAGGGGCTGTGACATAAAACTACAACGGGAGAAGATGAAATGTCAGATCAGAAGATAATGCTTGGAAACGAAGCGATAGCACGGGGAGCGTACGAAGCGGGAGTAAAGGTGTCCGCGGCTTACCCCGGCACTCCGAGCACCGAGATAAGTGAATCTATTGTGGAATACAAGGACGTGATCTATTCCGAATGGTCGCCCAATGAAAAAGTGGCAACCGAGGTGGCAATAGGCGCTTCCATGGCAGGCGTGAGATCGCTCGTGTCCATGAAGCATGTGGGCGTAAACGTTGCAAGCGACCCTCTTTACACCGCTTCCTACATAGGAGTGAACGGAGGAATGGTGCTTGTTGCGGCTGACGATCCGGGACTTTACAGCTCACAGAACGAGCAGGATTCGAGAATGGTCGCGAGAGCCGCTCTCATCCCTGTGATCGAGCCCTCGGATTCTCAGGAAGCCAAGGATTTCATAAAGATCGCATATGATATAAGCGAGAAATATGACCGTCCCGTAATGTTCAGGACGACCACAAGACTTTCCCATTCGCAGTGCCTTGTAAAGCTCTGTGAAAGGACAGAGCCCGATGACAAGCCGTATGTGAGGAACATTGCAAAAAACGTGATGATGCCCGCAATGGCAAAAAAGCGTCATGTGCATGTAGAGGAGATGATGAACCTTCTTGCAAAGGAAGGCTCTTCACTTCCCATAAACCGCGCGGAATACCGCGATACATCGATAGGCTTCATCACATGCGGAATTGCGTATCAGTATGTCAGGGAAGCATGTCCCGACGCATCTGTTTTAAAGCTCGGACTTGTAAATCCCCTTCCTTACGATCTTATAAAGGAATTTGCAAAAAAAGTCGACAAGCTGTACATCTTTGAGGAGCTTGAGCCTGTGATCGAAGAACAGGTAAAGAGCTGGGGCATTGCCTGCACGGGAAAAGAGATATTCACACGTCAGGGCGAATACAGCGCAAACCTCATAAGATCCGCAGTGCTTGGGCAGGGACCTGCACCGGTTTCGGAGTATGAAGTGCCGGGAAGACCTCCCGTTTTCTGCCCGGGCTGCCCTCACAGAAGCGTATTTTATGCTCTTTCAAAGCTTAAGATACATGCCGCGGGTGACATAGGATGCTACACACTCGGTGCACAGGCGCCTCTTTCCGTTATCGATACCACAGTCTGCATGGGGTCGAGCATTTCAACGCTCCATGGCATGGAAAAGGCAAAGGGCAAGGATTATATCAAAAACTGGGTCGCATGCATAGGTGACTCGACTTTCCTCCATACCGGAGTGAATTCGCTGATAAACATGGTCTACAACAAGGGTACGGGGACCGTGATGATCCTTGACAATTCCACCACAGGAATGACGGGGCATCAGGACCACGCCGCTACAGGAAAGACTCTTATGGGTGACGAGACCTATGCAGTCTCTCTTTATCATCTCTGCAAGGCGATCGGAGTGGAGCACGTATATGAAGTCAACGCTTTCGACCTTAAAGAACTTGAAGAGACGATAAAGCGCGAAGTCGCAAGGGATGAGGTCTCCGTGATCATCACAAAATCTCCCTGCGTGCTTTTAAAGAGCAACAAGTTCACAAAGGTATGCGTTGCCGATCCCAACAAGTGCAAAAAATGCGGAATGTGCCAGAAACCCGCATGTCCCGCCCTTTCAAGGAACGCGGACGGAACGGTCACGATAGACGACGTTTCGTGCAACGGATGCGGTCTGTGCATGTCGCTGTGCAAGTTCGGCGCCATTGACAAAGTTGACAAATAGGTGTATGACAGGAGCAGAGATATGGAAACTAAAAGCATTATGATCGTCGGGGTCGGAGGACAGGGCACACTCCTTGCGAGCCGTGTGCTCGGCGCGATCACTGTGGCGCAGGGGTTTGACGTAAAGCTTTCGGAAGTGCACGGCATGGCACAGCGAGGCGGCTCTGTCGTAACTTATGTGAGATACGGTGATGAAGTCCACGAGCCGATAGTAGAAGAAGGACAGGCTGATGTCCTTATAGCCTTTGAGGAGCTTGAGGCGCTGAGATATGCGCATTTCCTCAAAAAAGACGGGGTGATCGTCGTAAACGAGACAAAGATAAATCCCGTGACGGTGAACACAGGAGCTGCCAAGTATCCGGAAGGCATACTGGACACTCTTAAGGAAAAACATAAGGTATTTTCCGTTGACGCGACGGCAGAGGCGAAGAAACTCGGGAATGCCAGAACATTTAACCTGATCATCCTCGGACTTGCCGCAAAGCACATGGATTTTTCGGAAAGCAGCTGGCTTTCATGCATCGAAAAGACCGTGCCGCCAAAGACCATCGAGATCAACAAAAAAGCATTTCTTGCCGGATATGGAATGTAACGCATGAAAAAGTTTGAAGGCTGGCAGGTCATCCTTGTGCTGGTCCTGCTCGCTCTTATCTGCGTGGAGCTGCAGATATCGTCTTCATCCTCCTCGTCGTTAAGAGATCAGACAAACGGATATATGAATTATAACTGGACGGTGTCTGTAAACGGCACCGTCTATGATGACGTTAAGCTGAGTTCCTTTAAACTTTATGACACAAAACGCGGAGACGTTATCACTCTTACGAACCGTATGACCTATAAGCAGATCGAGCATCCTGTTCTTAGGCTGTACGGTGAATTTGCGTGTATAGATGTTTTTCTGGACGGTGAGCGTGTTTACACATACGGGCATGAAAGATACGAACACGGCCGCCTTGTGGGCTACGGAAGGCATGTCTTTGAGACGGGGGAAGGCTATCAGGGAAAAGTGATAGAGATAGTTTTTACGGTCGCAAGGGACAACGGAGTCACATCCTTTGAGGCCCCCATACTCTGCGACGGCTTTACCGTGCATACCGACTATATAAGAGATACGATCTTTATCTATCTTCTGGATATCTTTCTTGGAGTATTCGGTATGATAGTGATATTGTGTACAATTCTCACGCTGCGTGGCAATCCGATCATAAAGGAACTGTTCTGCGTGGGCGCTTTTTCGCTTTTCATCGGAGTATGGTCTTTCTGTGAATACAACTATTTCAGCATTGTATCCGACAATTATACTCTGAAGAACTATCTGGAGTATTTTGCTCTTTACACGGCGCCAATATATATCTTTGCGTATTTTGGCGTGAAGAGCGGAAGCCGCATGTCAAAGGGATGGCACATAGGATACCGTGTGGTGTTCTCACTGTATACGGTGTCTTATGTTGTGGGAAACGTGCTGTCTGTCCTTCGGCTTATGCAGTTTACCGAGTTCCTTCCGGTGACACATATCTTCATTGTCCTGATGGGGCTGTTTGTCATAGCCTTTATGCTCCGGGGACTCATCAAAAAAGAGAAGGAATATCCCGCTTTTCTCACGGGAATGACGATCATGGTGGCTTTTGCGCTGTTCACTCTTTTCGGATACAGCGTTACCAATTATCTCGGAGAAAAAAACACTTCCTACAGCGGAATGGCAACATATGCGTCATTCATCCTCGTGCTTTCGATGCTTTTTGACCTGGGGCATATGATCTCCGAAAAGATAAAGCTCGAGAGCCGGATGGAGCTGTTTGAGCAGCTCGCATACAAGGATTTCCTGACGGACCTTGCAAACAGAAGACAGTGCGAACTGGTGCTTGACGAACTGTCTGAGTCCAACACGGCATGGGCCGTGATATCGCTTGATATCAACGGGCTCAAGGAAACAAACGACAATTACGGACACGACGAAGGCGACGCGCTCCTTAAGGATTTTGCGATGATCCTGAAGGAAGTGTTCGGACCGATCGGCGTGATCGTGAGGATGGGCGGCGATGAGTTTGCCGTCATCATAAGAAATACCGAAGGTTTGTCATTTGAACATATCTTTTCAATGTTTGACAAACGCTGCGAAGAAGTGAGCGCCGAGCGCGAGCACTATTCGATCGTATCGGCGAGGGGCCTGTGCACCTCGGAAGAAGGGTTTATGACCGTGCGCGAGGCAATGCTCGAAGCCGACGACCGCATGTACGAAAACAAAGCAAAGCTTAAAGGAAAGGCATACCGGAACACCAAATGAGTAAGAACGATCTTTCAAAAATAAGGAATTTCTGCATAATCGCGCATATCGATCACGGTAAATCCACGCTTGCGGACAGGATAATCGAAAAAACAGGGCTTCTCACCGCACGCGAGATGCAGGAACAGGTGCTTGACAACATGGATCTCGAGCGCGAGCGCGGGATCACGATCAAAGCACAGACAATAAGGACAGTATATCGTGCAGAGGACGGGGAGGAGTATATCTTTAATCTCATCGATACTCCCGGTCACGTCGATTTTAACTATGAGGTGTCCAGAAGTCTTGCGGCCTGTGAGGGCGCGATCCTCGTGGTCGATGCGGCACAGGGCATTGAAGCACAGACGCTTGCGAATGTTTATATGGCAATAGACCACAATCTTGAGGTCTTTCCTGTCATAAACAAGATAGATCTGCCATCGGCAGAGCCCGACAGAGTGAAGCACGAGATAGAGGACGTCATCGGCATAGAAGCGATGGACGCGCCGCTGATCTCCGCAAAGAACGGAATAAACATCGAAGAAGTGCTCGAATCGATAGTAAAAAAAGTGCCCGCTCCCAAGGGGGATATCGATGCGCCGCTGAAAGCCCTGATATTTGATTCGGTCTATGATTCCTACAGAGGCGTCATCATTTTCTGCAGGCTTTTTGACGGAAGCGTGAGAAAAGGCACAAAGATAAAAATGCTTGCGACAGGTGCGGAGGCTGAAGTCGTCGAGGTCGGAGTGTTCGGACCGGGCACATTTATCCCCGCCCAGGAACTCACAGCCGGTTCCGTAGGCTATATCACCGCGAGCCTTAAAAACGTAAAGGACACCCGTGTGGGCGACACCGTTACCGAAGCGGAAAGGCCCTGCCCTGAAGCGCTTCCGGGCTACAAAAAAGTGAATCCCATGGTCTACTGCGGAATGTATCCCGCAGACGGAGCGCACTATTCGGATCTTCGCGATGCGCTTGAAAAACTGCAGCTTAACGATGCTTCGCTTTCTTTTGAGCCGGAGACTAGCGTTGCGCTGGGATTTGGCTTTAGATGCGGATTCCTCGGGCTTTTGCATCTTGACATCATCCAGGAAAGGCTTGAAAGAGAATACCTGCTCGACCTTGTGACCACCGCGCCGAGCGTTATCTATAAGATCTTTAAGACGGACGGCGAGATGATAGAACTCACCAACCCGACCAATATGCCCGATCCGTCGGAGATAGAGCATATGGAGGAGCCCATCGTTTCCGCGGAGATCATGGTACGAACCGAATTTCTCGGGGCGATCATGAAGCTCTGCCAGGAAAGACGAGGGACCTACCTCGGCATGGAGTACATGGAGCAGACAAGAGCCCTGCTGAAATATGAACTCCCGCTGAATGAGATCATCTATGACTTTTTCGATGCGCTTAAGAGCCGTTCAAAGGGCTATGCGTCTCTGGACTATGAGCTTAAGGGTTATGTACCTTCAAAGCTCTGCAAGCTCGATATCCTCATAAACCATGAAGAAGTCGATGCGCTTTCTTTCATTGTGCATGCTGACGGCGCGTATGAACGCGGAAGGAAGATGTGCGAAAAGCTTAAGGAAGAGATCCCGAGACATCTTTTCGAGATACCCATTCAGGCGGCCGTGGGCGGCAGGATAATCGCGCGTGAGACTGTTTCCGCGATGAGAAAGGATGTCCTCGCAAAGTGCTATGGCGGTGACATCACGAGAAAGAAAAAGCTGCTTGAAAAGCAGAAGGAAGGAAAGAAGCGTATGCGCCAGGTCGGCAACGTGGAAGTCCCTCAGAAGGCGTTCATGGCAGTGCTCAAGCTTGACGACGATGATTGATAAAAGAGATCTGGGGATATACGTTCATATCCCGTTTTGCGTTAGAAAATGCAGATATTGTGACTTTCTGTCGGCTCCCGGAAACGATGACGTTGTCCGGGAGTACGTTTCTGCACTTGTTTCCGACATAGAGTGCGCAGAGGCTCCGGAACGATACAAGGTCCGCACCGTTTACTTCGGGGGCGGGACGCCTTCATCGATAAGGCACGAATACATTGCAGCCATAATGCGGGCGCTGTGCGAGAAGTTCGGCCTGCGGTGTGAAAAAGATGCCGAGGGAAACGGAATGCTTTTTGACAGCGACGGTACGAGGCTTGATGAGTGCACGATAGAGGTGAATCCCGGGACCGTTACCGTGGAACGTCTTAAGGCATACAGAGAAATGGGATTTGACCGGATGTCTATAGGAGTGCAGTCCGCGGATGACGAGGAATTAAAGCTGCTCGGGCGGATACATACCT
>JAEENL010000123.1 GCA_016283775.1 Lachnospiraceae bacterium | reverse complement strand
TTCTCACCACACTTAGGGGCGACGCATCGGGAATGCTCCTTGCGATCGCAGCCTGCGAGCTCGGGGCAGCCGTAATATTCTTCATCATCGCATCCATTACAGAGGCGGTAAGGACAAGGGCACTTATAAAACAGGCCCGCGAAAACAGATAAAACAACGCGTACGGAGCCGGTGTGCGTTTTCGCATGCCGGCTTCTTTTTCGGGTAACAGTTTTGGGTCTGCGTGAAACAGCCTTTGTGAGGGTTGCAGACCGATGGGGGGATAATGTATTACGTAGCTTTGATAGCCGTTGCGTCATCACTGATGCAGTTTCTGCTGCTTCCGGTGTACATAAGGCTGAAAAAACGGCAGAAATACCTGCCGCTTAAAATGACGATAAAGGGGCTCATGACCTTTATCGCCTTCGGATTTGCGCTGTATGCCGTACTTGTGATCCGGCACAGGACCGGGAGCTTTTTCAATCTTGTGACGGAAAGCGGCATGAAAACGCACATTTTGCTGCCTATAGGCCTGTTTGTCTGCATGGTGGCGGATGTTGTGCTCTGTGTGGAATTTAAGATCGGAATGCTGATGTTTCTTGCGGGACACATCTGTTACAGCGCGTATTTCCTGATAATAGGCGGGTTCAATCCCGTTTCGGTCGTTATCTTCGTGATAAGCGCAGCCGCAATAACACTGTATTTTAGCCGTTATACACGCAAAGAGGGGAAGATGTTCATACTGTACACGGTGTACGGGATCATGATAAGCATCACTCTTTCAACAGGCCTTATGCTGCCTTTCTCGATCCGGGAATACGGCGTGATGCCCGCGATCTCATCAGTACTGCTGGTTGTTTCGGACATTATGCTTGGCATGAACAAGGTGCGGAAGACCACGATAATATCGGATCTGCAATATCTGGGGTACTATTTTTCCGGCCAGTTTGTGCTGGCATTGAGCGTATTTGTGCCTGCGGTCCTCGGAGTGTAAGAAACAGGGAGAAAACCGGCGGAGAACACATCAGGCGGCACAGGACGGCGCATTACCGGGGGTAACATGGATATTAAGGAATTACTCGACAAATACATAGACGACGGGTTGCAGCAGGTGATCTTAAGCAATTCGAGGGACAAAAGCATCACGAAGGAAAAGATCCGCAGGGTGTCAGTAAAGGGCAAGATGATGTTCCAGACGGAAAGCTTTCGCGGTGCGCAGGTCTTCCATGAAAACATGGACAAAGAAGCGCTGAAAGAAAGGATCCTGAGCGTGCTCGGGCCTGTGTTCAAGCAGGGCGAATTCGTGCATACATCGGGAACGGCCCTGGTGCTTACGAGCAAGAGCGGGACTGTGACGATAAAGGAAAAGAAGGCTTTTCGGGAGCCTGCAATGCCTGCATGGAAGCCGCTTGACAGCGCGGTTCCTTCCCATAACAACGTCAAGAACTATCTTATCCCGGAGGGAACGCCGGTGCCTTTCATGTATGATCTTGGCGTGTTCACCGCGGAAGGAAAGGTAGTCAGGACCAAAACCGATAAATACCGCCAGATCAACAGGTTTCTTGAGTTTGTGGAGGACATAGTCCCGGCGCTTCCAAAGGACAAGGTCATCAATATACTTGACTTTGGATGCGGAAAGTCGTATCTTACTTTCGCAGTTTATTATTTCCTGACAAAGATCAGGGGCCTTAAGGTGAAGATAACCGGGCTTGACCTTAAAGAGGCTGTGGTAAGGGACTGCGAGCGTCTTGCAAGGAAATACGGCTATGAGGGCTTAAGTTTTTCCTGCGGGGATGTTTCGGAATTTAAGGGCGAGACGGACATCGACATGATGATGACCCTGCACGCCTGCGATACCGCTACAGACTATGCTTTGGCGTTTGCGGTAAAGACCGGGGCAAAGGTGATCTTAAGCGTGCCCTGCTGCCAGCATGAGCTTAACGGGCAGCTGAAGGATACTGCATTGGAGCCGCTTTTCAGATACGGGATCGTTAAGGAACGCGTGGCCGCGCTTGCCACGGATGCGCTCCGCGCGGAGCTTCTTGCCGCACATGATTATAAAGTACAGCTCCTTGAATTTATCGATATGGAGCATACACCGAAAAATATACTTATCCGCGCCGTAAAGCGCGACAGACATAACGAAAAGGCCTGCGCCGAAGCCGGGGCGCGCGTTGAGGCCTTCGTGAAAGGATTTGGGATCGACCCGACGCTCTTAAAGCTCCTTAAGGCATAAGAGGAGCCCTGGGGCCGTTTTGCACGGGCCGGATCGGATACAGGTTTTGATGGGAAGAAGAGAAAAACAATCGCACAGCGTGATCAGATTTATCTACAAACCGCTCCTGCTCTTTGCGGTCTTTATTGCCGCACTCTGGTATTTCAGCGGTCATTATCTGACGATAAAGAGCTTCACCAACGTGACTGACGAGACCACGATGGCTGAGGCTTCGCTTCCTGCGCTCTCGCTCGTGACCGAGGGACGCGAGGTGAACCGGCTGTGCGGCTATACTTCAAACCTTGACTGGGAGCTCAACCGCGAGACCATAACACCTCTTTCGACTGCAGCATCCTTTGTGGTCAAAGTTGCAGAGAACAAGCTTGTGGCGAGAAAGCTTAAATATGAGCTTTTTGATGTTTCAACGGGCAGCCTTTTAGAGACAAATACGGTCAATTCCCTGAACGAGAGCATCTACCCGGGATATAAGAGCATGGAAGTGACATTAAAGACCGATCTGGCACGCGGTGTTGAGTACAGCGTCAAGTTCACGCTCATAACCAGCGACAGCAGGCGTATCTACTACTATACAAGGATCAAGGTCTATGACAAGGGCTATATTGCGGAAAAGATAGATTATGCTGTGTGGTTCAGGGATTCGCTGATCTCCAAGACCAATCAGGCCCAGATCGAGAAAAACCTTGAACCCAAGAGCAATTCGAACCGTACAGACCTTGCCCATGTTGATATTGACTGTACCTGGAACATGGCAAGCTGGGGGAATGCTTACCCGAAGATCGTTTCGGAACTGCCGCCGACCATTACCGATTTTTATGAGGAATATGCATCTATCGTCCTGAATTATGTGGCAGAGGTGAAAACGGATTCGGGGACGGAGTACCTGCGCGTCCGCGAGACCATAAGGCTGCTTTATACAACCATAAGGACCTACCTCTACACATACGACCGTGTGACAGAGACGATATATGACGTTGCAAACACGTATCTGTACTCGAGCGATCTAAAGCTTGGCATCACGAATGATACCGAAATGCAGATCCTTACGACACCAAGCTATAAATACACCGCATTTGTGCATAACGGCGAGCTTTACTGCTACGACGGGACAAGTAACAAGATGACGACTGTATTCTCGTTTGCAGGGGAGGATATCACCGATCCCGATGTGGCAAAACTTGACCATGACGTAAAGATCCTGAATCTTGATGCGAACGGTAATATCGATTTTGTTGTATGCGGATATATGAGCAGGGGCGAGTACGAAGGCAGGGTCGGGATCGTCTTCTACACCTTTGACCGCGAGCATTCGAGGCTTACGGAGCTGGCGTACATCCCCGTGAATACGACCTACCAGCTGTTAAAGGACGAGTTTGACAAGCTCGTTTACAAGAGCAGCTACAATATCATATATCTTGCGATGTATGATACCGTTTACAGCTACAATATCACCACAAGAAAGCTCTCTGTCCTCGCGAACAATGTTCCGGAAGGGCATTTTGCGTATCTGGCGGCCGCAAAGAAGATCCTCTGGCAGAATAACGCAAATGATGCAAAGAGTGACAAGCTGACACTGATGAACCTTGAATCGGGCGAAAAGCTTGAATGGGAAGCAAACCCCGGTGAGGTGATAAGGCTGCTTGGCGAGGTTGACGGCAATGCCATCATAGGCTATGCGAGAATTGATGATATAGTGCGGAATTCCGACGGTTCGCAGGTTGTGCCGATGTACAGGGTGGAGATAACGGATTGGGAGAGAAAAGTCTTAAAAACCTACAGCCAGCCTGATATTTTTGTTACAGACGTTAAATTCGGCGACAGCGTCATCATCCTTGAACGCGTGAAGAAAAGCGGCAGCGGGCTTGCTTACGAAGCTGTTGCGGCAGACGGCATCGCCAACAGAAACACTGCCGTTACCCTTGCCGTTTCGCTTGTGAACAGGACCTCAAACCTGTTAAAGAAGGAGTATTACATCGCATTCCCTTCGAACATAACAATGAAGGAGATACCTAAAAAACAGGGCGTGACCATAACGGTACAGAAGACCGATACTTCCATGAAGATCAACGCAGGGACGGATGTGCAGGCCTTCTACAGGACATATTCTTTCGGACGCGTTGTAACAAGGACATCTGTCGTGGCCGATGCGATCGCGCTTGCGGACAGCAATGAAGGCCTTGGAGCCGTTATCGACGGAAACGGGCGCATTGTCTGGGAACGCGGTGTTAAGGCAACAAGAAGCGCCGTGACGGGACTTATACTTCCGAAAACGCCGGCGCAAAACCAGCTTCAGACCTGCCTTAAGATCCTGTTCAGATACCTTGATTATGATGTTGACACATCCGAGATAGATTTTTCGAAGACAAATGTCGCGGACTCCATAAAGAGCTATGTAAAGGTCTCCGGGCTTGAGCTCAAGGGCATAACGCTCGACCAGATGCTCTACTTCGTATACAGGAAGAAACCGGTTATCGCAGTCATAAACAACGAAAGAAGCGTGCTTGTGACAGGATATGACTACTTTAACATCGAATACTTCGATCCGCAGCTTGCTAGGACCGTAAAGATCACAAAGGAGGCGGCAGAGCAGCTGTTTGGCATTAACGGCAATACATTCTATTGTTATGTGAAATAAAGATTTGTGTTGACATTTCAGTATAAGTCTGATATTATCTCTTTTGCTGGCGCAAGGCGCATATTGTGCTGCGCGGTGTTTTGCCGGCATATGCAGTCGTGGCGGAATTGGCATACGCGCATGATTCAGGTTCATGTTCACGCAGGTGAGTGAGAGTTCAAGTCTCTTCGACTGCAGTTAAAGACCGTTCTTTGAACGGTCTTTTTGCTGTAAGTAGGGCAGTTTCGGGAAAACAGACCGTTTTCCGGGGCTGCTTTTTTTTGTGTGCAACAGGCGGGGACTGTTACGGAAACCCTGTATTAGTTCAATTGGAAAATTAAATTCCAGTTGCCCCATACCTCTGACTGGAACTTACTATTGCAAGGATAATGGGTGGAAGTAACTTCTCCAAAGATCCTTATTGTTTAGATAGGTGCCAGTCATAATCATTGTTACTTGCTTGAAGGAGCAGCACTTGGTGTTGCTCTTTTTCAATTGCTCCTTCTGAAACCCAAAGCGATAAACTCTGGGGTTAAGGGGCAAAGCCCCTTGTTGTATAATCTTATCCTGCAGCAGAGGTCGGATGGCGTATCAAAGCCTGCAATAAAGAAAGGAGCTATCACTATGGCTAAGAACGCACATTTAACCTATGATGACAGGTTAACGATTCAATCATCCATCGCAGACCATCTGTCCTTTAAGGCGATAGGATTGATCCTGGGTAAGGATCCCTCTACAATCGCCAAGGAAGTCAAAGGCCACATCAAGCTTGAAGTAAAGGGTTCATTCAATCCCTGCCTGCACCAGAAGACCTGTACTCACAACAGAGATGTCTGCAAACCTTGTAGCAAGAAGTATAGTCAGAACTGTCGCACCTGCGGCGAGTCCTGCTATAAGACCTGCCCTGATTTCGAGGAGAAGCATTGCCTGCTCATCCTCAAGCCTCCGTATGTCTGTAACGGCTGTACGGAGAGACACGGCTGTAAGCTTCAGAGGCACTTGTACGATGCCAAGTATGCCCAGAAGGAATACGAGAATGTACTCAGTGAAAGTCGCCAGGGCTTTGCCATATCCGAGGAGGAGCTTAAGCGTATAGACGCGATCATCGCTCCACTTGTAAAGCGGGGGCAGTCGATCCATCACATATGCATCGAGAACGCAGATGACATCATGCTTGATGAGAAAACCATCTACAATTACATCGATGCAGGGCTTCTGTCTGTCGGTAACATTGACCTTCCCCGGAAGGTGCGGTACAGGGTTCGTAAGAAGAAAAAGCCTGTCCGTGTCGATAAGCAGTGCCATGCGGGACGCACCTACGATGACTTCCAGGAATTCATCTCCTCTAACCCCGATGTTGCCATCGTAGAGATGGACTCTGTCGAAGGCCGCAAGGGCGGCAAGGTGTTCCTTACCATCTACTTCAGGAGCTGCTCACTGATGCTTGCATTCATCCGTGATCACAACACTGCCAGGAGCGTCACAGAGACCTTTAACAGTCTTTATGAACTGTTAGGGCATGAAGTATTCACCACGTTGTTTCCGGTCATTCTGACGGACAGGGGAAGCGAATTTACAGATCCTCTTTCCATCGAATTCAACGTCGATGGTGAACGCAGAACACACTTGTTTTATTGTGATCCACAGCGCTCCGACCAGAAGGGCGGAATCGAGGTTACTCACGAGATGATCCGCCGTGTACTGCCGAAGAAAACAAGCTTCGACAACCTTACTCAGGAGGATGTGTCTCTGATGATGAGCCACATCAATTCCTACAAAAGAAAAAAGCTGGGCAACCGGTCCGCACACCAGCTGTTCAGCTTTCTTCATGACGAGGGTCTTCTTGAGAAGTTAGGGATTACCCTGATTCCCTCTAAAGAGATCAACCTCACACCTCTGCTGCTGAAGAAGTAAAACAGCTGCGCCATCCGAACCGTCCATATCCTCACCTTAGGGGTGGAATTTACTTTTGCGAAAAACAAACGCTAAATTCGACCTCCGGTTAGATTGCGCATTTTTCATCGGAAAAGGTTGATCTGACGCCATTTTACACGCTTTCAACTGGTATTTCAATATATTTGGTTTTGTAAATTCCGCTTTGGAATCGTAACTTCCAGTTTGGAATTGTAACTTCTGATTTTTGCCCTCCATCTTCAATATCTGGAATTTACTCTTGCAAGAGATATCCGGAGAAGGCATTTACTTTTGCAAACTGGAACCTCGGATTCCATTTCAGCCAGTAATACAAAATGCGATATCT
>JAEENL010000122.1 GCA_016283775.1 Lachnospiraceae bacterium | reverse complement strand
TTCTCGTCAAGCCATACATCGGCGCACAGGTGCACGGATCTCTCGCCCCGCGCCACAGCGGCGTCTTCGGGGAGACTTACCGCCGCACCCGCAAATACCTCCTGTCCGGATCTGGTAGTGCGGGCCTGTATCGCCATGCAGCCGCGACCGGTGACGCATTTTGTCTCGTTCCAGAAGCATGCCTTTCGTCCCTCATGGGTCACATTAAACGACAGGCCGCTCTCTATCCTGACTTCTCCCGTAAAGTTCAGCGCCTCAAACGTGATGCGCTGATACGCGCGTTCCCTGTTCACCATGTCCAGGAAACGCTCAAAACGGAGCTTCAATTCCTTTCCGCCCGCAGTCTTCCAGATGAAGCTGCGCTTCAGCAGGCCGGTGCGCAGATCGAGCTCGCGCACGAAATCACTGTAGCTTACCCTGCCGAGGTCGAGTACCTCACCGTCAACGCTGATCGCGGTATCGAGCCAGTCGGCCGCAGGGATCATAAAATGCACCTTATCGACTATGCCGCGGTAGGAGCGGTCGATATCGACCAGCTCGTATACGCCGTTTATATATGCTCCCCTGAGGGAGTCAACGCTTCCTCCTTCGTCAAAGCAGCCTCTTACTCCGATGCTCTCGTTCCCGAGAGAAAAGATGGACTCTCCGACACGCGAATACTTCTCGTCAAAGCCGTTCTCCGTGATCTTCCACGGATCGACCGCGTAATGTATATTTGCTGTTTTAGCCACTGCTTTACTTTCCTTCCGTTCTTTTTTCAGATCAACCCTTGATACCCACAGAGACGTTGTTTTCGGTCAGCTGCTTCTGGAAAAGGATGAACAGGATGATCGGCGGGATCATCGAGAATACGACAGAGCGCATCATCGTGTCCGCATTGACCGTCTGCTCGGTGCTGAACACAAACAGGCGCACCATAACTGTCTGCAGCTGTCCGCCCCTCAGAACGAGGTACGGGAGCAGGAAATCCGACCATGCCGCATTTACCGCGAAAATGGTGATCACCGCGCAGATAGGCTTTGACAGGGGCAGAACTATCCTGAAAAAGGTCTGCAGGGCCGAACACCCGTCTATGCGGCTCGCCTCTATCATCGAGACCGGGAGCGATTCAAAAAACTGTATGAACAGTACCACATACATCGCGTTCGCGCCGTACGAAAGCCAGAGAGGCAAAAAGCTGTTGCCCATGCCGAGACGCTGGATGTTCATGAACAGCGGTACGATGCTGATCGTCGCCGGAACCAGCAGCGAGAGCATGACCAGTTTTTTGACGATCCCGCAGCCCTTAGGCTTGAGGATCGAGAGCCCGTAGCCGAGCAGTCCGTTGAACAGCAGGGCGCATACCACGCTGCCCGCGACCGAGATGAACGAGTTCAGATAGTTCTTTGCCAGGCCGAGCTGGGACCAGGTTTTCTTAAACTGCTCCGGGCTGAACGACTTCGGCAAAAGCGACGTGCTCGACATGAACTCCTTAAGGTCCTTAAAGCCTGCCAGCACGACCCATATCAGCGGAAAGACCGCTATTATACCCATTACTATGCAAAGCGCATATATGACCGCATACCATACCCTGACGGAAACAGAATGCATATCGTATTCCCGGATCACGCCGGTACGCTGCCTCATTTTTTTACGCATGATACACCCCCATCAGTCCCAGTCGGATTCTTTGCGGTTGAAGTAGGAATAGACCGCCGTCATAACGAGCAGGATCGCCGTTACGATGACAGCTACCGCGGACGCTTTTCCGTAGTCCATCGAGCCGCCAAACGCATACTGCCACATCAGCTGCATGAGCGAGAGCGACGCGTTGTCCGGTCCTCCCTTGGTCAGTACCATGGGCTCATACATGATCTGGAATACGGATATGATCTGCAGGATGAGCATGGTCCATGTGAGCTTTTTGATCGCGGGAACGAGCACATGACGCACACGCTGCCATACGTTAGCGCCGTCGATCGCCGCCGCGTCGTACAGCTCCGAATTAACGCCCGCCATGCCCGCCATATAGATGAGCGCGGTAGCCCCGGCGCCCTTCCATGTGGCTATCGTGATGATGATCGGAATGACAAGGTTGGCCTTGGTCAGATAGGTCTGCGCGGAAACTCCGAAATGGCTCAGGATGATATTGAGCACGCCTGTCTTGCCGCCCGAGAAAAATGCCGACCACAGAATGATGACCGCGAGTCCGGGCAGCATGTTCGGCAGATAGGCGGCCGTGCGGAAAAGGCCTTTTCCGCGCGAAGTCTCGCCGATCAGCATCGCAAGGATGATCGGGAGCAGGAAGCCTATTACCAGCGACCAGAACGTATATGAAAAGGTATTTACGAGTGCCTGGGTAAAGTTGGTCTTCCCGGCCACACTGATGAAATTCTTAAGTCCAACGAACTCGACCAGCTCGACATTTTCCGTTTTGTACAGACTCATACGGATACTCTCGAGCAGCGGTTCCCAGACAAAGAATGTCATAAGTATCAGTCCGGGCAGCATGATCAGCCAGGAACGCAAGTCCTGCATCTTCATGCCTTTTCCTCTGAAATGTCTGGTGATCCTGTTCACGTTATATACCTCTGGGTAATCAGTTATTTATCTCGTCGTCAAGATACTCCTGGAATGACTCCTGCGCGGAAGTCAGAGCCTTTACGACGTCTGCGCCCTCGCGGGTGATCATCCTCTGGATCACTGCGGTCAGCTCTCTGTAGAGCTGCTGCGCGAATACGGGCTCCTCGGCCTTTAATGTGATGGTGCCTTCGGAGATCGAATCAAAGAAATCATTGTAGAGACGCATATCCACATTGCAGTATTCGTCTATGATCGCGCGCTTGGTCTTATTGTATTCGTCGTCGTTCCATGCGCTGATCGCGGGCAGTACGGGTGCCCCTCTGTCCTTCTTCGCAGCATAGTCCGAACGCATGCCCGCAACGATGTCGTCATCGAGGAAAGGCAGTTTTCCGAGGATCTTAAGGTATGCCATGAGCGCGCGTCCCTGATCCGCCGTGATATCGGGTGAGAACATGTAGCATGTGCCTCCTGCGAGCGCATAGCGTCCCGCGGGGCCCTCAGGGAACGGGATCAGCGCAAAGTCCTCGAGCGCCAGACCCTTATTCGAGGTGGGCTGGTCAACGGAATCGTCGGCGGCGAAATTCATCGCAGCCTCACCGGTACCGAGCTCGGAATGCGCGCCGGCCCAGTCGGTGGTAGTCGTGTCGGCATTCAGGATATCGTATTTCCAGCGCAGGTCACGCATGTATTCCATTGCGGCAATGCATTCGGGCGATGTGAAATTGCATATCCAGCGTCCGTTCTCATCCTGATACTCGAGCGCGCTCTCTCCGACGCATCCGAAATTCCATGCGATATTTGTAAACAGCCATCCGCCATAGGTTTCGCTCGCAGGGAATACCAGTCCCGCCTTGTCGGTCTTTTCGCGGATTATCTGACCGTACTCGGCCAGTTCCTGCAAAGATTTGGGATATATGGGAAGTCCGTTTTCATCCACGAGTCCCGCTTCCCTGAACAGCGCGACATTGATGTGCATGCCGAGCACATAACCGTCACGGGGCAGACCGTAGATGCGTCCGTTATCATCGGCGAGCATCTCGATATACGAAGGGCTGAACTTGTCCAGAACACCGATTTCCTTAAGCGCATCGGTCACATCACCGACCAGGTTCTGGCTGATCAGCAGCTGGGGATCCGTGAAAGGAGGCTGGAAAATGCTCGGAGCCGTGCCGCCCTTTGCCATCGGTACATAGTTGCTGAGCGAGTAGGAATAATAGTCGGGCACGAGAGTAACGTTGGGATACTGCTTCTCCATAGTGGCCTTATAGCCCTCGAACAGCGCGAGCTCGGATGCCGCAGCGGTATCGGGCGGCCAGTTCCCGAGTGTGATCGTGCATGTCAGATCCGCGTCGATCACTTCGTCGGAAAATGAGTCCAGCTCATTCCCGAGGTCCTCCGAAATCTGCGGCGCCTCAGTCGGCTGCGCCGCTTCGGTATCGTCACCGTTTTTTCCCCCACATGCCGTGAAAAGCATGCATACAGCCATCATCAATACGAAAACGAAACTAATCTTTTTCATGGCTTCCTCCTGTTTCTGCTAAATAATGAAATGCTTGATTTTACGTTACGTTTAACGTTAAACCTATGACTAGATTATAATCATCTTTTTGATCGTTTGTCAAGGCACAATAATAAAAAATACGGCAGGAAAAATGTCCTGCCGTAATTCTTAATCTCTTCCGAGTTTTGATTCCTTTTTTGCCAGATACATCCTGTCATCCGCGATCTTAAGCACCTTTTCGGGAGTATCGGCCTCATCGCTGTACGCTGTGCCGTACGCGGCGCTCAATGTGACATTGCCGCCCTTTTTGTTGTGCTCGTTCATCTTATTGACAAAAGCAGCCTCATGTGCATCCACGTGATCCTTTGAAGCGTCGGGCACGATCGCGATAAACTCGTCGCCGCCCACGCGCGCAACGACGCAGGGCTCGGGGAATGCCTCCCGAAGCTTCCTCGCGAGCAGTGTGAGCGCCCTGTCTCCTGTGGCATGCCCGAAGGTGTCGTTCATCATCTTCAGCAGGTTCATATCCACGCTCACGAGCGCATACGGAGACTTGGCGCCTTTGAGCTTATTGAGCTCCTCCTCGGCGCCGCGCCTGTTCAGGATGCCCGTTAGCTCATCCATGTAGGCCATTTTCTCAAAGGCCCTCGCTTCGGCCTCTTTTCGAAGGTTGCCCGCTATCTTTGACATAAAGTCTATGAACAGCGTCAGTACCACGATCAGCGCCGCAAAAGCGATCGAGCTGCTGTATCTGTTGTTGTTGAAACCGGTATAATATTTTTCGACATTATACCGCACCAGTTCTATCGAAGCTACCAGGATGGCCAGCGCAAAGCCAAACGCGAGTCCTTTGTCCAGTCTCTTTGTGACCCGTCTGCGCACCACCGTCAGATGTATGATGAGGATCAGCGTCACTATCATGCATATATGACAGTATCCCACAAAACGCGGCATATGCGCGATATTCGTAAAGTGGAGCGCAAATGCGGCTGCCGCAAACAGGAACTCGATGATGACCCATATATTGAAGAACCACTTAAGCCTGTTGGGGAAGCCTTTTTCCGTGATCCAGTCGGAGAAATAAACCGTGAACGGGATAGTGAAAGTATACAGTGACATATACTCAAACAGGCATTTCTGCGCCATATCGAGATTAAACACGATCAGAAGGTCGGAATTGGCCAGAGTATAGACGCCGATCAGGAACGCGAGCTGCATGATGCAGAACATCTTGAGCGCAGACAGATTTCTGAACGAAAGTATGATCGCGAACACCATGCCCATCGAACCGATAACGATCAGGAACATGCTGATCGCCAGATATATGCGCTCATTGATCAGAAGATCGTTTACCGCGCTGTCGCCGTTGATTATGCTGATCGAAGGTAAGCCGTCAAAGGAATCGTCCTCGGTAACATGAAAAACGATCCTGATCGTTTTTCCTTCGAACGCTTCGGGCAGGCTGACGAAATTCCAGCCGTAGCCCAGCATCTTACCGGCATCGAAGTATTTTTGCCCGTAATTGTAAATATGTTCTCCGTCCACATACACATCGACCATGCTGTGCACGGAGTATATCTCAAGCGTGGGATCCGGGATATCGCATTGGGGAAGGGTTCCGGTCAGTTCAAACACGTCACCGTCGTTGAACGCATCGAATGTGTCGCTTCCGAGCGCCACATTCTCATATAACTTCCCGTGCGCCGCTGCCGTCCATCCGTCTTTGATCTCCTGCTTCTGCAGCGTTTTGTCGCCTCTTCTAATCTCGATCGCAAGGATCGAAATGCTGATAACGGCTATTATCAGGCAGAATATAAATAAATACAGGTTTTTCTTTGGGATCAGCTTCATAGGCGCTCCTGTGGTATAATGTATTCGTCAGAGTTTCATATTACGGATGGATCCCCATAAACGGAGAAAAACATGTGCTGCAGATACTATTTCAGTGAAAACGAACCCGTCTTTAAGGAAGTGCTGGAAAAGGCCCTGGCATCTTCCCTGCGCGAGCGGTTCCTGCGCGAATACGCAAAACCCGTCATCACCGAGGGTGAAGTGCGCCCTACCGATATCGCCCCCGTGATCGCCTCCAACAGGAACGGAGAACGCTCCGCGTTCCCGATGAAATGGGGCTTTACGCTGCCCGGCAGCAAAAACGCCATCGTTAACGCAAGAGTCGAGAGCGCCGCCGAAAAGCCGATGTTTAAGGAAGCCTGGCAGCGCAGGCGCTGCATAATCCCGGCCTCATGGTACTTCGAATGGGAGCATTTCACCGCGCCGGACGGAAAGAAAAAGACCGGCGACAAATACATGATACAGCCCCGCGGCAGTCACACGGTCTGGCTGTGCGGACTGTATACGTTTGAGAACGGTCTGCCGGTATTTGCCGTCATAACCCGCGAGCCCGCAGGCGAAGTCAGCAGGATCCACGACCGCATGCCGCTCATACTCCCCGAGGAGCGCATAGACGAATGGATAAGGCCCGAAACCAGGCCGGAGCTGCTGCTCCCCTACGCCCTGACGGACATGGTACCGGAAAAGGTAATATAGCCGCTTATCTGATGATGTCCACGATCTCGCCGATGTACATGTCATGCGGCGCTATGCCGTCATACATGGCCTTTGCGACCGCCTCGGGCATATTCGCGACTTCCAGCTGCTGCCTGTACAGCTTTTTGCAGACCAGTGTCACTTCCGCCTCTTTGAAAGACATGGATTCCCCGGCCTTAACGGGCGCGAGGCCCGAATCCTTCATCTTATCCATATCCCGGCCGGACTTTTTGCCGAGCACGCCGAGTATCTGTCTGTACTCTCCGGGATAAAAACTTACCGTAAAATAATCATTTGCGTCCATGAAATCATGGGTATATCTCGATGTCCTCACATAGACCGTAGCAACAGGCTTTCCCCAGAGGGTGCCGAGCCCGCCCCAGCTGATCGTCATCGTGTTGAAACTGTCCTCTTTTCCTGCCGTGAGCAGCGCCCACTGTTTGTCAAACACGCTCAGGATATCTGTCGTAAACTCCATATCGGTACACTCCTTTCCTTTACCTATCATTTTAATACGTTTTATGAGTCTTGTCAAAAAATCTCCGTATTTGCTTAACCCGGCATTCGAAAAAATCAGGTAACCAAAAGTGACTTCTTTTTTTCATGGTATTATGATACAGTCAGTATTGACAGAACGCAGATCATCTGCGGCAAACAGGGAGAGATCAAAATGAAAAAAACCATCACAAAATCCGTTTTGATGAAACAGTATTTTTCGGTAAACCGGGACCTGATCAAGATCGTGATACCCGTAGGCTTATTCTGCCTGCTCTCGATCGTGCTCGTTCCGAACCCTGCGGTCGGCTGGGGCGTGGCGCTGTTTGTTCTGGCCATTGCCCTGTGCATAGCTTTCAGGCTCAGAAAGCAGGCCGGCTCGGACAATCCAAAGGAAGCGTATTTCAGGCTTTCCACTCTTACGTACAAGGAATGCGTGGATATTTCCGATGACGAGAGCACCGCTTATTCCTGGCAGCTGGAATTCGACAACGAGTACAGACTCACGGTCGCCCAACAGGTTTATGAAGAGGCTGAGTCCGGGAAGACTTACTACGTCGCCTTCTATATCAAAACAGGAAAGCCGTTCGCGCTCTTCGACGCAGATCTCTACACACCGGACGGGATCTTCGAGATACGCAACTCGTAACGGTCAAACCTAAAAAACAGACAATACCGCAAGACAAAAGGGCCGCCCCTAAGGACGGCCCTTAAATTATCCTGTTTACTTAAAAAAGCTTATTCCCAAACGGGAGGATTCTTTACGAAGAATTCGGTGTAATCGGCAAAATCCGTCGAATCGATCCAGCCTGTTACGCCGTTTGACTTAACGCAGATCCTGGTGAAGTTGCCTTCGCCGTCGCGTACGAACTGTACAAGCTTGAACTTCGCGCCCTTCTTCAGGGTTCCGATCTGCTCGCCTGCGTACTCATCGGCATAGAGGGGCATCTTCTTATTGGTCTTGAATGTGGTCTTCACATTGTCCTTATTGGGCTTTGAAGGCTCATCAACAATAACCGCTCTTCCCGACTTAACCTTAAGGTTCATGTTTACTTTGATGTAACCGAGACCGCGTACAAATACATCAGTCTTGATCGTTATGCGGTTCTTTTTCTTCTGACTTACGATACCGTCGGCATCTTCGAGCGTGCAATACTTGCTGATCTTTCCGCCCTTGAACCTGATCAGTGTGTATTCATCCCATCCTTCAACATTCTTGATGACCGCGAGCTCCTTAAGACCGTCCTTCGTGCAGGTATCGATCACTTCGACCGTGATCATGTCCGGATAGAACTGATCTTCCATCTGGATAGCCGCAAGAACGTCCTTGCCGTTGATGGTCAGGAAGCTGAGCTGCATACCATGATCCGTATCCTCGGTATCGTATACGATGGTCTCATCGGTTCCGTCGCCGTCGAGGTCTCCCGATATGGTGGCCGCCGATGCCTTAACACCGCCGAAGCCCGAAAGCGCTGCGATCACGAATGCGAAAAGCAACGCGGTTAACAGAGATTTGAACACTTTTTTCATAACACTTCACTCCTGTCTTTTATTTGATGTATGTAACATCACTTACGATGCTACTATATCATAAAAGCCAATAGCTGATAAGTATCCAAAAGTTACCTGTTTATTTTGTCCACGGACTGAACCTCCTTTTAAGAAGATCATGTAAACTGCGCGATCCGCTTTTTAAATTCTTCCTCCAGATCCCTGACGATGGTCAGCTTTGCGGATCTGATCTCAAGCCCGCCCTGGGCAAAATAGAGCTTCAGGAAGAAATTGGCAACAAAGACCGGACCAAGCGTTATCCTGACCGTCTGCCAGTCACGGTCCATGCCGGTCAGTGTCACTGTTTTCACAAGTTCTCTATTCTGAAATACCGAAACGGGCAGCTGCGCGACATCCGGCTGATCGACCGCTCTTATCACCAGTTCCAGTTCCGGAAGGCATCTGTGGGGCGCGGAAAGCAAGAATGATGTGGAAGCCCCCCGTCCGATCTTTATGCTGCCTGCGTCGAGTTCCGTAATATCCGGACCCATCGCCACCTTCATCATATCGTGAAGGGCGCTGTCCTCCGTCGAAACCGCATCCAGCAGCTCTTTATCGAGGTCAGAGTCTCCTGTCTGTGCGCGGCGGTACGCCTGTGTCCGCATGATAAATCCCAGTATGTTTGCCGCGTTCCGTGCCAGTTCCCCCCTGGTAAGCCTTCCGTTTGCAAGCGACTCGTTAAGGTTGTCGTTATTGGAATTGCTTCCGGCATCACTGCAGACCATGAAAATATCGTTCTGCGCCCTGGCCTGTGACGCAACGTTTGAAATACTGGCTTTGGCGCCTTCCCCGTCATTGCCCATAGCCCACCAGTCGGTCATGACGATCCCTTTAAATCCCCATTCCTTTCTGAGGATCGTTGTGAGCAGATCGTAATTGCTGGCGGAATAGATGCCGTTAACAGGACCGTAAGACGACATGATCGTCATTGCGGGGCCTTCTTTTACCGCTGTTTCAAAGGCCTTCAGGTATATCTCGCGAAGTGCTCTCTCGGACATGATATTGTTGACATTCCGCCTCTTATACTCCTGAGTGTTCCCCGCGAAGTGCTTGATCACACCGAAAACTCCGTACTTATGCAGTCCCCTGATCTGAGCGGCCACGAGCTTTCCGGTCAAAAGCGGATCCTCGGAAAAATACTCGAAGTTTCTGCCGTTCAGCGGGTTCCTGTGGATATTCATACCCGGTCCCAAAAGGGCGTCTATCCTGTGCCGTCTCAGATCGAGGCCTTCCCAATTGAACAGCTTTTCATTTATCTCTTCGCTGAATGTGCAGGCCAGACAGGTTCCGTTCGGGAGGGAATAAGCATGTGTCCCGCAGTCCATTCTGATCCCGCTCGGTCCGTCGGCACAACCCGCAACAGGAATGCCTAAGTCCTTAAGCCTGTCCGTGATACCGCCGAACGCTCCCGCGATACCCGCCGTCACCTTGGGCGAGCTCATTCCCTCGCCGCGGGAGATCGCGCACAGATCCTCATCGGTAAGCTGCTCTATGAACTCCTCCATGGATATCTTTCCCGCTTCAACGTCACTGAGCTTATAGCCCTTATCGCCCACACAGGCATTGGCCTTCGGGAGCCGGTCCAGCCTCTTTTTATTGGGGTCTGCCGTTCTTACGGGCACTTTGTCATAGCTTTTTTCAACAGCGCCGTTAACATACCGGGGGCTCAGGCGCATGAACCCGCGGACCGGCGCGCAGGCCTCTTCGCACTGTGCCGTGATCTTAAGCTCATCCAGAATAAAGCTGCCTGCCTTAACGGCGCTCCTTACATCGCTCCCCACAAAAAAATCATATTCCCCGGGCTCGCACACGTAGGCGGATCTATGCCCGGTGACGCCGCCGTCGTCATATGATGACATCATGTAATCCGGTATCTTAAATTCAAGTTTTTGGCTCTCTCCGGTAGCAAGGAGCGGGGTCTTCCCGAAGGCACAGAGCACCCTGGCAGGTTTTCCGAGGAGCCCCTGAGGCGCTTTCAGATACACCTGTACGACCTCCTTGCCGCTCACCGCGCCGGTATTCTTAACATTTACCGTTATATGGGTTTCTTCACTCTCCCGCTCAAAAGAGCATACATCGATGCTGAAATCCGTATACGACAGGCCGTATCCGAAAGGATAAAGGACTCTGTCCGGAGCAAATGTCTCAAAATAACGGTAGCCTACATAGATATCTTCGGTCTGGAGATTCTCTTTCTCCGACCCGAAATTCGAGGTCGACGGATAATCGCTTATGTTTTCCGCGATGGTATCGGCCAGTTTTCCAGACGGATCGACCTCTCCCGTCAGCACATCCAGAACGGCGTTCCCGCCCTCCTGACCGCCCTGCCATACGTAAAGAACGGCTGAGGGGTTCAGCTCCTTTACCCATTTCATATCTATGATATTGCCGACATTCAGCAGAACGACGGTCCGCTCAAAAGCCGCGCAGACCTTTGCCAAGGCCGCGGTTTCCTCTTTGGTCAGAAGATAGCTGCCCTCTTCGTTTTTGTTGTCCTGATCCTCGCCGGCGGTCCTGCCGATTATGAATACCGCCGTATCTGACTCCTGTGCGGCACTTTTTACCAGATCGTCATCGAGCGGCATTTCCTTCTGAAACCAGGGTTCCGACGCCCAGCCTGCGCCGCGCTCGTAAGGATTTTCCTCAACAAATCTCTCGTATGCCGCTCTCACCGTCTTATTGACCGTAAGTTTCCCGCTGTTCTCCAGGGCTTCGTAGATGCTGACAACATAGTCCGGGTTTACCATCCCGCCCGATCCGGTACCGCACCTGTAGTAGTTCATCTGGCACCTGCCGAATACAGCTATTCCGGCATCCTTTTTAAGCGGAAGCGCTCCGTCATCATTCTTTAAGAGCACGATCCCTTCCGCCGCGGCAGCTCTCAGTGTTTTCTTAAACTCCTCAGCATCCCATGTCTTTCCCATATATCCTCTCCTTAATGCGCCTATGCGCGATCCGTCCGGCGGTGTTGTCCTTCGATGGTGCCTGTCACCTTAGTCCAACCTCCCCAAGGGTTCAGACGAGCTCCAGCATATCCTGCGGGTTTTCCGCTGCCTTCACTTTATCCATCGCGCGTACGATCACACCCTTCTCATCGATAAGATAGGTGGTCCGCACGATCCCCATCGTGGCCTTGCCATAATTAATCTTCTCTTTCCAGACATCATATGCTTTCAGCACATCAAGCCCCGTATCGGAAAGCAATGTAAAGGGAAGGCCGTATTTTTCTTCGAATTTCTTGTGCGACTCGACTGTATCCTTATTGATCCCGATTATCACAGCTCCTTTTTCACGAAACTGCGGGTATCTTTCCGCGAATCCGCAAGCCTGTTTCGTACAGCCGGATGTGTTGTCCTTCGGATAAAAATACAGTATTACTCTCTTGCCCCTATACCCGGAAAGAGAATGGAGTTTCCCGTCCTGATCCGGCAATGTGAAATCCGGCGCTTTAGTTCCTTCTTTGAGCATGGTGATCAACCTCCTATACTTAATGATATCATTATAGCATAAGTTGTCTCAAATACGTATTATACTCATGAATTCCGAAGCCATCGCATAGAATACCTCCCATAATGCAGAAAACCCACTGTAGTTGGACCAGACTACAGTGGGTTTCCTTATTATGTTGATATTCATTTTCTGTTGCAGACTAAAAGTAGTCCATGTTTTCAACCCCTTTCATACTTTGTAGTTACTCAGGGTTATAGTATATTATCATATTTATTTACTATCACAACGAATCGTACCATTTTTTTCGAATTGTTTTACCAAGTCCCATTGACTATACTTACAGTGTTTTCTATTAGTCGGAGCAGGATACCAGTATTTAGCTTTCTCATTCATTGCTGTTATTACTTCTAGCATATATCTCTCTTCAACCGAATCCTCTTTCTTTAGAACTACAAACTCAAGCACTTGGTATTTTACTGATATTTGTGAGTATTTCGCGTCATATCTATTTATTTCCCCCCTACCTATAAAATCATCTGCACTCCATTCCCTAAACCTCTTAAATTTTGTACTATTTTCAGGTATATCTTTAGGATTCATTATTATGCTAATACCACTACTTATCTCATCTTTAATACATTGGGTCTCTGCCACCTCTAGCCCGATCCATGTGTCTGTTCCCGCGACTTTCCCCCGCAGATACCATACGCCTGCGCAATTATAATCGTGCAAAGTATTATTTTCTGCTAATTTCCATTTCGAATCGCTGTTCTTGTATAATGAAACTATTATTGCGTGTTCCATTGTTTCTCTTTTATTTACTGTATTCCTACTCATCTTCCTCAACTATTTTAATAATTTGCTCGCTAGCCCAAGCTGTTTTAGTCTTTTCACCATTAATGTAGATTTCATACCATAAACCACCATTATCGGCATACTCAATATTTCCTGTTCCGATAAATACCGTTCCCGGCTTTGCGGTCATTACTGCTTCAGTTTTGGAACTTGGACCTTTTCTTATATTTGCCTCATTCTTGGCAATTATTACCATTTTTATCTCGCCTTCAGATATTTTACTTATGTCACTATTCGCTACTGACACTGAAGAAGATCCTGCTTCTGAGACTGTCGGTTCCGACTTTTCTCCCTCGTTCTCTTTGTCTTTGCCAGGTATTATTATCATAAGAATTATGAAAATAATAACAGGAGCCATTATTATCTTTCCCAAACAAGAATACATGTCTCCGCTCGATGCCCCGCGTGTACGATTTTCCTTTCTCGGAACAGAATACCTTATGCCTCTTTGATTTTGTAGGTTAGATGTTCGTACTAATTGCGTCAGCTTATCCCTATCCCATAGAACAACTCCTGTTTCTGAAGCAAAAGTTATAGCCTGCTGTGTGAAATAGTTATTCGTTAATACCATAGCTACATCACACTTATAATATGCTTTTCCGGAATATGCTTCCTGTGCTGCTTTAACTCCAACAGATCCAGCGTAGTGTTTACACTGAATTCCGTAAAGGAGGCCGCCCTTTTCTGCCAAGATATCAATTCCGTAATCACCACTTCCCTGAGTTACCCGCACGTTACTGAATCCATTCTCTCTTAGTATAGATGCACACAAGAATTCAAATTCTCTACCAGATACAGAGTCAATATTCGTTGCACTTTTATAAAAACTATCGAATAATCCCATATTCAGATGATAACCCTCTCAGTATAGTTGAATTAGGTAAGAGTTTTTAATGCGCTACAAATCTATTTGTATCACTCATCTATAATCCACACACTATTCTTAACATCTTCCGCAGGGATCTCTAGGCTCTTATTCTCAAAAACACTTGCGGTTGGAAGTCTTAAATAGCCATAACATTTACCGTTATACTTATTTGCAGTTGTTTCTATATCGCTTGTAATCTTATAAACGTTTTCATTTTCAATATTTTTAACGTATACAACATGATGGTTAGCAAAAATTCCTTTTCCCGCCTTTTCCCATAGTTCCATAAGTGTAAGCCCCATGGATTCTACTTCTGTTTTTCCTGTATACTTTGCTACAAACCCTTTTATTGAATACCTTTCAGATGTAATAAAATGAGTAAAGCCATCTTCTTCTGCTTCAGAGACTTGATATAAAGAGTAATCATTGTCAGAATCCCTAAACTGAAAGTAGATTGTCACATTTGTAGGAAGACGATTGCTTCGGAAAATACTTTTAGGTATGCTCCATCGATATCGTTGGTTTGGTGGATCTATAATGCTAATCCGATCTTCTTGATATTCATCGATTAGATCAAAAACCCATACAACATTGTATCCAACTCTATTATAAAAAATATTCCGTGTATTAAAGTCCTCCGTAGTGATGCTACTATGCTGGAACTCAATTATCGTCTGATTCACAAGAACATCTGCCCTATGTTTTTCATCTCTATTGGTGACCACCACTTCCTGTGTATTCTCAGGGAATCTGCGTTGCCATGCCAAGTGCCACTCAGACATATCGTATTCCCAGCTATCCTTACAGTAGGTCCCCCTTTTATGGGCAAAGTGTGCATGATTTTTCTCGCCTATACGTAAAGTCACTGGTTCTCTGCAGATTGGGCAGTAATATTCTTGCTTCGAAATAAATTCATCCGCATGTATTCTCCTTCCTTGATCATCCATTGCCCAAAACATGCTTTCTGCCCTTTCTCCGGTTTTTTCGAACACATCATATCTATTGCCACATTCTCTGCAGAGAAGACCTGGTCTTCCGATTGTCATCATCGAATATAATGGCTTTTCCAAATTGCAAAAAATACATCTTTGCAATTTCACACCAGACTCTTTCCACTTCTCAGTTCTCGTTCTGAACAGACGATCTTTATAATCTTCTTTTAGTCCTTTCAGCTTATCCATATGACCAATCTGTTCCATCATATTCAAAATTTCATCATCAAATAGTTTATTGTCAACAAATTGTTCGATGTCATCGTCATAACAATGTTCGATTCCAGTTGAGAACAAGGCACATTTTCGGTCTACTTGATCTTTATAACAGTTCTCTATTTCTCTTTTTTGAGCCTGTTCTGCTTCTGCCTTTCTTGCTGCTTCGGCTTGGCTGATCATTGCCTTTCTTTTCTCTATATCATCCACATGTGCAGAATACCTGTCTTCAAAACCTTTTATCGTTACTTCCCCAGCCTCAATAACTAGGTCGTTAATCTCACCAGTCTCAGAATACAGGCAAAACAATCCCATAGCCTTATCTTTTCTATATTGTTTCAATTCTTTTCCGTCAGGAGTTATGATAATAAGATTTCCGCTAAAGATTTTAAGAAGATGTCGCCTAATCTGATTAGTCTGGTTCTCTGCGAGAATCTCCAATTGTTCTGAAATCACAATCCATCTGGTATTTATACTAGCTGCAGCATACTGATTCAAAAGTGAATCTGTCAGCTGTGCTGATATTTCATCACGAACTAAATCTATAGCTAACGTACTATTCTCATAATCCACCAGAATATTGGTATAATGATGTTTTAGCTTTTTTTCTTCAACGCTGCACTTATACCCCAGTTTTCTAAAATGATCTGTCAATGCGTACTGTACATCAACGTGATCAATATTATTCTTTTCAAATTCTGCAGCATCACAACTGGAACCCATCTTACGATGCGCAAAATATGGGGTTGTTCTTTTTTTTCCATGACAATACATCAGCAAAGGACTGTCACAATCAGGATCACAACATTGCAACAGTCCTTTTGACGTTATTCTAAAGGCATGTTCTAACACTTCTTCCCTATTGGCTATTTCATGTGCGTATATAATTTCGTCATTATATCTTGCCTTTTCCATGTTTACCCTCTCGCTCTATGTCATGGGATGTATTCACTATCCAGAAAGATTACTGCCTTATTCATAGTTCTGCACTAGATTAGACAAACGCCCAATAATAATTATACTGTTCGTTTAGGGGCTAGGCAATATCATATCCTTTCGGCCTCATTGTATCTTTGCCTATATTCAACTGGACTTGAACTCGAGCAGCTTCGCCTGCGAAGCTGCGGGACCCGAAGCACCCTAACAGCGGAATTTGCGCAATGATCCCATGCGCAAAACCGCGAGTAGGGTGCGGAGGGCAGCGGCGGTGACGGACGCTACTTTAAGCGTCCGTCACTGCCGGCGGCGAAAGCCGCCGCTCGACGAAAAAAGGACATCTTTCGATGTCCTTTTTTCAGTCGAGGTGACTGGACTTGAACCAGCGGCCTCCACGTCCCTAACGTGGCGCTCTAGCCAAACTGAGCCACACCTCGAATCACATATTAAATTGTACTGCAAGCCAGCCAATTTAAGAGCTGCTAACCAGATTTGAACTGGTGACCTCATCCTTACCAAGGATGCGCTCTACCGACTGAGCTATAGCAGCAAGCCCAACCTCTTTCGAAGTCCGACGATTATATTATCACCTTGAACCGGAAATGTCAACATGAATTTTCGAAATTATTAAAACAATTTTACACTCTTCCTGGGCGCGGCCGAAAAGCCTGTATTTATGCTTCCCCGGCAGGCTCGTCGGAAGTGTCGCCCTCCGCGAGAGCCTTCTCGATCTCGCCCGAGATCTCCTCGGTCAGGTCCACGATGAACTCATCCTCCTCGGATTTGGGTGCCTCTGCGGTACCGTCCATGTCGGTATAATAGAACTCCATGTCGTACTTTTTGATCAGCATCTTACAGAACTTGGCCGCCTCTTCCTCGGTCTCAAACAGGCGCGCCTGTCCGAGCATGTCGGTCAGTCCCGGTGACTCTGTGCCCTGGACAACCTTTTTCTTGCCGGTAAAATAAGCGATACCCGTAGGAAAATCAATCTTCAGAACGTACATATAAAACCCCGAACCCCGATCCGCTTGGATTAGCACTGCTATGGGCAAATGCTACGGACACGGTATATAACCGCAGGCAGACGATGTTGCACTGCCATGGCGGAATTATAGCATAAAAAATATCACTTGTCCAATGTGCGCTGACGCACGATCTCGTAAGCCAAAACACCTGCGGCAACGGACGCGTTCAGCGAATCGATATCGCCCTTCATCGGGATCGACGCGATAATATCGCAGTGCTCGCGCACGAGGCGGGAAACGCCCTCGCCCTCGTTGCCTATCACCAGCCCGATGGGGCCTTTGAGATTGCACTCGTACATGCTGCTGCCGCCCATATCGGCGCAGACAAACCAGAGTCCCTCTTTTTTGAGCTCCTCCATCGTGGCGGTCAGGTTCGTGACCTTGGCCACGGGAGTGTAGTTTAATGCGCCCGCAGAGGTCTTAGCGACCGTGGAAGTAAGTCCCACGGCACGTCTCTTCGGTATGATGACTCCGTGCGCGCCGGCCAGGTTGGCCGTTCTGATGATCGCGCCCAGGTTGTGCGGATCCTCGATGCCGTCCAGCATGAATATGAACGGCTGCTCGCCTTTATCGCGCGCCGCGGCGAGGATATCCTCCACCGTCGCGTAATCATAGGCCGCCGCAAAAGCGATCACGCCCTGATGATTGTGTGTCTGCGACATCTGGTCGAGCCTTTCCCTCGAAACCTTCTGGACGATCATGTCCTGCTTTGAGGCCTCGCGCAGAATGCTCTTAATCGGCCCGTCCTGACAGTTTTCGAGG
>JAEENL010000121.1 GCA_016283775.1 Lachnospiraceae bacterium | reverse complement strand
TCTCATGAAATATGTGCATGAGCACAATATCGAAGGTGAAGGCACGGACAGCGAGACCGAATACGGACTTGGTGCCTTTTATCCCACGCCCGGAGGTCTTGCCGAGAATGTCAGATGGTTCCTCGGCGACAGTGTCTATATCAGACAGATCGAAGGCGAGAGAAGGCTGTACGAGTGGCTTCATTTGAATGAGGACCGAATAGAACAGGGTAGTACTCCTTTCCTGTTCATAGACGCATTGAACTGCGAAAAGGGCTGTATCTGCGGTACAGCCGTAAACCCTGATAAATCAAGGACGGATGATGCGCTTTATGCGTTGCTCGACATCAGGGAAAACGCAAAAAAACAGACCGCGGGTGACGCGTGGTCAAAGTGTGACACGCCCGAGCAGCGCCTCGAACGCTTTAACAGTCAGTTTTCCGACCTCGATCTTAATGATTTCATGAGAGGCTATACCGACAGATCTGATGAATGCAGGTATGAGACCCCGAATGAGGAGGAGCTCGACAAGATATTCATCAGTATGAACAAACTGACCCCGGAATCGCGAAAGATCGACTGCACCTGCTGCGGATACGAGAGTTGCGTGCAGATGGCCACCGCGATACACAATGGTTTTAACCACAGATCCAATTGTATCTATTACGAAAAGACCATGGTACATGAGCTTGAGATCGAGAAAGCAGTCGCGGAAGAAGCCGCACGCGCCAAGAACTCGTTCCTCGCAAATATGTCACACGAGATCCGCACGCCCATAAATTCCGTGATGGGCATCAACGAGATGATACTAAGAGAGAGCACGGATCCAAACATCACGGCATATTCCGAGCATATAAGAAACGCATCGGCGTCTCTCCTCGGCCTTGTAAACAACATCCTCGATTTCACCGCGCTTGAGACCGGAGGTCTTGTTATCACGCCCGCTGATTACGATCTTTCTGACATGGTGAAGGGGATCTACCATCAGATGCTGGCAAGGTCCGATTACAAGGGCCTTAAGATCGAAATGGATATCGACCCGAATACCCCGAATCACCTGAACGGTGATGAAACGAGGATCAGGCAGATCATTGCAAACATCCTCACGAATGCCATCAAATACACCGAAAAAGGCGGCATAACGTTTAAGGTGGGCTTTGACAGGGTAGAGGACGATCCCTCAAGCATCCTGCTGAAGATCGCGATAAGCGACACCGGCATTGGAATAAAGCCTGACGACATTTCAAGGCTGTTCAACAGATTCGACCGGATAGAAGAAAAGAGAAACCGCAACATCGAGGGCACGGGCATCGGAATGAACATCACTCAGGGACTGCTTGAGATGATGGGCTCGGAACTTAAAGTGGAAAGCGAGTACGGCAGCGGTTCCACGTTTTCGTTCGATGTCAGGCAGAAGGTGAACAGCTGGATGCCCATAGGCGATCCGGAAGATTCCTATCAGAAAAACGTCGGTCAGCGAAAGGCATATCGCGAGAGATTTACCGCTCCCGAAGCGGACATCCTTGTCGTGGACGATAATCCCATGAACCTCATGGTGTTCAAGAGCCTGTTAAAGCAGACATGCATGAGGATAGACTCAGCGAATGACGGCTTTGAAGCGCTTGACATGATGAACAAAAAGAAATATGACATGATCTTCCTCGACCACATGATGCCGGACAAGGACGGCATAGAGACGCTGCACGAGATGAAAGCAAACGCGGCATGTCCTAACACCGGCACGCCTGCGGTGTGTCTCACGGCAAATGCCATAGCGGGCGCAAAGGAGTTATACATTTCCGAAGGCTTTAACGACTACCTTTCAAAACCCGTGGATGCCGAAAAACTCGAGGAGATGCTGATACAATATCTGCCTGAGGACAAGATCCGCACTATTTCCGGGGATGCGTCCGAAAACATCGCGGACGAGCCCGGGGAGGACGAGAGGCTGTCGGCACTCAACGGCAGCACGGATGTAAATATCCTTGTCGGGATATCAAACAGCGGTTCCGTGCAGGCATATCTGCCGCTCCTTAAGGTGTTTTACGAGTCGATAGACGAAAAGAGCGACGAACTGGAAGGCTTTTATAACGAAGGCGATATCAAAGACTATACGATAAAAGTACATGCCCTGAAGAGTTCCGCGAGACTCATAGGCGCCATTGAACTCGGGGACGAAGCGCAGCGCCTCGAGAATGCCGGAAAGAGTGATGATCTTACCTATATCCAGGAACATCATGGTCCCTTTATCGAGACATACAGAAAACATAAGGACATCCTGAGCGTCGTATTTGACAAAGAGGAAGAGGATGAAAGCGGAAAGCCTCTGGCCGATGCTTCCATCATGGCCGAAGTGTTCGAAGAGATCGGAGCGGCCGCCGAGGATCTTGACTGCGAGCGCCTTGAAAATGTTTTTGATGAGATAAAGAACTACCGCATACCCGATGAACACAAGGAGTTGTTTGCAAAGCTCAAGAAAGCGGCATCGGAATTTGATTACGATGCTGTCACGGAACTGCTCGGACACAGAGGGTGAACGGCACATCGGAGTTTGACTTTGACAGCGGGGCAAAGTTGGATTATACTATCACGGACATGAAGTCCACATTCACGGAGGTTTTACATGGACGACATAAAAAGGATCACTATCCTGATCTTTCAGAGCAGCATCATTGTTAAAGGTATCGAGAAAAAACTGAACGATCTGGACTATGTCGTGGACACAATCGATGATTTTGACAGGATAGCAGGGGCGGCAGAGAGCACAAATCTGTTCATCATGTACATCCCGGCAGATGTTCATGATTCGCCGGCAAGGCTGAAAAGCCTCGGCAAGGCCTGCGAAGAGATCAATTCGTGCGACAGACGGCTCCTTCTTATAGGAGATCCCGGGCAGAAAAACGGATTGTTCAAAGAGATACCTCAGATGAGCAATTTCAGCTGGATCGACAGACCTATAGACATGAGCAGGTTTGAAACGATGGTCGACGAGCTTACGAGAGACTCCCAGAAGCAGGATGGTGAAAGAAAAAAGAGGATACTGATCGTTGACGATGACCCCTCCTATGCGCGCATGGTCAGAGAATGGATCAAAGATTTTTACAAGGCTGACATCGTGACCGCAGGAATGCAGGCGATAAGCTTCCTCCTCAAGGTCAAGGAGGACGACAAGGTGGATCTCGTCCTTCTGGACTATGAGATGCCCGTGGTGGACGGACCTCAGGTTCTCCAGATGCTGAGACAGGAACCTGCCACAGCAAACATTCCCGTCATGTTCCTCACGGGAAACGGGACAAAAGAAGCGGTGACACGTGTCATGATGTTAAAACCCAGCGGATATATCTTAAAGTCGACGACAAGAGAGGAGCTTTTGAAAAATCTGCGCGGGTTATTAAACTAAAATCGAACCGGAGGGAAGATATGGGACAGATAAAAGTTACTCATGACTGCGGAGGCATAAAAGGCGTCTGCGTCATCGAACCTGCTGTGCACAGTGATGCGCGCGGTTATTTCATGGAAACATACAATGCGAATGATATGAAAGAAGCCGGGATAGATCTCGTCTTTGTACAGGACAACCAGTCCGCATCCGTAAAAGGAGTCTTAAGAGGCATGCATTACCAGATCAACTTCCCGCAGGACAAGCTCGTGAGAGTGATAAGCGGTGAAGTGTTCGACGTGTGCGTGGACCTTCGTGAAGGGTCTGAAACATACGGAAAATGGTACGGGGAAAGGCTTTCCGCGGAAAACAAAAAGCAGCTCCTTGTTCCGAAGGGCTTTGCGCACGGCTTTATAGTGCTTTCGGACTATGCGGAGTTTTGCTATAAGGTTACGGACTTTTATCATCCGAATGATGAAGGCGGCATCATCTTTAACGATCCGGACATTGGGATCGACTGGCCTCTGCCCGAGGGCTTCGGGATCGATGATCTGATCCTTGCCGACAAGGACAGACGTCTGCCGTCATTTAAAGAACACAGAAAGGCATGACGGATGAACATAGAAAACAAACAGACTGCGCTTAAGGACGATGCGGAGATATATGCCCACAATACCGACAATATGACGGACAAGGAGAAGTTTGCATCGCTTGACGCTAAGGGCAAATGGGAGTTTTTTAAAAGCTATTATCTCGGAAAGATCGCCGTTGTCCTGATCGTGGCCGCGCTTCTTATTTCCCTCGGATGGAACATTTTTAAACCAAAGCCCGAGCAGATATTGAACATCAGCGTTTCCGACCTTGCTCTCAGCGAGGAGGAGACGGAGATCCTTAAGAACGAAATGATAAAGGCGCTGAACGTCGACACGAAAAAGCAGACGGTCGAAGCCTATACAAACATGTTTCTCATAAGTGATCCCTACAATTCGATGCAGTTTTTTGTGGTGCATCTCGCGGGTGGAGAGTTTGACGTCATCATTTTGCCGCAGCAGGCATTTGAAGGACTCGCTCCGAACAGCTATTTCATGCCTGTCACGGAACTCCTTGACGAAAAGGAGATGGAAAGGTTTAAAGACAAGCTGGTCTACAGCGGTGTTATGAACGAAGACCACACGGACATCGTTCCCGGAAGCGAGCAGCCGTACGGCATCAAGGCCGACGGATCGAAGTATATTTCGGGAAACGGATATACCGAGCCGATCGTCATCGCAGTAGCGGTGAATTCCAAGCATACCGAGAACGTCAAAGCCTTTATCGATCTGGTTTTCGGCGATTGACGGCCCCTTTTTCCAACCCCTATAATTTTTGCTAAAAGGTTTGCAATTTAATCCAAAAAAAGTATAATAGATGTGTATGCGCACGTACACATCTTTTTTAGTACGCAAATTCGGAGGTAAATATATGGCAACCCGCAAGAAAAAAGGCAAAAAGAAGGGAAATCAGCAGGAAGGACTGAAATTTGCGATAGTGGTGCTTTCGGC
>JAEENL010000120.1 GCA_016283775.1 Lachnospiraceae bacterium | reverse complement strand
CAAAGTTCCATTCATCTTCTGGATACATAGCGAAAATCAGAGCAATATACGCAGGATAGAGCAGTTTCTCCGCTTTCACCCAAAAGTCATCGCCGGACGGCTGCTGAGAGGAAGAAGTATTCTTGATAAGCACTTCCACGAATTTGAGAATGTCCTTCTCACGGTTCTTTTTGCTGGTGTAAGCAAACGGATTGTAGTGCATACTTTTCGCAAAGTCGATCGTGTTGAACACCTTGATTTTGTAAGGTTCATAAACAGGGATATATCTGCCATTTTTGTCTTTGAGATAGTTTCCCTTATCGTCCCTGCGGTACACAACTTTTCCGTCTACTCGCTTCGGGCGGCCCCTTTGGAGCATTCTTCCGCATTCGACAAGCACTGTGCCTTTCGGATCGGTAACAACATAGGAGGAGTGCATCTGCATCAGGTTCGGCTTGACGAAAAATCGTGTCTTACCTGAGCCTGAACCACCGATAACGAGGATATTTTTATTTCTCGCAAACTTCGGTGCAGAGGGCTTGCCCATTGTGAGAGATTCCGTCCGTGTGAGGATCACATTGTTTTCGGGGCAGGATAAGTCCATATACGGCTCAATATCCTTTTCACCGCCCCATACGGCAGAACCGTACTCCTCGCCCTGGCGGAACTTCTTCTTGTTTTTCGACTTGACATAGAGGACTAACCTCATTACACCCGCAAGAACCAAGCCGAAAAGAAGATCAAACGGGTGTAAACTGGGAAAGATTCTTGCAAACGCCACACCGAGATTGCTCATGAAGGGGAGAATTTTCTCCTGAAAACCGTCACCCTCCGCCGTGCGGTACGCAAAGCCGATCAGGTTGCCCACATAAGAGAAAGCGACATAGGGAACAGCCTTGATGATCAGCTTTTTGAGTTTTCTCGTGTCGATCTGCAATTCGCAGACCTTTCCTTTCTGTTGGTATCGGCAAAAAAGACTGCCGTAAAAATATCATCGCCCCTTGCCCGTGGAACGGGTGCAGGCTGGAAGTGGTTGTAGATCACCGTCTGTTCTCCCTTGTTTTCTCTCTCTGTTTCTGTTTGCGAGGTTTGCTCCTGAGCTTCTGAGCCTGCTGCTGCATCTGCTCACGGGTGAACTCACCACGCTTCTGTGTCTTGCCCTGTCCCTTGCCGACATACTCCGAAAATGCCCTCTTGAAATCCTCTGTCTTAGCAGCGGAAAAGAAAACATGATAGGTAGGCGGCGAGGTGCTTTTATCTCTTTTCAGGGCAAAATCCACATCGTATTTTCGTGCGGTTTTCAGAAAATCCCCGATATTTCGGTCTGAAACCTCAATGCTGTCGAGCTTTGACGGGGACTTTGCCTGCAACTGCTTGTAGGTCATACGCCCCTTTTTCTCAGCTTTGCCCGACATAAACTCCTGCAATGCGGATTTCAGCACATCGGCGGTCATTTTCTCCGCCTTGATCGAAATGTCGATGGTTTTCTTCGCACCGTTCTCATAGTCGGACGGCATTACGCATCACCGCCTTCGTCTGCGGTTGGCATTTCAAAAGTGGAGAACGCTTCACTCTGGAGCCAACGGGTAATGTCACGCTGGACCTTCATCACTTCCTCATAGTCGGAGCTATGGTAAAGGAGAATTTCGCCGTTCTTTACGTCAGTGCCGATGATGCAGTATTCATCTTCCGAATGCTCCTCATCGAAACCAACAGCACGCTCCTCGACGCTGATTGCGACCAGATTGTTATAGTTGACAAGATCGCCGTCCTGCGTGATAATAGACTTAGCCATGATTTTTCACCTCTTTCCGTAAAAGCTCATGGAGCTTGTTGTGATATTCCTCCTGAAGCTCGTCAAAAGAAGAAAACACGGTGTCAAGAGTCTTTTTCTCTATCCTGTTACCGAGCATATCCATGACGATAGCTTCTAAATCGCTGTGAAAACTGTAAAACAGGTCGTTTACAGACTTTCAAGCGGCTTCGGAGTCTGTGTTCTGCTTCTCAGGGTTAGGATTGAAGTATCCGGTCTTGAGATACACAAGCCTGTCGGGGCAGTAATAGCGATGCTGATCGCCTTTACCGCAGGGAATCGCATAACCGAAGTCAACAGCTCCGGCAACAAGCCCCTTTTTCAGCGTAGCGATGCCAATACCGCTTGCCTGAGAGATCTCAGACAGCGATACATTCCTGCCTGTAAATGCAGGAGTTACCGCCACATTCTTCTTTGCAGCCATAGAACCACCTCCTTTCTCGGTC
>JAEENL010000119.1 GCA_016283775.1 Lachnospiraceae bacterium | reverse complement strand
ACCACCGACTACAAGGACATCGTGATTCCAAACGGCATGCTTTCAAACAACACGATCACAAACGTTTCCGCACAGGGCAAGAGAAGGCTCGACATCACAGCTTCAGCTTCCTATAATGCGGATATAGAGAAAGTAAAACAGGTGCTCACCGAGATATGCAGAAACTGCACGCTCGTAAGGCGGGACGAAGAGGTCAGGGTATTTGTGAGCCAGTATGCACAAAGTTCCATCGACTACAACGTGCGCTTTTGGGTGGACGCCGCAAATTACTGGGATGCCAAGTTTTTTATCACAGAGAGCATCAAAAAGGAATTTGACAGAAACGGCATTGAGATACCATACTCAAAGCTGGATGTAAATATATTAAACAAAGACTGAGACTTACAGGAAAGGCAGACAAGACATATGTCCAACATGATCCAGGAGATATTCGGAATTGACGTATTCAACGAGACCGTGATGAAATCAATGCTTCCGGAATCGATCTTCGACTCACTCAAAAAAACCATGGAAACAGGATCGGAACTCGACCCGGCTATCGCGGATGTGGTCGCGGACGCTATGAAACGGTGGGCTCTTGAAAAAGGCGCAACGCACTATACCCACTGGTTCCAGCCCATGACAGGCATCACAGCCGAGAAGCACGATTCATTTCTTGCTCCCGCAGAGGGCGGAAAAGTCATCATGGAGTTCTCGGGAAAAGAGCTCATAAAGGGTGAGAGCGATGCTTCGTCATTCCCTTCGGGAGGACTCAGAGCGACCTTTGAGGCAAGAGGCTACACGGCGTGGGACTGCACTTCCCCCGCTTTTGTAAAAGAGGATGCCGCAGGCGTAACACTCTGCATTCCCACAGCGTTCTGCTCATATACCGGTGAAGCGCTCGACAAAAAAACACCGCTCCTTCGTTCGATGGAGGCTCTCAGCAAGCAGGCTGTGAGAGTTTTGAGGATACTCGGAGACGATAAAGTGACGAACGTATCCTGTTCTGTAGGAGCGGAGCAGGAATATTTCCTTGTAGACCACAACAGATATATGCGCCGTGAGGACCTGATCTTTACGGGACGCACGCTTTTCGGAGCGCCCGCACCCAAGGGACAGGAGCTTGACGACCACTATTACGGCACGATAAAAGAGCGTATCGCTTCCTTCATGAAGGAACTGAACACTGAACTCTGGAAACTCGGAGTTCACGCAAAGACACAGCACAACGAGGCCGCGCCCGCACAGCACGAACTCGCGCCTTTCTTTACCACCGCAAACATCGCCGTTGATCACAACCAGATCGTAATGGACACTATGAAAAAGGTCGCAAAGCGTCACGGGCTTGAGTGCCTGCTGAACGAAAAACCTTTTGCAGGTGTCAACGGCTCAGGAAAGCACAACAACTGGTCCATAGTGACCGATAAAGGTGAAAACCTGTTAAAGCCCGGAAAAGAGCCCAACAGGAACGTAAAGTTCCTCCTTTTCCTCACAGCTGTCATAGCCGCGGTAGACAAGCATGCGATGCTCCTTCGTGCGTCTGCGTCGACTCCCGGAAATGACAACAGACTCGGCGGTAACGAAGCTCCGCCTGCCATCATTTCCATTTTCCTCGGAGAGCAGCTTGACGATATCATCAGGCAGATCATTGAGACAGGTGAAGCCACCGACTGCAAAAAGAAGACCTACATGAACATGGGAGTTTCCTCGCTTCCCGCTCTTTCAAAGGACGTGACGGACAGGAACAGGACTTCGCCGTTTGCATTCACAGGAAATAAATTTGAGTTCAGAAGCGTTTCCTCACAGCAGTCGATCGCCACTCCGAACACAGTGCTAAACACTATCGTTGCGGAAGAACTGTCTGCTTTTGCGGACGAGCTTGAAGCGGTATCAAAGGACGATCTGAATGACGCTGTGATGAAAGTCATCAGGAAGGCACTTACCGACCATCAGAGGATCATCTTTAACGGAGACGGATATTCCGAAGAATGGCGTAAAGAAGCCGCAAAACGCGGCCTTCCCGCAGCGCGCTCCATGGTGCATGCGAATGTTTCCCTCACCTTCCCCGAGACCGTAAGTGTCTTTGAACACCAGAAAGTGCTGAACTTTGTGGAACTTAAGGCAAGGGAAGAGATCAACTACGAATTCTATACAAAGACGGTGAACGTTGAGGCGAATACCATGCTCGAGATGGCATCGCGCCTTTATATCCCTGCGGTCATCCGCTATTCAAAGCGCCTGGCCGAGACCATAAACGCCCTTAACGATACAGGCATCGGCCTAACGACAAGAGTGCAGCAGGAGCTTTTAAAGAAGCTTTCCGTGCTTCTCGACGAAGCATATGATGCGATGGAAGCACTGAAAGACGTGAGGGCAAAAGCCAAAGCCATCGAAAACGAAAAGGACCGCGCTTTTGAGTTTGAAGCAAAAGTGGTTCCCGCGATGGCGGCATTAAGAAGACCGATCGACGAACTTGAGC
>JAEENL010000009.1 GCA_016283775.1 Lachnospiraceae bacterium | reverse complement strand
AGGCTCAAAGCAAAATATCTGATTTGGCTCGTGCTGCTGTCCATGCTGTTTTCAATGGGGTGCAGCAAAGCAAAAACGGTTCCGATAGACTATGCCGCATATGGCAGGACGGATATCTTCCGTGTCGGCAACAGGGCATATGAAAAATGCGTTTATAACGAAAGCACTGCCGCGAAATACGCTGAGCTGGTCGGTGAAGCGTCAGAAGCGCTGTCGGGTGAAACAAAGGTCTATTCGCTGATCATTCCCACCGCTTACGGAATAATACTGCCCGAAGAGGCAAAGGAGCTCGTTCCCGATTATATCGACACCCATGAGTGTATTTCCAACGTATATGCCGCAATGCCCCAAAGCGTGAACACGATCGCTGTCTGGGACAGGCTTGTTGAGCACAGCGATGAGTTTATCTACTTCCGAACGGATCATCACTGGACAGCTCGGGGAGCATACTTGGGTTATGAGGCATTCTGCGAAGCAAAGGGCATAGATCCGATAACGCTCCGCGATCACAGCACCGTAGGCTATGAAGGCTTCCTCGGTTCGTTCTATTCAGAAAGCGGCGGCGATGAAAAGCTCCTTCCCTCTGAAACGGTCGAGGCGTTTTATCCCGTTTCAGAAGGTGTTACGCTTACCGTTACGGATGAAAACGGCGTCACGGAGGATCGCCCTATGGTCGCCGACGTTTCAGGGCTTCCCGCATCGGCAAAGTACATGACCTTTGCGGGCGGCAACAATCCGTTTTCGGTGATCACGAATACGGATGTTACGGACGGATCGGTGCTTATCGTTGTAAAGGAGAGCTTTGGGAACCCTATGCTTGCGTTCCTCTGCGAACATTATTCCACGGTCTATGTGATAGACTACCGCTATTGGGACGGAAACTTGATCGACTTTGCAAAAGAAGTTCATGCGGACGACATGCTTTTCGCAAACAGCTTCTGCGCAGTTAACACGGGAAGCAACGTGGGCTTTCTTGCGATGATAATCAAGTATTCTGAATAGGAACGAACCTGTATGGCTCAGGAAAGAACGGATTGGTTTTTTAACAGCATAGCCGCATTGAAGGGCGATATGTTCGCCTATGCTTTCAGTATCACAAAATCACGCGAGGATGCGGAGGATGCGGTGCATAACGCGATAATTAAGGCATTCGACGGGCTTTCGGAGCTGAGGAACAGGGCAAAGCTCCGACCGTGGCTTTTCAGGATACTGCGGAATGAATGCCTGAAGCTAATAAATCTCAAAAGCCGATTTACACCGATCACGGATGACATGCCGGCAGAGCATAATGATCTGGAGGAACGCCTCGACCTGGGTCTTGCGATAAACAGCTTAGGCGATGAGTTCAGAGAAGTGGTTTTGCTGTATTACAAGCTCGGCTATTCGACCGGCGAGATCGCAAAGATAGTCGGCATACCGCGCGGTACGGTGATGAGCAGGCTCGCGCGTGCAAGGGAGCTCATCAGGATCAGAATCGAAGGAGAATGACAATGAATACTATTGATTCGGAAATAAAAAAGCAAGTCGATGCTTTCATTCCACCCGTGCCCGAAAGCTATAACAGAATGATCGACGGGACCATTTCGGAGCTCAGAGCTAGGGCCCCGCAGCACCACAACTCCGGACGAAACCGTTTTATACCTTTTACTGTTATTGCTTCCGTCATTGCAGTGCTGTTTATTGCTGCATCGGTTATATTCGTCGCTCGCCCCGCTCTTGCGGCCGAGGTTCCCGGCATCGGGAATATCGTCTATTCTATTTCTCCTAAAAAAAGGGCAAATGATTCCGACCGGGAGCGTATCGAAGCCCTTTTAAACGATGCTTTCCGTTCGCTTTCTTTCTGCGATTATGAAGCTGCGTCTCGCTGCTTCCGCGGAGACAGTCTATCGGACCGCGGCAATTATCTTTCCGCTGCATACGTTGATCACCTTCTTGCTTTCGGCGACTATTTCCCCGACGGCGCAAACGCAGCTGAACTGGAGATCTCAGACCTGCAGGCTGAACAGAAGGCTTTCCGCTACACGGCGCATGTAACGCTGAACCTAATCTCAAGGGACGGAACAAGGTTCAGCACGGAGGATTGTACCGTTCAATTATGGGAAAACACGAAGGGATTGTACATAGAGAGCATTGAGTTTGACTCTGCGGGCTTTGAAGCATTTGCCGTTATGTATGAGGATATCTTCGGAACGGTTCCTTCTCACGGCGCAGGGCTTGAACTGATCCCCGTCGACAGAGCATATCTTAGCTATACCCGCGTCATTTCCAAACAGGAAGGCGCAAGACAGAGGGCGAATCGTCTTGAGCATATGCTTTCGGGGCTTGACGCCGTCAACGCATCACATGAAGAGAAAGAGATAAGGGAAAGCCTAATTACGGAAGAGCTTAAAAAAACCGAGGCCGAGATAACACCCGAGGTCATTACCGTAGAACAGCTTGCGACAGAGCTCATGTACCGTTACTGGCTCGGCAGGAAAACGGGCGAAGCGTGCGATTTCTCCGATATAATGGAAAGAAACAAGCAGACAGATCTGTTCTATTGGGACGCTGTTTTGCAGGCGGAAAGGGTCAGCCTCGGCACGCTGAAGCCTCTCGTTTCGGTAGAACCGGGCACTGCTGAGATCCTTGAAA
>JAEENL010000118.1 GCA_016283775.1 Lachnospiraceae bacterium | reverse complement strand
ACCTGCGTTTCCGGGATCCGTTCCCGTTTTGTCTTTTGCCCCGCAGGCCGCTACTGCCAGCATGGCCAGCAGCATAAAAGCGGCTGTGGTGAATTTCCTGTTGCCTTTCATTTTTTATTCTCCTGTGATACCGGTGTTTTCAATGCCTTCGATGAATTTCTTTTGTACAAAGGAATAGAGAAGAAGGAGCGGAGCTATCGAAATGAACGTCGCCGCCATCTTGTATGCTTCGTTGAGCTTAAACGCGCTTCCCGTGCTTGATACCGCGCTCTCAAACTCACTGTCGAAAAGAGCAAGCTTTGAAGGAAGGAGCTGCAGACCGCTTCTTAAAAGCGTTCCCGTGACATAGGTCTCATTCCAGTTCCATACAAAAGCAAAAAGGAAAACGACCAGCACCGTGGTGAGCGAAAGCCTCAATCCAATGTGCACGAACACACGGAAAGGACCGGCTCCGTCTATCATCGCAGCCTCATCGAGTGATTTCGGGATGAGGTTGAAGAAATTCTGGAATATAAGTATCAGTATCGTTGAATTCACGCCCTGCCCGAATATCGACATGAGGAGCTGCGGTATCGGAGTGCCGATGAGCGTGTATTTTACGGCTTCCTGTACCGTAACGAACATCATGAGCCTGGGCACCATGAGCACCGTTGTGGGAACTATGAAGCAAAGGAGTATCATCACATACCAGAACTTCTTTCCCGCAAACTCATACCTTGAAAGCGCAAAGCCCGTGATCGCGGCGCATATGGTCTCACCTACGGCAAGAGCCCCCGAAAACAATATTGAATTGACCAGCGTCGTCTTGAGATTCAATACCTTTATCGCGACTTTCAGGTTGTTCAGAGACAGTTTCCTCGGAACCCAGTTGACACCGGGATCTATGACGTCCTCGGGAGTCATGAAGGTCTTTGATATGATTCTGAAGATCGGCTCGAGGAAGACAAAGCTGACACAAATGAGGAGGAGGTAAAACAATATCCTCATTGTCTTCTCGCTGACCTTTTTCTTTGTTAGATGCTTTTTCATGTTCTGACCTCGTAATAGGTTTCAGGATCAATAGTGCTTTACTTTGCTCTTGCGTTCCCCGAATATCAGGAATGCGACTCCCATGAGAAGGAGTACCACCAGTGTGTATACCCATGCGTATGTTGCCGCAAATCCAAGTCCGCCGCTCGTATTTCCCATATAGGTCACTATCAGTGAATATACGGGATTTATATCAAACATTCCAAGCTGTACTATCGTGAAGACAGTGATGATCAGGGCTGTGGGGCGGACGATGGGAAGCGTGATCTTCCACAATATCTGCCAGCCGTTTGCGGAGTCCATCTTTGCGGCTTCATAGAGGCTCGGGTTGATCTTCTGCAGGCCGTTTATAAAGAGGACGATCGGGATGCCGGTAAACCACAGTATCGTGGAGAGCTGCTGGAACACGTCGGTGATGAGTCCCGCTGCCGCTCTGGAATAGCTTGCGATCATCTGGATGATGAAGATGTCCGAATAGGTATGGCCGGCCAGAAGCTGCATGTCGCTCACTTTTGTGTCGAGCAGTTTTTTCATCACAGGTCCGGACATTATGATGACCGGAAGGAAATAGATGGTCCTGAAGAACCCGCGGAGCTTTCCGATATGCTCAAGCACATATGCGATGATGAAAGAGACCACAACGATAACAAATGTATACGGCACGGCCATCCTCAGATATCCGCCGAGAGCAGGCAGAAACTCGACGTTTTTAAAGAAAGCGGTTATGTAGTTTGAAAGTCCTGCCCAGGATATCTCATATCCGAGGATCGTCGAGCTCACATTTGTAAAACTTAAGAAAATGGTCGCCGCAAAGGGAAACGCCGTAAAAACGGCAAACCCGATGATCCAGGGCATCATGAAAGCGTATCCGCTTCTGTTCTGTCTCTGTTTCCATGTTTTCATCTTTTTCATGGATCGCTCCTAACGTGATCTGTCATCTTACCGCTGCGCTCAGCGCCGGAACCGTGGTCCCGTTGCAGGTGACTTCCTGATCGGTGTAATTAATGTAAACTGTCTTTGTTTCTCCGTTCTTTGTGTAGGTGTTTGCGATGACGCCGCTCTCAAGTACCGTGCGGTCTGTCCAGGAATAGCCCTGTACCTCGGAGAGGATCTCGTTCACCTTTTTGTATACACTTACCGCAAGGTCCCTGTACTGCGCATATTCTGTGGAATACATGTCCGAGGACACGGTATCCGCAAGGAGATATGAGGGCTCCTTGGTAAACACAAAGGAAGGGGAAATGTTGTAATCTATCATTCGTAAAATGTCGCTCTGTGTGTAGAACGAGAAGTTTGAATAAGGTCCGTAGATCTCAGTGGTGCCGTGGAGCACGATCTGGAGGAACGGTACCGAATCCGTTTCGAAAACATACTGTGACGTCCCGACAGGCGCTTTTAAAAACCTGTCCATGTATTTCCAAAGATACATGTTCGGAGTCTCAAGGTTGAGCTTCATATTTTCCGAAGCCTTTGCGCATGCGTCGGAGATCAGCTTTTCGGCTTCTGTGAGGCTCGTAACGACTCCGTTCCTGTCATACGTGCTCACGAGTACCGAGCTCGCTCCTGTTATGGTAAAGGAGTCGCTGTGATCGTCTGCTTTTTCGGAAAGCTTTTCGATCCACTCCGCAGTCCTTTTGGGAAGAGCGTAGCCGGTTTCCTGGATCGGCGCGTTCTCGGGAAGGATCGTGCTGTTATCCACCGAAAGATACCAGGTGTTCACGTGCTTTGCGGAATTTGTCTGGTATGTCATCATCTTTTTGTTGATGGTGACAAAATCTCTTGAGTAGGAAATGTCTGTGCCTTTTTCGGAAAATTCCTCAATGAGCTTTGTGAAAGCGCTCTTGCTGCCTATCCTCGAAAGAAACTTGTATGCGGCGGGCTTTGCAAGCGTTTCCGCTTTTTTCTGCCAGCCGATGAGTCCTGAATTTATGTTTGTGAGCCCCATCTGCGCCATCTCGTTAAGGATGTCTCTCACGTCGTCCACCGTGGTGACTACGACCTGGCTGGTCCCCACAACGCTCTTTTTAACGTCGGACATAAGGAAATCGAGCCTTATCGGTATGTCCTTTGAAACGTCGGTCTTTTCCGTGATCATGCCGGTATCGATGAGGTGCTCCCTGTAGGCAAGCGCCATTCCGACATAATCCGCTTTGTAGCCTGTGTCTCCCGATCCCGCGAGGAAGCGGTAAGTCATGGATACATCAAACTTGTTCGGCTCTTTCATCAATGTGAAATAGCCCGATCCCGCATTGTCGTACACCTGATAATAGGTCATGTTGTACTCAAATCTGGGATAGCCCCATGTGTACTTTACCTTTTTTGTCTCTTCAGGATTTACGATGATGTCGAGGTATTCGGCGCCGCTGTCGGCCCATGCCACAAATGCGGCCTGGTCGTTTCCGTGCGCAATTCCGAACACAGGCATCAAAGGGGATTTTATCGGTACCGCGTCGGTGACTTCGCTGTAATAGAAAGATTCTGTCGAGGGATCGCTTCCGTACACATCTCCTATGTAGGGGTTAAAAGCCACGTTGTTGTCGGCAAATCTGATGAGAGCGCCGCTTCCGTCCGGTACGAAGATATAGCCGGGGATCATGTATTTTGCCCTTGCTTCGCCGTAATCGCCGGTCTCCGGATCGTAAAACTCAGCTTCGCCGCCGCTTGCCCCGAGGAAAGGCGTGAGGAGCACCGCTGTGAGTTTTGCGATGCCTTCACCGCCCATCTCTTCGAAGGGCACATCATAGGTTATGGTGTCCTCTCCGAAAGTGATATAGACGGAAAGTTTCAGGTCTATCGTTGAAAAATCGACATCAAGTCTCCATCTGTTGTCGGAGCCTGTGATCTTCATGAGCTTTGACGAAGCGCCGCTCTCCGATGCGGATGAAAGGTACTTTGTCGTTTCAAGTTCACTGTATTCTATGGTCACAAGTGAATTCGCTATGCCGATGTAGGTGGTGTTCAGGCTCTTTTCTCTGGGCTCCGACGCAGCTGCCTTTTCTTCTTCAGTCTTTGCCTTAGAGATATTGTTCTTAAGCTCCTTGGAAAACGGAACATCGATACCTGTCTTCCAGGTATAGCCTGTGCGCTTGTCCACTATCGCGATTATGTCCCTGTCGTCCCTGAAAAGGTATTTTACGGTGCCTGTCTCGTACAGTGTCTCGTATTTATCGGTCGAAGAAAGCGTATATTCCGCGCGTTCGGGCGCGGGACGAGTGTCACGGCCCGTATCGATATAGGCGTCCGTTCTGATGTTTCCGGAGAGGACTGCCATAGCGAGAGCAAGGCCCAGAGCACGGATGATATTTCGTTTTCCGGATGTTTTTTTCTTGTCAGATAACATTCAGGACCAGCTCCCTTCCGACTGAAGTGATAAAGTTGAGCAACTGCTCTACCATGATGGTGAGGATGAGCGCGATGATGACCGCGACTATCATGAAAAATGCCGTCATCACTATGCTCTTCACCGTTTCTTTGAATGTATAATCGTGGATGTTCATGAGTCCGCAGAACAGATTCACGACGCTCCATATGATGCTCACAATGAGGATGATGGTGAGGATGAAGCTCTCGTTGTAGGTCATCGTGTAGCTTAATGCCACAATGATCAGCATTCCGACCATAAGAGGCGCAAAAGCATATGCCGGAAGCATATATACCGTCTTGAGATTTCCGTCGCCGTCATTTATCGATGTCACGAGCCAGTTGCATATGATGAACAGGCCGATCAGGACAAAGAATCCTGCAACGGTTCCCGCTATATCCATATCTTCAACGGATACATACTGGTAGATAAAGCCCTTGCCCGTTCTGTAGATCATGTAGGTCACAAATGCAAGGATGTAGATCACCGTTGCGCCGATGACGGTCGCATGCCCGTGTCCGTATCCCGCCTTTTTCTTGTGATACCTGACATTTCCGACACGAATGTCGTAATAGCGGTCATTGGGATGCGCCGCGACGCGGAACATATAGAGAACGTCTCCGAGCACCGGCGTGTCGAGAAGCCTGTCCGAAACGGAAGTCCTTATAGCCTCCACCCTCTTGTTCTTGTCAAGTTTTTTGATAACTACGGATACGATGATAAGTATCACTATGCCGAGGAACACATACGGCAGCGTCTTCTGTATGGCTTCATTTCTCACTTCCCAGAAGGCTTCGGAGAAATAATCCCTGTTCTCCGCAACCTTGAAGTGTTCAAGGCTCTCTTCGTAGCGCTGCGCGTGGAAAAGCGCTTTGCCCACGCCATTGTGCGCGAGCATCGACATCTGGTTCAGTCTCAGCACCTCGGTCCATGCGTCAAGGCTTTCCTCATAGCGCCCGGACTCGTAGAGCCCCATCGCGCTGTAGATCATGTTTGCATAGTCGGTGGGCCTGAATGACTGAAGATATCCCTTGTCACCGTCAGCCGCCCAGATGAAGCCGTTTGAATCGACAGCCACTGTGGGGAGCGATGTGAAGATGCCGGCGATATCGGTACCTGTGAGGTAGGAGCCGAATTCGAAAATGAACTCGCCGTCCTTTGAGTATATCTCGATATATCCTCTCTGCGAGGAGACGAATATGATACCGTTTTTGTCAACGGCAACGTCGGTCATGTCATTCCAGCCGACAATGCCTCCCTTGAACATATTTCCACCCGAGGTGTTGTGTTTTTTAAG
>JAEENL010000117.1 GCA_016283775.1 Lachnospiraceae bacterium | reverse complement strand
GTTTGAATTGAGGGACATCCTTAAGGCATGGTTGTTGGTGACCTTGAATCCTTTGGACTGGCACAGCCTTCTTAAGAAGGTGTGGTAGGCATCGGTCTTGATCCATTCTCCGTCTTCATTGCAGAAGATAAAATCCGACTTAATGCCCAGTTCGTCCTGAAGGTCCTTGATCTCCTTCAAAAGTTCCGCGATCTTCCTGGTAAGCGGAAATTCTCTTCCGTCCTGGGATATTCCCTTTTCGTTCTTGGTAGTGTCACTGTAATAATATGCTCTTGTTCCACCGTTAAGCGTATGAAGCTGCTGGGCATGGATGTGGATGGATCTTTCACCGATGTCAGTCCATCTGAGTGCACAGAGTTCACCGGCCCTGACACCCGTCTCGATAGCAAACAGCAGCGCAAATCCGTTGATATAGTATCTTCCCCATTTTTCACAGGTCATGCGGCGCCTGACTTCGTCCCTGAGGATGTCTATCTCTTCGGGTGAGAGGATCTTCTCGTCAGCTTTGCGCTTTCTGGTATCACAGGACTTCAGATACTGCTGGTTCTTGATCTGTGCGACCGGATTCTCCGAAATGATCCTGTGCCTGAAGGCATACGTAAAAGTCAGGTTCAGGATACCTTTGTAGGCAAAGAATGCTGATTTTCTGGGGTGTTCCCTGTTGACCCACTCCTGCGTATACTTTTTCAGATCGATCTCGGTGATGTTCCGTATGTCCTTCCTGCCCATTTCCTGTGAAAAGAAACGTTCAAATTCATCCCTGTAGCGGATGACCGAAAGCTGGTTCGGATTCTCTGTCAGTTCCTTTTCCTTTAGAGCAGCCGTAAAGACCGTCCTTAAGGAACAATCCTCCTTCGGACCGGCGGTATAATAGACAAAGAGCTTTTCTATGAGTCCGTCATAGGTTTTCGCCTTTATCTTTCTGCCGTCCGGCATCTTGGTGACATAGTAATCCTTGGGATTACCGGGTGTGGCTTCATGGTAGCTTATGGTTCTCGGAACGCCTTCTGAGGTGACATGCTTCTCTGATACGAGCCGCACCTTTAAGGCTTTCTGTTTTTGCGATATCATATTAATTTCATCTCTGACACCGTCTTCGTCTATGATACCTACTTTTTGCTGTAATTTCAAGTTTTCTATCTGGCCTTCAAAGGCAGCGATGAGCTTTATAACATCATCCGGATCAAGGACTGCATCTTCACTGATCAGTTCATTATAATCTGTCATTCAATATCCTCCATAAAAAAGCCCTTCAGGCACCCAAAGGCTTATCCCGGGCACGTGAAGGGCAAAAGAAAAGCCCATGTATCCTGCATTCAGGCACATAGGCACGTGTTTTTAAGTTATTGTGAAAAAAGTATTCAGTTCGAAAAAATAAGGTATGAAGTGAAAAACTCCCGCCTTCCTGCCTTAGTGACGAGGAAACGGGAGATCTTTCAAGGTATGCAGGGCATACACACCCTTATAGCCACGTGCCGTCTTCTCACCTGCAGCTACATTCTTCAGATATGTGATACCATGCTTGGCGGCAAGTTCTTTGATCTCTTTGGAAAATGAAGTCTCCGACCTGGGCTTTATAAGGTTGGCTTCGCACCAGAGTCTGTATGCCTCATAGAAGTCCTTCGTGGTGCAGAAGGCCTTCTCATCGAAGGAGATATAGCCTTCGGATTCAAGGAAGTCGAGGATACTGTCTTCCTCGCGCCTTAACTCGGCCTGATTGGCTTTTGTGCGCTCGCTGATGGTGAAATGGAAGCCATTGGCAACAAGCCTCTTAAGCCCTTCAAGGCACCAGAGGGCGATGCCCTCAGTCTCCTTTGCGAGCTTATCCGAGAGATTCCGGTCATCTACCCGCCCTTCGGGCTTCTCCTTTACCCTGATCACGATCTGCCTCCTGTAGAAGCCGTCTGACTTATCGTAAAGGGAGCTTAAGGCTCCGTTGCCGAACGCCATGATCCGTACATAGAGGTAACCCTGATAACTTTGCTTGCCCTTTTTCTCAAGGTCCATCTTGTCTTCCATGGTAACGATGGCTTTTAACATTCCGGTATCGGAAAGAGCTTCCATCCGCATGTCGTCATCGATCATCAGGAGCTTTCCTTCCTGATCTGCCGGCGCAAACCTGTTTGATGAAAGCTTGTTCAGTGAGCAGACGTTCATGTTGTCACCAAGGAGATTGCGACACACAAAGCCGATCCTAGACTTTCCCTCTCCTCCGCTTCCGATAAGTATCACCATTGCCTGGGATCTGGTATTGGGAGTAAGGGAATAACCCATAAACTCCTGAAGAGTGAGTTTGTCCTCGGGATAAAGGAGATCATCAAGGAATTTGAGCCATACCGCAGGCTCAGGGGCATCAGGGTTATAACTGACGGGAAGCCTGTTGGAACAGAATTCTTTCTCCGGGATAAACCCGCCTTCAAGGTAGAAAGTACCGTTGGAAAAGTGTACCCTGTCGGTGTGACGGGGAAGTTCATCACAGAGGGCATCGTATTTAAGCCCTTCTGTGATCTGGCCGGCCTTACGGACTATGGCAGCCTTCACATAGGGCTTCAGGTTATCAATGATCTCCTTCGTAAGATCTTCGTCACGCATGATGCCGTCTATGTCATAGAACCGGCCTCCGACGAATCTGAGCGGGTGCCTTTCCATGAACCATTCACAGAAGGCTACCTCGTCGACATGCTTTGTTTTCGCATCGTACCATGAAGGCGTTGTATCGGGACTATCAGACACTTTTTCTCCGAGTCCCAGGGTGTTATAGAGATCAATTATCATTCCCTTTGTTTCCGTGGTTAATGAGTTTAAGTCTTCTTTCAATGTCATTTACCTTCTTTCCGCAGTTTATGATCAGAGAAGCCCTGTCGGAGATATCACCGTACATGAGAGTATCGAGCAGATACTCTATGTGGCTGATCTCTTTCAGGGCTTCACAAAAATAAGGATGCCATTCATCGTCGGCATCCCAGGGTTCGTATTCTTTTTCCCACCGTTTGAGCAGACGCAGATAGCTGCTCAGCACACGGTAGCAGTAATCTTCGAGTTCCTTAAAGACCTGTGTGTCTGTTTTTGCAGGCTTTGCTCTTGCTGGCGGGGCATAATGCCCGGTATCGTAAGCAATCCCGAAATCATTGCAGATCCTGATAGCTGCATCCTTAAGGGAAAGGCCGCAGTATTTTGATATGAAGTCGATAGCATCCCCGTCAGCTCCGCATCCGAAACAGTGGAAGCGGGTGTCGATCTTCATGCTCGGATGACGGTCATTGTGGAAGGGACAGCAGGCCATGCCGTTCCGTTCGATCTTAAGACCGCAGCTTTCGGCGACCTGTCTTGCGGTCACTTTTCCTCTTATCGCATCGAACGGACTCATGAGCGCTCACCTTCTTTCAGGATGTGCTTTGTGGTGTCATGAGCCTTCGGTGCGTTGTCGGCCTCTTTCCTAAAGTGGGCAAGCTTTGCAAGAACGGATTCGTGGTTCTTTTCCCTGATGGCGGAGATGTTCTTCTCTTTCACCGCAGGATCCGCAAGCGTCCTTCTGATCGAGCCGAGTATCTTTTCTGCGGCCTTTGCGAAGAGGTCCTTTATGCCGGCGAAGATCTTTGCGGCGATCCGCTTTACCTCAGGTGAGCTGCTCGATCTTATGATGCGGTCCTCATAATCAGCGATGAGTTCCACATCGGCTTTCTGTGTTTCGGACCGGACCGTATCCGTCACGACCTCGCATGCTTTCTCATAAGCATCAACCGCTACATCATCGAGGAACTGTTTGACATCGGAGATCTTCATGACAAGATCATCATTCTCGTTTCGGAGCTGTTTGTTCTCGGCTGTGAGTTTTTCATTCTCATCACGCAGCTTCTGTGCTATGTAGTCAGCTTTCTCAAGATAGCTCTTGCCGCCGTAGATGGGTTCCATGTCGATATCGAGACCGTGCTTTTTACATATCTCAAGAAATATCCGTCTGCATTCCGCATCAAAGGACATCTTGCGGTTGTTGTATCTGCCTTTCTCCTTTGCCGGATCCGGCAGCTCAAAGCCGAGTTCCGCGAGTGCCTTGTCCTGCATCGGACAGAGTTCTCCGTATTCGTTCAGGGCATCAAATACATGACGCTCATGAATGTGGGGAGTAGTCTCATCAAGATGCAGCGCCCAGTCAAGGATATGGATGTGTGAGCCGAAACGTTTCCCGAATTCTTCGAAGTATTCGGCTGAGATCTGTGCGAGCACTCCGGGCGGAACGGTGCCGTCTATGTTCCCGAGCTGGAGGAGAGATTCCTCCGGACAGGTCTTTTTGTTTTTGAGAAGATCTTCGGTTTTGCGGTTCCTTTCACTGTGACGCGCTTCCTCATTTCTCTGGTTCTGTGCGAAGACATGATCACTGTAATGCTCACGGTAGTAAAATTTCTCAACTTCCGAAAATGAGTATTGCCTTTCTTTACCGGATGACGGAAAGTAGTAACCCTGATAACAGTCCCAGTAAACATTCCGGTCGGTCAGCGTTTCTTTGATGTGATCGGAATTCTTAACATTGAAGTCCCGGTCATTGTGCTTCGGGTCGTAAGTTCCGTGAACCCCGGATCTTCCGTTGTGCCTTGTTGCTCTCATTTGCTTTTTCATGCTGTTCTCCTTTTCATGATTTTTGAAAAAATGGTCTGAGGCTTTTTCGGCGAAGCCGCTAATTTCACCTGCGAAAAGCGTCAGGTAATACCCAGTACTGTCTGTCGCATCGACAGACAACTGGGCCAAGGCTGTCGCCCTGGACGGACTCAGGCGCTTCGCCCTGAACCCGACGAAGTTTCACCTCGACGGACACGGCATTTCATCCGTGACCCGACCGGGCTTTGCCCTGGACCCACCAGGCTCTGCCTTGGATCCGGCGAGGCTCTGCCTCTGCACTCCGGCGGAGCCTTGCTCCTGCACCTTGCGTAAGGCTCTGCCTTCACGATCCGCCGAAGGGTTGCGCCCTCCGGACTCCGCATGCAGAAATAAAAAGGATCATTCTTTGGCGGGAATGATCCTTTTTATTTCTGCGGGTGGCACGCTGCTTGATCCGTGCTTCCTTCGATCGCCTCTATATAATGATTCGCACGAAAAAGCTGCATGCCCTGTTTTGCCGGGGATTTGCACATTTTCCGATTGACGATTAAACTTTTTCATTTTTTTAGTGCAAAACTGCAACGGATGTGCTATGATAATAATCGAACAAATGTTTGAAAGGGCGATGAAGATGGGAGAATACCTTCCGGGAGATCTGCATGACAGATTAAAAGAATTAAGAGAAGCTCATGGCATCAGAAGCCAGTACAGACTTGCCGATAAGATCGGGGTAAACCGTTCGACCTACAGTAGGCTCGAGAGCGGAGAGACGAAGACGATAAGCAGTGACATTCTGATAAAACTCTCGGAGCTGTATAATGTCCCGACCGATTACATACTCGGATTGACTGACACGCCGGAGAAGACCGGATACGATATCCGGGAACTCGGGCTGACAGTGGAAGCAGCGAAAGTCCTGTATATGAAGAAAGTGGACCGGCGTGTTGTCAATGAACTTCTGATCAATGAAAAGTTTGAAGCAGCCACCAGATCGATGGCATCGTATTTTTCAGATTCGATTGCGCGAATGATCCAGGCACAGAACGAAGTCCTGGATAATTCATTCTCGATAATCGACGGACTCATCCGTAACGGAAAGATCCCCAACGATCGGGAAATGAGAGAGACAAAGAAAACTCTCAAAATGGCAAAACTCCCTTCGGAGAGTTTTGAGATAACCAAGATCGAGAGGCAGCTGACGCTGGCCGTACGCGAGGTCAAAAACAAAATGGTTGATGAAGTTGCCGCTGCAGCTGCGAAGGGGAAGCAGGAGCTGCTCGATTATGAAATCATGGAGAGAGTTAAGGAAGAGGCGTATGCAGCTCCGGGTATCAAGGACCTGACTGATGAAGAGAGACTTAAGGTTATCAAAGATACCATACTGGCCGGACTAAAGGAGTACGTTGACGTAGATGCAGAGCGGATCCCGCAGATAGATCCAATGGTAGAGCAGATCGCACTTCTGTTGATAGAGGTATGGAAAGAAAACAATGAGCAAAGCCGAGCGTAAGGACAGAAGAAACAGGGAACTGTGTGTTCGCGCAAAAATAAATGACCTGAGGGCACAGACAGAGCTCCTGCTGGAGAACGAAGGACTCGTCGTGCAGCTCGCGAAGAGTCTTGCGATCCTGCACGACATCGATATACATCATTATGGCGGGATCGAACTTGACGATCTCCTTCAGGAGGGACGCTTTGCCATGCTTGAAGCGGCGAAGCGTTATGATGTAACATCGGAAACGAAATTCTCCACTTACGCATCAGTCGTGATGAAGAACGCGATGCGAGACCTTTGCCGGAAAGGCGATTCATCGTTCGAAAAACAGCTTGCCGACCATGGCATCATCCAGGTATTCCTTGATGATGATCCGGTTGATGAAGACGGTATCAGGGTGGTGGAGAAGGTTTCGGACAGCAGGGAGCGTGATCCTGTTGGTGATGAAGCCGTGCTTAGGGTTATGATACAGAAGATGCGTAACAGGCTGGAACTGCTTCCAGCACGGGAACAGCGTCTCCTCATGTACCGGTACGGACTTCAGTCCCTGCAGTTTAAGACCATAGCCGAGACAGCAGCATTCTTCAACCTTACGGAAAAGCATATGCGGCTCATCGAGGACAGGGCACTCAGAAAGCTACGGGAAGGCATGAATGATGGAAAGATAGTGTAAACCGATATTATTATGGTAGCAGAAAAATGTTCATATCCAGAAAAAAGGATGTTTATGTTTTCAGAGCTGCTCATTCTCATCGGGGAATGAGCAGCTTTATCGTATCCTTAAAGTCGTACAATAGTTACTCAAAACCACTTTTTGCTCCTTTATTGGAGTATCCGAAGC
>JAEENL010000116.1 GCA_016283775.1 Lachnospiraceae bacterium | reverse complement strand
CAGCGCCGTCTCCGTGTCCAGATAATCACTCTGAGGGTTCTGTATGAACAGCACGTCGCAGTCCTCAGGCACTGCGTCCGAAGTGATGAGCGTGAGCTCCTTTACCACGATGTTCGCCTTTTCGATGAGCTTTTTCACCGCGGTCCCCATGGCCGTCTCTCCGTGTCCGCTCACTACATACACTGTAGGCACTTCATTTGAAGAAACAAAGCCTATGGCTGAATCCAGCTGTCCCTCAAGGTCTATTCCCACCACATTTTCCTTGTAGGAATAGGTTGAATAGTCCATTGCGTATTCGGTGACCAGATAATCGTTATAATCCACGCATTTTGACCGTCCGGTGCGCTCGTTCACGACTATAAGACTGTGAGCGCTCAGCTCTTCGTCGGAATAGTCTTTGTAAAATGTCGGGTAGAGCTCGGGATCCTTTACTACCACATCGATCTTTGAGGAATATTTTTCAAACTGCCCGAGGATCTTGTCAAAAATGTCTATCTTTTCCCCGTTCGGTTCAAGGTAGTAGACGGTGATCTTGTCGTCAAGCCCCGCTATATAGCTCTTTGTCTGTCCGTTAAGAGTATACATGCCGCTCCATGTAAAGTCAAAGTTGATATTGAGCTTTGAAAAGATCAGGCTCGCCGCAACGGCCACAGCCACAGCGGCAGCGGAGACCACAAAGGTCTTTGTGCCGTTCTTCATGCCCTTCTGTTTTACACTCCGCACCGTAAGGAACCAGAAAAGCAGCACGATGCAGGCATAGTAGACGAGCGCAGTAACGTCAAAGATGCCGTAGTTGAAATTGTCAAATCTCTTTGCTACCGAAAGCCAGTCAAACACCGCAGACACAGAACCTTCAAAGAGTGCGGGCTTTAAGAAAAAGACAAGCGCGAGCGCGCCCTGTGTGAGTACCGTAAATATCGCGGTCACAAGGACTTTTTTTACCAGCAACTGCACCAGAACGCTCACGATCAGAAGGATCACCGCAAACACGGTCCATGCCGTTCTGGCGCTCGCGTCAAAAAGTCCCGCGAGTGAGCTTGAAAGCCATGTGAGAAGCGTCACCACAAAGGTCGCGATCGCCGCAAGCGCCTGGCTTTCCGTTATCGAAGAAATGAATATGCCTATCGAAAAATAAGCAAATCCCATGAACATAAAGCCTATGATCGCGGAATATGCGGTTCTGAAGTTCACATTTCCGAAAAGCGACAGAACAAGCGGATAAACGGAGCTTATCGCCATAGCGATCACAAGGAGCGTGCCCGTCGCAAGGAATTTCGCGGTCACTATCTTTTCCGCCGAAACTCCGGATGTAAGAAGAAGCTGGTCGGTCTTTTGCTTTGCTTCTTCCGCCAGCACTCTCATCGTTACCATGGGAGTGAGGAGCGTGAACATGAGCGAAATGGAATAAAGCACATATTCAAACTCGGGGAATCTTGACATAACGTTATAGACATAGGAATATATGGCTACCACGAGGAAAAAGAAAAACAGGAAGAGCCAGCCCGTCATTCCGTTGAAATAAGCGCGGAGCTCTTTTTTATAGATCGCAAGCATTGTCTTTTTCCTCACTTTCTTTTATGAATTCAAGGAATATCTCCTCAAGGTCCATCGAGAGCGTCTGCTGCTCAAGCACGGCAATGTGCTCTCCTGCAAGCTCAAAGTAGACGTTTTCCCTGATATCCGCGTTTTCCGCGGTATATACGTTTATCACGGTCGTATCTTCGTTTTCGGACACGATCTCCGCTTCTTCCACGCCTTCGGTGCGTGAAAGCACTTCAAGAGCCTTGTCCTTGTCGCCCTTGATCGTGAGTTTTATGCCCTGTCTTGCATTCAGGTGCTTTGAAAGGTTCTCAGTGGTATCGGTAACGACAAGCTTCCCGTTGTTAATGATCATAACGGTATCGCAGACCGCGCTGATCTCGGAAAGGATGTGCGAGCTCAGGATCACGGTGTGTTCTTTTCCAAGTTCTCTTATAAGCTCCCTTATCTCTATGATCTGCATGGGGTCGAGTCCCACAGTGGGCTCGTCGAGGATTATGATGTCCGGATTTGAAACGATAGCCTGGGCAATGCCCACTCTCTGCTTGTAGCCCTTTGAAAGATGCCTTATGAGCTTTTCGGATACCTGTGTGATGCCGGTCTTTTCCATTGCGTCAAAAACAGCGTTTGCGCGGTCTTTTTTCTTTACGCCTTTAAGCTCCGCCACAAAGTCTATGTATTCTCTCACTCTCATATCCTTGTAGAGAGGCGGCTGCTCGGGAAGATAACCAATGCATTTCTTTGCCTTTTCGGGCTCCTTTGCCATGTCGTGTCCGTCGATCACCACAGTTCCTTCGGTCGCCGGGATATAACCTGTGATCATGTTCATCGTCGTGGATTTTCCTGCGCCGTTCGGCCCGAGAAAACCAAGTATCTGCCCGGGTTCCACGGTAAAGCTTAAATGCCGCACAGCCTCCACATTTCCGTATTTTTTTGTCAGGTCTCTGACTTCTATCAATTTATCTCCCTCCTTCGTCCGCGGCACAGTCAACGCAGCCGCATATGAGAACCATAGTATTCTCCCTATCCGAGGATTTTATGTTCAAAGTGTGAAAAAATTGTGTATTTTTTTATAATTTCCCGCTTGCATTGTCCCGATAATGTTGTTATAATCTTTTTGCATAGTATTTAATCATACTATAACTTATGATTATATCGAGGTAGTTTTTTCATGGACGAGGCACCTTCCCTGTCTTCATATCTGGTATTTAATACGGTCGCAAGAAACGGGAATCTGTCGGAAGCCGCAAAAGAACTGCTGATCAGCCAGCCCGCAGTCAGCCGCAGTCTTGCTAAGCTTGAAGCCGGACTGTCGGTAAAGCTTTTTGTGAGAAATTCACGAGGGGTACGCCTCACCAGTGAAGGTGAGATCCTTTATGAGCACACCCGCTCCGCTTTCAACTCTCTCGAGCAGGCCGAAAAAGCCCTGAAGCGCATCAATTCTCTGGGGCTCGGCACCGTAAAGATGGGCGTGAGCTCCTGGCTCTGCAAGCCTCTTCTCACCCCGCATTTAAAGGGCATCGTCTCTGCTTTTCCGCATTTAAAGATCGATATCTCGCTTAGGAACAGCCCGGACATCTTTGAGCTTGTCGAAAACGGCGATCTCGACCTCGGACTCATAAACCGCCCTGCTTCGTTCCACCGGCTCGACCATGTTTCACTCATGTCCATGAACGATATCTTCGTCGCAAGCCCTTCATACCTCGCGTCCCTTAAAGAACAGGGCATAAAAACGGCAGGAAATGAGCTCATCGAAAAGTCCCAGCTCCTGCTTCCCAAAAAAGGCAGTTTCACAAGGGAAACCATCGACAAGGCGTTTTTTGCCTCATCTGTTTCCCCTTCATCGGTAATAGAAATGAACGCGCTTGACTCCGCTCTTGATTTTGCGGTATCAGGTCTCGGCATAGCGGTCGTTCCAAAGGAATTTGCGGCAGATAAGCTGAAAAGCCGCCTGCTTGTCGAGGTTTCGGCGCCTGTTTCAACGGGCGCGCACGAAGCATGTCTTGTCTACGAACACACACAATTACAGCGGGACGCTGTATCCTCACTCATAACACGCATTACGGAGGCCCTTGAGCCATGATGGCTTTCATGAGCAAAAAAATGTCAATAAGGTCACGTATCAGGCTGTACAGATTTTTGTACACCTTGAACGCGATGGATTTTTCCTATCTGCGTCCGGTCACGCTCGGATGCCTTATTGTCTGCGTGCTCTATGTGTGGTCGCTTATCCCGAATGATGTCCTCCGTTCCATGAGCACCTGGCAGAATGCCCTTTTTTACCTGGTCCTCACCATCCTCTCCGTGGCATTTTTATACTATCTCTATCCGTACCTGAGACACCGCTTCATCCGTTTCAAGATATGGCTTTACAGGCGCAAAAAAAGAGCGTCCTTCTCGCTCTTTTAGTGGAGACCAATGCTCCTCCCATATTCTACCCAAAAAGGACCGGCTACCCCCCGGTCCTTTTTATCTGTGTGTTTTTTGTTTAATGCATTAAAAGCAGCAAAATCTCGGTCCGCCGCAAAGGCAGTTGCAAAGCAGGCAGTACAGGCAGTTCCTTCCGATGTCTACGTTACCGTAGGAGCTTGATGTGTCGGAATACCAGGTGCCGCCGTTCTGCAGGGCATTCAGGAGATTTACGTAATCTCCGTTTCCGGGTTCCATCCTCACCGCAGTCCTTGCATGCTCCACCGCGGTCACGGTGTAGCCGAGGCCGCTGTTTGCGATGGCGCTTAAGTAATACCATCTTGCTGTCCTTTCGGATGCCGGCTGGTTGCTCAGAGTATTCAGCGCCTCCCTGAAATGGCGGGAGTTTATGTAGTTTGCGGCCGCGCGCTCGTAGTCCGTGCCTGCCGTGCTTCCACGGTCAGCTCCGTAGCCAAAGCCGTCAAAACCGCCAAATCCGCCGAATCCACCGTAGGATGAGCTACCTGAGGCTCCCGCACGTCTTCCGTGTTCGCGTTCGTCCACTATCTGCTCGTAAGCAGCCTGGACTTCTTTGAACTTTTCCTCAGCCTGCGCCTTGTTCGGGTTATTGATGTTTGTGTCCGGATGATACTTGCGGCTGAGTGTCCTATATTGTTTTTTTATCTCGTCCATGTCAGCGTCCTGTGATACGCCGAGCACTCTGTATGGGTCGTTGAAGCTCACCTTTTACCCTCCGTGGCGTCCTTTTTTCCAAGCGCCTTCATAACCTTGCCCCAGATCCCCGAATAGATGATGTTTCGCAGTATGTCCTTGTTGTCCGTTACGGGAAGCCTCTCATAAGCCGCGGCTGCGTCCGCCGCAGTGATGGTGAGGATATCCTTTCCAAAGGCTGCGATATCGGTCTCGGGATGCTGTTTTTTGTGTATCAGAAAAATATTGTAGGTGCCCTTTTTTTCGTCTTCCTTCATGTCGCACAGGGCATCCGCAAAATATATGAACCGACCGAGCGAAAAACCCATCTCGTAAAGATCCTTGCTCCACATATCGTCACGCCAGGAGAAAACGGTTCCGAGCATTTCTCCTGTAAGCACGGCCGCGGCTTCCGTCTCGGGGCATTTTTTTGCCTCAAGCTCGTGCAGCTCTTTTATATATTTTCTCACGGCGCGGCTCTGCTCAGGAAATGCTTTGCTTATCTTTTTCACCCGTGCTTCGAGCACTCCCGCTCCCGCTTTTGCGGCAACGTTCTTTGAATCATGCCATTTGTCGAGAAGGTTATAGTAGGACAAAAGGATGTTCATGTCCGCCGCATAGGCAGTGGCCTCTCCGTAAAGCAGAGGCTTCTTTGTGAGAGGATGCAGCGCGCAGCTTTTTTTTGCTTCCGCGCGCTTAAGGTCGTAAAGACCGTCAAGGAGCATAGAAAGGAAGGTCATGTCATAAGTCAGCGTGATCCTCCCCGCGCCCGGCACTCTTTTCGCAAGCTCGTGGCAGAGCCCGCAGTAGTACATCCTGTACCGCTTAAGGTCCTTTACCTTTAACTCGTTTTCGTTTATCGTGATTATACCGAACATGACACCTCCGTTGCTCCGCAACGGAGAGCCCGTCGCGGCTTTGAGCGACTATATTTGGAATACCGGAGGTATTCCGGTCATTGTACCTCCGTTGCTCCGCAACACAGAACTCGTTGCGGCTTATTTCCTGATGCCTGTAAAGCGTATAAAGGTCGTGTGGCAATTTCTGCAGGTTATCTCGATCTTACCCTTGTTTTTGGGCACTCTCACTTTTTTTCCGCAGCCCGGGCACCTGAACAGCTTATATCCCGCTCCCGCCTGACTTTTGGTAAAAAAGCCTTTTATCATGTTTAAAATCTCATAGTATTTGTAATTTTCCTTTGTGCGCGCGGACAGGTTTTTTGAAAAGAACCTGAAATAGGAAAAACCGATGAGGAACAGCGCTATTGCATACATGACATAACCCGCCTGAGGTATGCCGATACGCACAAATGCCGAAAGGATCAGCACCACAAACGATGCGATCAAAAGGAATCTTGAAAAGCCGTCGACACCGGCTGTGAGCCCGTATCTTCCGTACATAAACCTCTGAAATCTTTCTCTGAAACTCATTTTATTACGTCACCTCCGATAGAACAAGGGTAGCACTCCGATGTGAATTTTCTGTGTTTTCGTGAAACGCTTGAAAATAAGCCCCTCTATCAGTTATGGGCGGGGTCACAGGTCCTTTTTACACCTGTAACTCCGCCCCAAATGGTCTTCTTTTATGTCTTACATGATAACACAGTTTTCAAATGCTTCGATGGCGTTGTTTATCTCGTTCTCGGCCTTCTTTTCTCCAAGTGCCACGGTCAGTTCCTCAGAAAGCCGTGTGGAGACATTTTTAAAATATCGTTCGTCGGTGGATGTCACTTTTTTCCCCTGGAGCGCACGGGATGTCTTTCTCATGCAGAGAGTCTTGAGGAGTTCGAACCAGTGACAGCAGTCAAGCGAATACAGTGCCTCTTTGTATATGGTCTCGCACTGTTTTTCGTTCACGATGACATATTCCTTCAGTTCGTCGATCTTGGAAAGGATCGCCTCCGCTTCTTTTTTTGAGATCACGGGTCTGACCTTTGCCTTGTCGTTGCTGACAGGGAGATATATCCTGTTGTTAATGTTGCTCAAGGGTACCATCAGATAATACTGCGTACCCATGTCAAAGCCCGCCATTCCCCAGACTATATCCTCAATTCTGCAGACTCCGTTATTTCCGTATTGGAGGAGATCACCTTTGTTATACAAGATTTCACCTTTTCCTTTCTACATACGGGGGTGCGGGATAACATCCCCGTGGCGCCGAGAAACGCCTAAAGTAGATTATAGCACAATTTTTCTGAAAATGTAAGAGGAAAAGAGCAAAAACTGATAATTCATGCTATCGTTCAGTAAATAACAACATTTGCGAGACATTCCGAAAGCTGTTTCATGCGCGCATCGGAATATTCCGCCGCGGAAAGGCACACACCGCTGTTGAGGCAGCTCATGTAATAGGCGGGAAGAAATGCCGCAAAGTCGGTTCCGGTCTCGAGGAGCTCATTTGAAAATCGTAAGACATATCCTGCGGTCGAGTCCGGAACAATGACCTCCGCGGTCACATAGGACGCAGTCCCGCCAACATATCTGTTCGGAAGGCTTCCGCTTTCCGTGATCCTGCTCACTTGGTAATCCCTGAGGAACTGCGCCGCAACAGGTGCCTGTCCCACGGACATTTTATACACATCGCTCCACGAGAGGATCATCCCCGCAGCGCTCGCTTCAGAGAGTACCGGCGCGTCTTTGTATATCTCGCTTCCCGTATATGCGACCACAAACGGTGTCCATATCTTGCGGTCCGCGGCCGACTTAAAGAAGGGCTCACTCGAATCCACAAAGAACATGACATTGTTTTCGTTGTCCGGATCGATGATGCCAAAGAAAACGTGAGTCCCGCCGTCTATCGTCACCGTGTCGCTCACCACTTTCCACCCGACAGGCTTCATGACGGTAAACAGGTCGCAAGTGTATTCTTCAAGTGTGTAAAGGCCATCCTCGCCGCCCGGACCGGGTGTAGGCGCAACTATCGGTGTGGGGCCTGCTGTCGGAACGCTTGTGACCACAGGTGTTGCGGCAGGCGTGGGAGTTGCCGTCGGTGTAAGCGTTGCCGTCGGTGTGGGTGTGAAGGTAGGTGTCGGAGTAAAAGTAGGTGTCGGCGTGAAAGTCGGTGTTGGCGTGAAAGTCGGTGTCGGTGTGAAAGTCGGCGTTGGCGTAAATGTGGGCGTGGGCGTCACATAAGCGTTCTCACTGAGCCTCAGCGTCTCGGCTATCTCCTCCGTCCTTCTTTCAATATCCTTTCTGTCCTCACCTGTCACCATATATAGTACGCAGCAGTCGCGATAAGGCTCGATATACAAAGATACAGGGATATCTTCGGACACAGACAGTCGCAGCTTGTACACGGTCTTTTTCCCAAGTGAAAGTTCGCGCACCGTTTTGGATCCTTCAAGTTTTTTCCCCAATTCCTTTTCTAGTGTTTTTTTCCGGATCTTAAACAGCTTCCCGGGATCTGTTGTCTCCGTCACTTTTTCTATCGTCATGAAAGGTTCGGCTCCCTTTCCCATGTATACCGTGACGATGCCGTGTTTTTCGTCGACACGGTACGACGCATCGTAAAGAAAAGAAAAGTCCTCGCTTTCAAAAAGCCCCGCGCCGAAAGGAACCACCACTCCCTGCTCTCTGTCCTTTTTGTTTGTCCTGTACTCCACTTCGTTCTCTTTCG
>JAEENL010000115.1 GCA_016283775.1 Lachnospiraceae bacterium | reverse complement strand
GGAAGTCTTGCAACATCCATGAGGGCGTGTGAGCCTGAATTTAACCAGAACGGATATGTCAGCATAAGAAAAGGCAGGCACCCTCTGATCGACAAGGCAAAAGTGGTGCCCATCGACGTTTATGTCGGAAGCAGGTTCAACCTCCTGGTCGTTACCGGACCGAATACAGGCGGAAAGACCGTTACGCTTAAGACGGTCGGGCTGTTTTGCCTTATGGGACAGGCGGGGCTGCACATTCCCGCGCAGGAAGGGAGCAAACTCAGCGTTTTCAAGGAGATCTTTGCCGATATCGGTGACGAGCAGAGCATTGAGCAGAGCCTTTCCACGTTTTCTTCACATATGACGAACATCGTGAGGATCCTGAAAGAGGCGGACAAACATTCTCTTGTGCTTTTTGATGAGCTTTGCGCAGGGACGGATCCCACAGAGGGTGCAGCTCTCGCACAGGCGATCCTTACCGATCTTCATGCGCGAGGCGCGAGAGTCGTGGCAACAACGCACTATCCGGAGCTGAAGATATACGCTCTGTCCACTCCGGGCGTTTCCAATGCATGCTGCGAATTTGACATAGAGACTCTGAAGCCGACATACAGGCTTCTCATCGGCATCCCGGGCAAATCGAATGCATTTGAGATATCAAGAAAGCTCGGACTTGGAAATGACATCATAGAAATGGCGGATTCCTTTGTAGGCACCAAAGACAAGAGCTTTGAGGACGTTATCTCCGATCTTGACCAGAGAAGGACAAAGATGGAACGCGACGAGGAAAGGACGGCATCCGCAAGGGAAGAAGCCGAAAACCTTAAACGTCGTTTTGAGGAGAAGAATGAAAAACTCGAGGCTTCGCGAGACAGGATATTGCGTGAAGCAAACGAGGAAGCAAGGCGCATCGTGGAAGAGGCAAAGGAATATGCCGACGAAGCCATAAAGCGTCTTAACAAGCTCGGCGCCGATTTCAACATGGCCGATCTGGAACGTGAACGCACCGCGCTCCGTGACAGGGTTTCAGAAAATTCCAAGGCATTGGCCGTAAAGCGGAGCGAAAAGACAAACGAGGATGACAGCAGCAAAGATATAATGCTCGGAGATGTTGTATGCCTTATAAATCTCAACATCGAAGGCGTGGTGACTTCTCTCCCCGATGCCAAAGGTGTGCTTGGAGTGCGTGCGGGCGCGATGCAGACCAAGGTGAGCCGGAAAGACATCAGGTGGATATCCAGGGCAGTGAAAGAGCCTGAGAACAAAAAGGGCGGCACAAAGAGTTCAATGTCCAAGGCGATGACGATCCATCCCGAGCTGAATCTTGTCGGAATGCGTGTCGATGAGGCCCTTCCGGTACTTGAAAAATATCTGGACGATGCTTATCTTTCTCATCTTCCTAAGTGCACGATAATCCACGGAAGAGGCACCGGAGCGCTCAAGGAAGCTGTACATAAGCATCTTAAAAAGCTCAAATACGTCGCGGAGTTCAGACTCGGAAGTTTTGGAGAGGGAGACGCCGGCGTAACGATAGTAACTTTTAAGTAATATGCATTTTTGATGTCAAGAGGTGATAAAATGGCGGACAAACAAAAGATACTTGTTGTGGACGATGATGAGAGCATTGCGGAGCTTGTTGCGCTCTATCTCAACAAGGAATGCTTCCGGACACAGATCTCATATGACGGAGAGGACGCGCTGAAGGCGTTTAAAGAGTTTGAACCGGATCTTGTGCTTCTTGACATCATGCTTCCCGGTATGGACGGATACGGTGTTCTCCGCGAGATCAGAAAAGAGTCGAAGGTGCCTGTGATCATGCTTTCTGCCAAGGGCGAGGTCTTTGACAAGGTGCTCGGGCTGGAGCTTGGCGCGGATGACTATGTCATGAAGCCTTTTGATTCAAAGGAACTTGTGGCAAGATGCAAAGCCGTGCTCAGGCGTAGCGGGGATAAGTCAGGTGTTTCTGAAAACATCAAGGCACCTAATTCCCAGACCGGAGAATATGTTGAATATCCGGGCATCACGATCAACAAGACAAATTATATGGTCACTTATAATGGGACAAAGCTCGACATGCCTCCGAAGGAACTGGAGCTCCTTTATTATCTTGCGGCAAATCCGAACCGCGTGTTTACGAGAGAGCAACTTCTCGACAAGATCTGGGGTTATGAATATCCGGGTGACACGAGGACCGTCGATGTCCATGTAAAACGCCTCAGAGAGAAGATAAAGGCCGGGGAAAACTGGTCCATTTCCACCATATGGGGTGTGGGTTATAAGTTTGAGGTCAACTAAGTGAAAAATGTTTCGGCACTTGTAAAATATATAATCACTGCCGTGGTGCTGGCACTTTTGATGTTCGTCCTGCTGAATACCGTGGGGTTAAACTTCATGCAGAACAGGCTTGTGAAAAACAAGGAAGACGAGCTATACGCTGAGGCCAACAAGATAGTGAACGACTATCTTATGAACTATTACGACAAGTCGATGAACGCGGTGGAGCTGATAGACAGGCTTGAGATCGCGGGCTCTATCACCGGCACGAGGATCTGGATGATAGGATCGTCCGGGCTCATCTCGGTGGATTCCGCGGTGAGCGCCTTCGGAGTCAACGTGAACGATGTGTACGATGGCTTTCTTGACCGCACTGTGATCAAAAACCTTGTCATCAACGGGATAATCCGTGATCCGATGCTCTGTGTGACTGTGCCCGTTGTGCACAATTACACGCTCCGCGGGTATCTTTCCATAATGGTTCCCATGGCGGATATTTATTCCGAAGGGGTCTATTACACGGATTTCGTGAACGTGTGTTATCTCATTTTTGTACCGATGCTCGTTTTGGCAATGATGGTGCTCTATTTCCTCACGATACGCCCAATCTCCAGGCTTTCAAAGAAGACGAGGGCTTACATCGCGGACAATTTCAAGGGAGACTTTGATCTGTCCTATCCAAAGGAACTGTCAGAGCTTGGCGGCACTGTGAGATATATGGGCGAGCGGCTAAAGGGTAATGACGAGACTCAAAGGAAGTTTCTGTCCAATGTTTCACACGATTTCAGGTCGCCTCTCACCTCGATACGCGGATATCTTGAGGCGATGAAGGACGGCACGATCGCAAAGGAGGAGCAGGACAAATATTTCGATATCCTGCTTTATGAGACCGAGAGACTCACAAAACTCACATCAAATCTGCTTCAGCTCAATAATATCGATTTTAACGGTCTGATGCTGAATCTCACGCTGTTTGACATAAACAAGATGATCAGGCAGATCGCGCTGTCGTTTGAGGGGACTTTCAAAAAGAAAAATCTGGTGCTGAATCTGGTGTTTTCACAGAAGGAAACCTTTGTCGAGGCGGATTCCGACAGGATACAGCAGGTCATCTACAACCTTCTTGACAACGCGATCAAGTTTTCGAACAGTGACTCGGAGATAACGATAACCACGAAACTCAAGGGAAGCAAGGTGTCTGTGTCGGTCAAGGATAACGGCGCAGGCATACCGAAAGATTCGATCAACAAGATCTGGGAGCGCTTTTACAAGAGCGATTCCTCAAGAGGCCGTGACAAAAAGGGTTCGGGACTTGGACTCTCCATCGTAAAGGAGATCATAAAGGCCCACGGACAGGATATTTCCGTTGTCAGCACGGTAGGCGTGGGCACCGAGTTTGTATTTACGCTTAAATCCGCCGAATGACCGGCCGGAGGTTTTATGAAAGACGATACAGAGAAAAAGGCCATAGAAAATGAAAACACTTCGAATGTGAATGAGACAGACGAAGAGCGCTACATAAAGGAGACCATTCTGGATAAACGGCGCAGGCGCATGCTCGGAAGGCTTGCGACAGTGGTTTTTGTCATTGCGCTTGCGGTAATCTTCGGAGTTGTCGCGAGAGTGGTCTTTTTGCTTTCAAATGACAAAGTCTCCGAGATACTCGGGATCGATGAGAACAAGCGGAATGAGGTCAGTGTAAAAGAAAAGACGCCCTCTCCCATACCCACTGCCACCCCGAGGATCACATATCCTGTGGTGTCTCCGTCGTGGTCAAGATCTCCGTCGGCCACACCGACTCCGACTACGGCGCCCGATACGACGGCCGCTGTTATGGCGACACATACACCGGCGCCGACGGCGACCGTGGCTGCCACTCCGACTGCAGGTCCGACATCTGCGGCATCTCCCACAGATACCCCGACAGCGACTGCGGCGCCCGAAAAGACCCCTGCACCTGTCGCAACACCTACCGATACGCCGGAGCCTACCGTGACTCCGGATCCTGAGGTCACATCTGTTGCGGGTGGCGCCGAAGGAACAACAACGCCTGCACCCACGTCTGAGGCAGGTCAGTCGGGAGACGCTACTCCCACACCGGGCCCTGAGGTTACGGCAGAACCGACAGTGACGCCCGATCCGTCGGTTTCTCCGACACCGGAACCGACAGGCGCGGCCGAATATATCGAATATCTGTCCAAAGTAATGGAGAGCGCGAAAGAAGTGGCGGGGATGGTTTCAAACATCGAAGTCACATCATTCGGGACCGACTGGTTCGGCGAAAAGTACGAGATCGTCACAGCTACGACCGGACTGCTTCTTGGTCAGGACGGCGTTGATATACTTATCCTAACCGACTATGCTTCGGTGGGTGGATCGGAGAAATTAGAGGTCTCCATCGGAAATACAGAGACTGCGGCATCGCTTTATTCGTTTGACAAGGACTATGGGCTTGCTGTGATCTCGGTGAGCATTGACGCCGTGCCGGAAGACGTTTTCCAAGCTCTTGAATATGCCGTTTTCAAGAAGTCTGACGACATTTATACCGGTATGCCTGTCGTTGCGCTCGGAAATGCAAACGGCTATGAAAATTCGATCGCGCTCGGTATAGTTTCCAGCATGGGAAGCGCGGTTCCCGTAAGAGACGGGCAGGTGAAATTTTTTACCACAGACTGGCCCGATTATCAGGGCTCGAGCGCGTTTGTGTTCTCTCTTGAGGGAGAGGTGTGCGGAATGGTGACGCACACTTTCAAAAACAATCCCAATGACAATATCACCACATGTATCACAGTGGACGCTTTGAAGCCTGTGATAAACAAGCTTTTGAATGGTGGCAAGGTCAGCCTTTTCGGTGTAATGGGATCGGATATTTCGGAAAAAGTCGCCGCTGTGGTGGAGACAGACGAAGGGATCTATGTAAATGAGGTCCTGGCTGCTTCTCCTGCATACCAGGCAGGACTCAAGAACGGAGACATCATCTTTTCAATAAACGGAAAACCCATAAAGGGTCTGGAAGACCTTATGGAGATACTTGCGACGGTGCCGCACGGGACATCTCTTGAGATCAGATATTTCCGCATGAACAAAGACGGTATAGCGTCCGACAGGACTACTGTGATCGTGACATCCAAATAAATCAGGAGGATTTTTTGATGAAGTATATCAAGGATATAAGGGAAGGCGACAGTATCAGTGAGACCTATCTCTGCAGAAAAAAAGAACTGGGCAAAAAACAGTCAGGAGACGATTATTATGCCCTGAGCCTTGTCGATAAGACCGGTACGATAGACGGAAAAGTCTGGAATCCGGCAAATCCCGGCATAGGTGAGTTTGAGACAGGGGATTATATCCATATTGATGGCTTTGTAAAGGTGTTCAATCAGAGGCCTCAGATAACCATAAACCGTCTTAGAAAATTGAATGAGGGTGAATACGATCCTGACGATTATCTTCCTTCGAGCACCAAAGATGTGGGAACGATGTACAGGGAACTAATGGGGTATATCAAGAGTGTAAAAAACCAATACCTTTCGGAATTGCTGAACTCAGTGTTCATTAACGACAAAAAAGTGGCAAAAGCCTTCAGCGAACACTCTGCCGCAAAGTCCATACATCACGCATTTAAAGGCGGACTTTTGGAGCATACCGTTTCGGTAACCCGCTTGTGCAAAGCGTTTGCGGAGAATTATCCGATATTAAACCAGGATTTAATTTTAACTGCGGCCATGCTGCATGACATTGGAAAGCTTAATGAACTGTCTGATCTCCCTGAGAACGATTATACCGATGAGGGACAGCTTCTTGGACACATTTACATGGGAGCGGATTTCGTCGGAAGAAAGATCGACGAGATCGAGAACTTCCCGAAGAAACTCAAAAATGAGGTTTTACATTGCATTTTGGCTCATCACGGCGAACTGGAATACGGCAGTCCGAAAAAACCGGCTCTTGCCGAAGCGTTCGCTCTGAGCATGGCTGACAATATGGATGCGAAGATGGAAACCCTGAATGAGCTGTTCAATACAGCTGTTGACGACGGATGGCTCGGTTTCCAGAAGAATTTTGAATCCAACATAAGAAAGACCGGTTCATGGGAGTGATATGGAAAAGAATGATATCGTAAGGCTCACAATAACGGATATCGGTACAGATGGTGAAGGTGTCGGAAAACTCGATACCTTCACCATATTTGTCAATAATGCCGTTCCCGGAGACGAAGCAGACATCCGGATAACCAAAGTAAAAAAGAATTATGCCTACGGACGTATCGAAAAGATCATCACGCCGTCTGCGGACCGGGTCGAACCTCGATGCCCTGTGGCGATAAGATGCGGTGGTTGCAGCATTCAGCAGGTATCATATAAAACGCAGTTAAAGTACAAAGAAAAAAAGGTATTTGACTGCCTGACCAGGATTGGCGGAGTCGACCCCGAATACCTGAAAGGCATAATGGAACCGGCTGTGGGAATGGATGAGCCTTGGCATTTCAGGAATAAAGCACAGTATCCTGTCGGTACCGACAAGGACGGAAATGTCAGGATAGGGTTTTACGCCAAGCACTCACACAGCATAATCGAAAACGACGAATGTCAGATCGAGAATCCCGTTGCGCCCTTTATTTTACTGCATTTGAGAAAAATTATATCTAAATTTAACATAACACCATACAATGAAGAGACCGGCAGAGGGACTCTCAGACACTGCATGATCAGGGTTGGAGTGAGCACAGGCGAGGTCATGATCTGCCTTGTGATAAATGCGCATGGAAAGGAAGCGGAAAACTGGAAAGCCGGGTCGGAAATGTCTGAGGCTATGACAACAGGGTTTATGAAAGCAGTTGCAGATTTTAACGCATCTCCTTCACACCATCCGGATATGCCGGAGTATAAGCTCGCTTCCTTCTGCGTAAACATAAACACGGAAAATACCAATGTCATAATGGGAAAAAAGGTGTTTACGGTATATGGGGCTCCATGCATCACGGACAAGATAGGAGACGTTCTGTTCAGGATATCTCCACTTGCTTTTTACCAGGTAAATCCTATCCAGACGAAGAAACTCTATGATAAGGCATTATCATATGCTCTGTCGGGCTTTGAAGACGGAAGGCTTGGCGTCGTATGGGACCTTTATTGCGGCATCGGTACGATCTCACTTTTTCTTGCCCGTCATGCAAAAAAAGTCTACGGGGTGGAGATAGTGCCCGAGGCTATCCAAAACGCAAAAGAAAATGCAAAGATCAACAATATCTCAAATGCGGAGTTCTTTGTGGGCGCTGCTGAAGACGTTGTAGAAAAGTTAAATGACGAATTAACAAACTGCAAACACATGGAAAACAGTGGCTTTGACAAGAATCACAACTGCGACGTTGTCGTGGTAGATCCGCCTCGAAAAGGTTGTGATGAAGTTTTGCTGAAAACCGTGATCTCCATGTCCCCGAAATCGGTGGTGTATGTTTCCTGCGATCCCGCAACCCTTGCAAGAGATGTGAAGTTCCTTTTGGCAAACGGATACAGCCTGAAAAAAGTCTGCCCCGTAGATCAATTTTGCCATTCAGGTCATGTGGAGACGGTTGTTCAGTTGGTCAACATCCGCGCAAAGCCCGATTATACGGTGCGTTTGGAGGTTGATGTAGATGAATTCTACAAGACCGTAGGCGAAGATAAAAGAAA
>JAEENL010000114.1 GCA_016283775.1 Lachnospiraceae bacterium | reverse complement strand
GAGACGGGACTCGAACCCGCGGCCTCGACCTTGGCAAGGTCGCGCTCCACCAACTGAGCCACTCGCGCATTTTTGTGTTTGCCATTGCTGAACACGAGTGATATAATACCACCGTGTTTCAAAAAAGTCAACGGTTTTTTTGTTTTTAATTGATGAACATTAACAGATATTTTCTGACAATAGGAGAGCGACATGAACGGGGCTGAAATGCTGATAAAAGTGCTGACGGATGAAGGCGTAGACACTGTGTTCGGATATCCGGGCGGCGCGATAATCGGGATATATGACGCATTGTACAGATGCAAAAAGATAAGGCACATCCTTACCGCACATGAGCAGGGGGCCGCGCACGCGGCTGACGGGTACGCGCGCGCCACGGGGCGTGTGGGCGTATGTCTTGCAACGAGCGGGCCGGGCGCGACAAATCTGGTCACGGGCATTGCAACGGCATACATGGATTCGGTGCCGCTTGTCGCGATCACGGGAAACGTTTCGACGTTCATGCTCGGAAAGGATTCATTCCAGGAGGTTGACATCGCAGGCATCACAATGCCTGTAACAAAGCACAATTTCATTGTAAAGGATGTGAGCAGACTCGCCGAGACCGTATACCGAGCTTTTGCGATCGCAAGGAGCGGGAGACCGGGACCTGTGCTTGTCGACATCACGACTGATGTGCTGATGGCGGAATGCCCGGAAAATACGGTTGACAGTTTTAAGCTCAGGAATTATGATACGTTTTCGGAAAAAGACCTGAAGGCGGCCGCAAAGCTCATCTCAAAGGCAAAGCGTCCGCTCATCTATGCAGGCGGCGGCGCTGCGATCTCGGGCGCCCAGAACGAGCTGATCGAGCTTGGAAAAAAGATCGATGCGGTTTTCTGCGATTCCCTGATGGGAAAAGGCGTTATTCCGGGAGACCATGCGAATTACCTCGGGATGACGGGAATTCACGGAACGGATGCCGCAAATTCAGCTGTCGATCAATGCGACCTCTGTATCGCCTGCGGAGTGCGTTTTTCCGACCGCGCGATGAGGGGAAGGGAAAACTTTGCGCCTAATGCCGAAGTGATCCACATTGACATAGATCCCGCTGAGATCAATAAAAATGTGAATGTCTCCCTTTCTCTCACGGGTGACGTAAAACACGTTTTAAGGGCGCTGCTCCCCTATATCACAGAGAAGAAGCATCCCGCATGGATACGCAGTTTATGTGATAACGGTGCATCAAAACCTGTCAAAGCACCAAAGACTACGCAGGTTTCAAAAACCCCGGATTCTGCTTTACTCTCTAAAGAAGGGATAGTACAAACGGTTTACGACACGACAAAAGACCTCGACGCGATGATAGTCGCCGAAGTGGGCGCGCACCAGATGGCGGCCGCAAGCGTTTATAAATTCAAAGCGCCGCGCACTTTACTCACATCCGGCGGACTCGGCACAATGGGATTCGGACTTGGAGCGGCCATAGGAGCAAAGCTTGCGCGTCCCACCGCTACGGTCATAAATCTCGCTGGTGACGGCTGCTTCAGGATGAACATGGCGGAGCTTGCAACCGCATCACGTTATTCCGTTCCCATCATTGAGATAATCTTCAACAACCGCTGTCTCGGGCTTGTACGTGAGATGCAGGACGAATTTTGCGGAGGACGACATTCTTGCACGGATATCAACGACAACGTTGATTTTGTAAAAGTGGCGGAAGGCCTCGGATGCAAGGGTGTCCGCGTTTCAACGGTGAAAGAACTGCAGGCGGCCTTAAAACAGGCCTTGAAGTCCAAGGTGCCTTTCGTCATCGACTGCACCATAAAAGAATAGACAAAGGAAACACGTTAACAATGGCAGAAATTTTAAGAAAATCGGATTTTTACTTTGATCTTCCCGAGGAGCTTATCGCACAGGATCCTCTCGAAGACCGTTCATCATCAAGGCTTCTCGTGCTCGATAAGATCACGGGAGAAGTGCAACACAAGGTTTTCAGCGACATCACGGAATATCTACGTCCCGGCGACTGTCTCGTTATAAATGACACAAAGGTCATCCCCGCGCGTCTTCTCGGAGTAAAGACAGGCGAGACTGACGGCTCTTCAAGGCAGTACGGCGCTCATGTCGAGGTTCTTCTTTTAAAGCGTCACGAAGGCGACGTATGGGAAGCTATTGTAAAGCCCGGCAAGAAACTCAGGACAGGTGCAAAACTCACATTTGGTGACGGTCTGCTCGATGCGGAGATAGTGGACTGTCTTCCCGACGGTAACCGCATGGTGAAGTTCCTTTACAAAGGGATCTTTGAAGAGATCCTGGACAAACTCGGCCAGATGCCGCTCCCTCCCTATATCACGCACGAACTCAAGGACAAGAACAGATACCAGACGGTATACGCAAAGAACGACGGTTCCGCGGCAGCTCCCACGGCAGGGCTTCATTTTACCGAAGCGCTTCTTAAAAAGCTTGAGGACAACGGCGTTATCATTGCGCGTGTAACGCTTCACGTGGGTCTCGGCACATTCCGCCCGGTCAAAGAAGAAAACGTTCTCGACCACCTTATGCATACCGAAAGCTATCAGGTACTCGAGGCCGAAGCAAAAAAAATAAACGATGCGAAGGCTGCCGGCGGAAGGCTCATCTGCGTCGGTACGACGAGCACCAGGACCATTGAGACAGTAGCCGATGAAAACGGCGTGATACGTCCCGGCTCCGGCGACACCCAGATCTTCATTTATCCTGGGTACAAGTTCAAAGCTCTCGACTGCCTTATCACAAACTTCCATCTTCCGGAATCAACGCTCATCATGCTGGTATCGGCACTTGCCGGCAGAGAGCATGTACTTGCTGCTTATGAAGAAGCAATTCGCGAACGATACCGCTTTTTCTCGTTCGGTGATGCGATGTTCATAAAATAAAAAGAACCTGCGGGCCGCCTGTAAACAGCTGCATTCAGGATAATGTATATACAAGCGTTGTACTGTTTGGGTGATGGATAGCAGGATCATCCGCGGCTTGAAAAGGGGAAAGAATTTCGCGTGTATCGGGATCATTTTGTGCGGAATGCTTCTTGCAGAGCTGGTACGTTGTGATTACGGCTTGCTGGGAATCGGACTTGTGGTGGCTTTTCACCTCTTGAAGAAGCATAAGCTATTAATGCTTTTTGTAGGCATGTTACAATATTTTGCGGGGTTTATTATCCATAATTTGCCGAATGCATTGATCCAATACAGTACAAATTTAGGATCTATGCAAAAGGGATGGGAAATGTTTTACCGGTGTTTGGAGGAGAATCTTCGTAACTATGCCCGCTTTGTTTTGCCCGATATGGTGGGAGTACTTGCGGCCTTGATCCTGGTCTTGTTTTATGATCGTTCAAAAGGCCGGCAGCTTCCAAAGGTTTTCTATTACGTGTTTTATCCTGTGCACATGCTGATATTGTATGCGGCGTTAAGATTATTTATGCATTTTGTCTGATGCAGGCTCGACGATAATTTTCAGACGATAATTTCCCGCTTGCCATCTTTAAGCGGATATGATACCATATCACTCGAGTCGGGGACGGCACCCATAACAAAAAACAGCACTCGATCCATTCAATGATGCAGGGGGAGAAACCCATGACAAAAAACGTAAGTGTTGTTGATGAATCAGGCAGACTTATCGGAACCACCTACCCGAAAAGGGCAAGGGGCTTAGTAAAAAACGGCCGGGCACGTTATGTGTCCTGCGAAACAGAGGATACAATTTGCCTGACGTGTCCGCCGGATAATTTGGAGGACAAAACAATGACAGAAGATTCTTTAAAAACGGTTACATGCACACCTTCCGCGGAATATGCGCTTCACATGCTTGAATGCATCGCACTCGACACAGAGACCTTAAGGAATGCGGTGGAGCAGGTCTCAAACGAGACAGACAACGGCATCGCTCATATGATCGAGGCGCATGAGAAGACAAACAGGGAGCTTATCTCGTTTTACACTCAGATGTACAATGAGTACAAGCCTGCGGCTCCCGCAAAACAGAGCAACACGGTGGCACGTTTCACCGAGATCGCGGATATGCTCAAAGGTCTCAACAGAAACGACTATGACGAGCATGCATGGAACACGCTCATGGAAGCGGCAAAAGCACAGCTTTCCCGCAACTATTGATGCAAGGGATCGGTTAGTCGGACAAAACGGTTCGTACATTATCAGAACCTCACTTTACCGGAAGGCAGAGTGAGGTTCTTTTTTGATCTTATTGATTTTTCATCCTTCATGAAATCTGCCTCATCACGAATTTCCACCTTCCGGAATCTACGCTCATAATGCTCGTTTCTGCGCTTGCGGGGCGTGAGCATGTGCTCTCGGCGTATGAAGAAGCCATACGCGAGCGCTATAGATTTTTCTCGTTCGGTGACGCAATGTTTATAAAATGATACGGATTTAAAGAGCAAATGCCTCGGAATGTTAACAAATGTTAACGTCTCGGGGCAAATTTTTATATAAAAATGATAAATAAACTTGAAAAATATGTTAAAATATTGTATAAATGTGTTAATGGGCAATGATGTCGTACACAAAGGGTGAAGGCTCTTGCCTTAAGAGAGGAGATTATTATGAGGTTTGCTAAGGAAAGAGCACAGATCATCGCGGACCAGCTGAAGTTTTACAGCGTTGAGAAAACATCTTTTGTTGACGGCTGGAAGGTGAAAGAAGGCTGCTTTATCACCCCTGAAGAGGCAGAGGTTGCCGAAGGGGAATGGCGCGATTTTGACAACACAAAAGAACTTTGGTACGGTCCCGACAGACACTACTGGTTCAGAAACGATATAACGATCCCTTCCGATATGGACGGCAAGGAAGTATGGTTCCTGGTAAGGACACAGCTTGAGAACGGCGACGACGGAAGAAATCCGCAGTTCCTTGTTTTTGTTAACGGACTTGTTACCCAGGGACTTGATATCAACCATAAAGAGATACTGTTAACCACCAAAGCAAAAGGCGGAGAAACCCTTCGCGTGGATCTTCAGGCATACACAGGCACGCTCCACAACGAATTTAAGCTCCGTACGGACCTTCTTGTGATAAACCCCGAGACAAACGCACTTTACTATGACATTCAGGTCCCTCTCTGGGGACTTAACAGAATGGAAGCCGACAAGCGCCCGAGAGTCGAGATAGAGGAAGTAGTTAACGATACCATAAACCTCCTCGATCTTAGAAATCCCGGAAGCAAGGAGTTCCACGAATCCGTAAAGACGGCTTCCGAATATATCGGAAAGCATCTGTATGAGGACCTTTCGGGCTACAGCGATGTGATCGCGACCTGCATTGGACACACTCATATCGACGTCGCATGGCTCTGGACCGTTGCGCAGGTAAGGCAGAAAGCCTGCAGAAGCTTTGCAACGGTACTTAAGCTCATGGACGAATTCCCGGATTACAAGTTCATGTCCAGCCAGCCCCAGCTCTACAAATTCGTTAAGGAGCGCCATCCCGAAGAATACGCCCGTATCAAGGAGCGCGTGAAGGAAGGCAGATGGGAGCCCGAAGGCGGAATGTGGGTAGAAGCGGACTGCAACCTCACATCCGGCGAGTCACTTGTAAGACAGTTCATTTACGGAAAACGCTTCTTTAAAGAGGAATTCGGAAAGGACAACCGCGTCCTCTGGCTTCCCGATGTTTTCGGATATAACGGGAACCTCCCCCAGATCATGAAAAAGTCGGGCATCGACTATTTCATGACCACAAAGCTTGCGTGGAACCAGTTTGACAAGATCCCGTTCGACACCTTCAACTGGGAAGGCATTGACGGCAGCACCGTATTTACACACCTCATCACAACCCTCGGTGTGGGACAGAGCCTTAACAGCTATTTCACCACATACAACGGCATGCTCCATCCCGATTCGATAATGGGCGGCTGGGAGCGCTATCAGAACAAGGACATCAACAATGACATTCTTGTTTCCTTCGGATGGGGAGACGGCGGCGGCGGCCCCACAAGAGTGATGCTTGAGACCGCAAAGCGCATGAAGCACGGCATCAAGGGCATTCCGAAGGTTCGTCAGGAAGGTTCGAGGACGTATTTTGAGGAACTCGAAAAGAAAGTAGGAAACAGCAAGCGCCTGCCCAGATGGGTCGGAGAGCTTTACTTTGAGTATCACCGCGGAACGCTTACTTCCATGGGAAGGAACAAGCGTTCAAACAGAAAGACCGAATATATGATGATGGAGCTTGAGCTTCTTGCGACGCTTGCCGCGCTCAAAGGAGCAAAGTACCCCAAGGCCGAAATGGATGACATGTGGGAGATAATACTCCGGAACCAGTTCCATGACATCCTTCCCGGTTCTTCGATAAAGGAAGTTTACGACGTTACAAAGGTTGAATACGAGGAGATCGCAAAAGAGATCAAAACTCTTGAAGACGAGAGAACAGCATGCGTTGTGGGACAGGGAAATGACACAGTTCTTTTCAACACACTCGGATTTGACCGTGACGACGTTGTTACATTTACAGGTGAAGTTCCCGAAGCGTTTGCATACGGAAATGACGTTTATCCCGTTCAGAAGACCGCAGACGGTGGCGTTGCATATGTAAAGCACATCCCTTCAAAGGGCTATGTGACACTTACACCTGCCGCAGGAAAAGCGGAAAACAGACTGAACATTTCAGGAAACAATATCGAGACTCCTTTCTATCGTATTTCGATAGATAAGTTCGGCGGTTTCACAAGCATCTACGATAAGGAAGCCGAGAGAGAACTGCTCCTTCCCGAAAGAACAGGAAACGAGCTCAGGGTTTACGAAGACAAGCCCATGTGCTTCTCCAACTGGGACATTGATGTTTATTACCAGGAGAAATCGTGGAGAGTGGACGAGGTGACGGATTTTGAATGGATCGAGAAGGGACCTGTCCGCGCGACTCTCTCTGTGGGCCTTAAGATGGGAGACACCGTGATCCGCCAGAAGATCATGTTCTATGCCGACACCAGAAGGATCGACTTTGAGACCTATGTTGACTGGAAGTTCTCCGAGCACCTGATGAAGGTACATTTCCCGCTTGACATCCACACAGACGAAGCGAGATTTGACATACAGTTCGGTAACCTCACAAGAAAGATCCACAAGAACACAAGCTGGGATTTTGCGCGCTTTGAATCGTGCGGCCACAAGTGGGCTGATGTTTCCGAGGGCGGCTACGGCGTGAGCCTCATGAACGACTGCAAATACGGATATTCCGTTCTTGATCACAATCTTTCACTCACACTGATCAAGTCCGGCACGGATCCTCAGGCTGCAGACAGAGAAGAGCACTTCTTTACATATTCGCTCTATCCTCACCTTGGCGGATTTGCCGCTCAGAATACCGTTCACGAGAGCTTTAACCTTAACGTTCCCGTAAAGGTAATTGCAGGAGCACCCGAAAAGGACCGCTTCTCCTTCATGAGCATCGACTGCGACAACGTTGTGCTTGAGACCATAAAGCACGCAGAAAACGGCGACGGCATCATCGTAAGACTCTATGAGACGGAAAATACAAGGTGCCGCGTGAACTTAAGCACTGCGTTTGACATAAAGAACGTTACCGAGACAAACCTTACCGAGGACGAAACTCTCGGGGACGTAAAGGCAAACGGCAAAAACTTCAGTTTTGAGATAAAGCCTTACGAAGTAAAGACATTCAGAATAAGATTTTAACGGTGGATATTTGAAATGGCTGGAAACACCACAAAATACAAACTTATAGGCTATGTCGGGAGCGGTGAGATCACCGAGAGCGATGTGAAAAAGCTCACACACATAAACATCGCTTTCGGAGGACTCGTATCCGACGGGACCGTGACAGGAGCAAAGCACGACAAAGTGCTGATGATACCGCAGTTCAAAAAATGGAATCCCGACATAAAAGTCCTGCTCTCGTTTGTGGGAGCGCCGGGGGCGAGCAATTCCTTTGCCGTGTGCTCAGCAGATGAAGGTTTAAGAAAAAAAACAGCAAAGAGCATGGCGGAGCTCATCACCGAGACGGGCCTTGACGGCATCGATCTCGACTGGGAATACCCTTGCGTTCCTTCAAACGGATATGATACAACACCTGAAGACCGTGACAATTTTACCCTGCTCTGCAGAGAGATAAGAAACGAACTCGACAAACTCCCGGGGGAGAGAAAACTCCTTACGATCGCTGCGGGAGCGGATCTTTACTATGTGAAATGCACGGATCTTCCGGCTCTTTCCGAGATACTCGATCATATCTGCCTTATGACTTACGATCTGAAATGCGGTTTTCATGCACTTGCGGGACATCACACAGCGCTCTATTCAAACATCGGAGATGTTTTCAGGAACAGCTGCGACCAGGCGCTCACGCTTTTTCATGAGGCTGGTGTGCCAAAGGAAAAGCTGCTCATGGGCTGCGCATTCTATTCGAGAAAATGGGTAGAGATCGCGGACAGGAACCATGGACTTCTGCAGATATGCAAGTACGGCGGGGGATACGGACCGGATTACGGCGAGCTTTCGACCGAGTATGTTAACAAAAAAGGCTTTGTGCGTTATTGGGACGACGAAGCGAAAGCACCTTACCTTTTTGACGGGTCGACGTTCCTTTCCTACGATGATCCGGAATCGCTGAAACTAAAGGCAGAGTACGTTAAAGAACATGGCTACGCAGGGTGCTTTTACTGGGAGCACAAATGTGACAAGACACGTGTGCTTTTGAACACTTTACATGATAATCTCCTTGGATGACGACCGCTCGGCTTAAGAGCAGGACAGGATAAAAACATGGAAGAAAAAGACGAAAAAATGATCCCTGAGACAGAGAATGCGGTTGAGGAAGGCGTGCATAACTACAGCCGTGCGGACCGCTACGTTCCTCCGAAGGAGGAAGCTGTAAAGGCACAGCTTGAGTGGTTTCAGGACCAGAAGATCGCACTTATGATGCACTGGGGGATATATTCCCAGTGGGGAGTTGTCGAGTCCTGGGCACTTTCGGACGAGGACACTTCCTGGTGCAGAGAACGCGATGATTTTGAATTTGACGACAAGACCTTTAAAGAGCAGTACTTTGCGCTGAACAAGACGTTCAACCCGGTGCGCTTCAGACCTGAAAAATGGGCTGAAGAAGCCGCAAACGCAGGGTTTAAGTATGTTGTGTTCACGACCAAGCATCATGACGGCTTCTGCATGTGGGACAGCAAATATTCGGACTACAAGATAACTTCGCCCGACTGCCCGTTCCATACAAACAAAAATGCAAATGTCGTAAAAGTGCTTTTTGACGAGATGCGAAAGAAAGGGCTCGGCATCGCGGCATATTTTTCCAAGGCCGACTGGCATGTGCCCTGTTACTGGACCAAAGACGGCGAAATGGGTGAAAAGACCTGGCGCGGTCCTTCTTACGATCCCGCAAAGAACCCGAAGAAATGGGAAGAATTCAGAGAGTTTACAAAGAACCAGATAATCGAGCTTGTAAGAGATTACGGAAAGATAGATGTTCTCTGGTTTGACGCGGGATGGGTGTGCAAGGAATCAGGCGAAGACATACGTCTAGGCGAGATAGTCGACGAAGCGAGGCGAATCCAGCCCTGGGTGCTTTCCGCAGACCGTACCGTCGGCGGACCTTATGAGAACTATGTGACGCCCGAACAGTGTGTTCCGGACGAACCGCTCGGTATTCCGTGGGAAAGCTGCATTACGATGGGCACCTCGTTCTCGTTTAAATATGAGGATAAATACAAGACTCCGAGAGAACTTGCGTGTCTCCTGATGGACATAGTGGTAAAGGGCGGAAATCTTGCGCTTAACGTGGGACCGCAGCCTGACGGAAGACTGCCTGAGGGTGCGCTTGTTTCGATGAGAGGACTTGGGGAATGGTTACGTGTATTCGGTGAGGGGATCTACGGTACCAGAGTCTGTGCGCCTTATAAGAAGGACGGGATATACTTTACGCAGAAGAAAAAGGGAAACACCGTCTTTGCTTTTAAGATGTACGAGAATGAAAACGATGAGGCCGGAAAAGAATTCTTTGTACCGCTCGATATGGGGATAGAAAGCGTTGCACGTCTTGAAGACGGCGAAGAAGTAAAATTTGAAAAGGTTGACGGAGGGTATCGGCTCACCTGCAAGACCAAAGCAGAGGGGCATCCCATCGCGACAGCCTTTAAGATCAAAGTTTCTGCATGATAGGAGAATATAAATGTCCAGACCTGAACTTACGGCAAACTTGACAAAAAAGATATCCGAAGATTTTGAAAAAGCATTTCCGCTTTTTGGCGAAAGACAGGAAGAGATCAGAAAAGGGCTTGATAAGCTCAATGACACCGAAAGAGTGCTTGCGATGTATCTCTATGCACATATGCCGCTTTCCGATGTCGGAGCGTATGATTTTGACGTATTTAAGGGATATGCCGTTCACGGTGCATTTCTGCTCGATGTATCTCCTTTCCTTGACGGAGTCGGGATCACTGAGTTTTTACAGTATGTGCTCGCGCACAGGATCAATTCCGAGGACATCACAGACTGCAGAAGATTCTTTTATGACATGGTCTTTGACAGAGTAAAAGGTCTTGACACCGCAAATGCCGTGCTTGAAGCAAACAACTGGTGCTATGAGCAGGCGACCTACCGGTCAACGTCGATAAGGACCGCGTCACCGATGACGGTTTATCTTGGCGGCTTCGGACGCTGCGGTGAGGAATCAACGTTTCTCACAACGGTATTAAGAAGTCTCGGCATCCCGTCACGTCAGGTATATGTGCCCAGGTGGAGCCACAGCGATTCCAATCACGCATGGGTGGAGATACTTATCGGAGACGAATGGAAATACACAGGAGCCTGCGAGCCGAAGCCCATCCTCAACAATGGATGGTTCCCGTATGCGGCGTCGCGCGCGATGGTTGTTCACTCAAGGCTTTTTGATGACAAAAACTCGACTTCGGAAGAAGTGACCGAAATGGACGGAACGGCTGTGCTCTTAAATGAGAGCAGGCGTTATCTGATTCCGAAGGACTTTACGGTAACCGTTCTTGACGAGGACGGAAAGCCGGTAAAAGATGCAACGGTAAGATTTGAGATAGTGAATTCCTCCGAGTTTTTCCCGGTAGCATGCCTTAAGACGGACGAAAACGGCAAAGCCAATATCAGCATGGGACAGGGAACTGTGCATCTCACTGCGCTCTTTGAGGGAAGAGCAGGCGAGGCATTCGCGGAGATTGAAAAGACGAGCGGAGCCGTGGTAAAGCTCGGAAACGAGCCGGGCACGGACAAATGGGTAAGATACCGCATAAACGCGCCTCAGTCGGCTCATGTGAGCTCCGTCGATATGACCGATGAGGAAGAAAAACTGCAGAATGAAAAGAATGCGGCAGGGGACAAACTCAGAAACGGCAGACAGGAATCATATTTCGACAAGGAATATGCGGAGCGTTTCAAGGACTTTGAGGGTATAACAAGGGCGCTTTCCGAAGCTCACGGAAACTTCGGAACATTGAGAAAATTTATTGACGAGAACATACCCGGGATCGGGCTTAAGGAAAAGGATATGCTCCTTAAGACGATCTCGCAGAAGGACTGCAGGGACATAACATTTGACACATTAAAGGATGCGCTTTCGGCCTTTTCTTACGAGAAGGACTTTGACGAAGAGATATTCAGGGAATTTGTGCTCGCGCAGAGGATATCCTTTGAAACGGCAACACCGTTCAGAAAGTTTCTTTCGGAGAGATTTTCCGACAAGAAGGACGAGATAAGAAAAGATCCGGCCGGCTTTTACGGTTTTGTCAACAGGACGTTCAAAACGTTCATCGACAAGGAATACACCACGATCCTCTCGACTCCGGAAGGCCTTGTAAAGACCGGCTCCGGAACACAGTATTCAAAAGACGTGCTGTATGTCGCAATACTCAGGACGTTCGGTGTGCCCGCGCGATTCGACTGGTGCTATGAGAAACCGCAGGTATATGTGAACGGTGAGTTTGTCTATGCAGATCCCGCATTTGAAAGGACCGCGGAGCTCTGCCTTACGAGCCTTGACGAAAAAGCGCCCGAATACAGCGGAAACTACACCATAGGCATGAGACAGGCCGACGGGCACTTTGAGACCATAGGGGCCTGGGGCACAAGATTTGAGAACGGAAAAGCTTTGATAAAGCTCGCTCCGGGTGAATACAGGATAGTCACCTGCGAGAGAATGGCAAGCGGAAGCATAGCGGGAAAGACGATACGTTTTTCGCTCGCGGAAGGTGAGCGTGAAAACCTTGAGATCTCGGCGAACGAGATAGGCGCGGACGAATTCATTTCCGAGAGGGATTTACCGGAAAGCACGACAAGATTCACAAAGGGTAACGAAGGACGCGGACTCCTGATACTCGCAGATCCGGGAAAGGAGCCCACGGAGCATGTCTTCAATGAGCTTCTGGAGATAAGCAGGATGTCGGGCTTCCCCAAGTGCCCGATCAAACTGTGCCTGAAGGATGAGAGCGCTTTAAAGGATCCTACGATGGTAAAGATCCTGGGGACATATAAGGACATTGAGACGACATTTTCCGATATCGAAACCGATGCTTCAGAGATCGCAAAAGCAACGGGAGTCAGATACAAGGGTCTGCCTTATATCTGCGTGACCGAAGGCGAGACTAAGGCACTTTATGCATGCAGCGGATACAATGTGGGCTGTGTTGATATATTTGCAAAGATAATCAGAGGACAGCAGGGAAACTGACGGGGGTAAGAAAAATGAACAAGACAGAATGGAAAGCGGCTGCGGAAAAGGCATGGGAAGACTACAAGGAGAGAGAGAAAAAGGATCCTGTACGCCTAGATGAGATCAAAAACCAAAAGATGGACTTCGGTGAAGTGTCCATGAAATACGGGATCGCGGTGATAGGAGAGCCCGGTGAGAACGGATATCCTCTCTATATCGCGATGCACGGCGGCGGCGGAAGCCCCACGCCCGATATCAACAACCAGCAGTGGGAGCATATGGGGATATATTACAAAAACAGCGTTAAAAACGGTGTTTACGTAAATACCAGAGGCGTAAGGGACACCTGGGACTGCCACGGAAATCCGGAATCTTTCCCGCTTTACGACCGCCTCATCGAAAACATGATCCTTTTCTATAACGTAGATCCGAACAGAGTTTATTTCCTCGGATTTTCCGCAGGCGGAGATGGCGTGTATATCTGCGCACCGAGACTTGCCGACAGGATCGCCGCAGCAAATATGTCCGCGGGACATCACAACGGCACCAGCGTATGGAATATGAGGAACACACCCTTACAGCTTCAGGTGGGAGCACTCGACGGAGCATACGGAAGGAATTTTGCGACAGTAGAGTACCAGATAAAGCTTGATGAGCACGAGAAAAAGTACGGCGGATACATCCACAACACTTTTGTGCATTTCAACAAGCCACACAATTTCTATGACAACCACGGCGACGAGCTTCAGGAAGTCATGGCTGATGTTTACAAATGGCGCGACCAGGATCTTGAAGAGACAAAGAAAGCCGACACCGACGCGGTGCATTTCCTTGACAGATATAAGAGAAATCCGCTTCCTGACAGGGTGGTATGGGATCTTACAAACCGCGCTCCTTTAAGAAAAGTTGAAAGTTTTTACTGGCTGAACTGCCCGAAGACGGTGCAGGAGGGCTTTATCGTAGCGGATCTCGACAAGGAGAACAACGCGGTGCGGATATTGAGCGACACTACGGCCAAGGCCTTTGATGTGCTTTTGAACGATGACATGCTCGACCTTGACAAGCCCGTAAAGATAATAACACCTGCGGGAGAATATACGGAATGCGTTACGAGAAGCGAGACAGAGCTTGAAAAAACTCTGGAAGAGCGCGGAGACAAGGATTACATCTTCAGCTCACGCATTCATGTGAAGATGTAGCGGGAGTTTTTATGAAGCCTTCATTCTTAAAGTTCATATATACGGGGACAGTGCTGCTTTTTGTCTTGCTTTCCGGGTGCGGCAAAGTCGTGACGGACAGCAAGACAGCGCCTTCTCCGGAAGCAGAGGTAACACTCACGCCTTCCTTGACGCCGGAAGCCAAGAATGACGACGTTCCGGAAGAGAACGAGACCGCGTGCTTTCCGGTTATCCGTATCACGACGTCCACGGGCGCGGACGTGACCACAAGGGAAGAATACATTGCGGGAACGATAGAAGTGACGGATCCTGCTTCGGATTATTCCCTTCCTCTGACACCTGTAAACATCAGGGGACGAGGAAACGGGACCTGGAATTTTGAAAAGAAATCTTACAAGATAAAATTTGACGAAAAACTGAACCTCCTGAACATAGGGGAGGGTAAGGCGAAAAAATGGGTTTTGCTCGCTAATATGTGCGATCAGACGCTCCTTCGAAACTATGTCGCGCTGAATTTCGGAGCAAGCCTTCCGGGAATAGACTATATGCCAGCCTGTCTCACTGTCGACGTTTACCTTAACGGCGAGTACAGAGGCGTCTATCTTCTGACGGAGCAGATAGAAGAGAAAAAGCACAAAGTAAAGCTCGATATGACAAATATCGACACGTCGGAAGATATAGGCTATCTTTTTGAGATGTCCTATTATGCGGATGATGTGGTGTTCAATGCCGCAAACAGGAACTTCAAGCTCAAATCGGATCTTTCTTTAAACCCTTCTCTGGCGTCAAAGCAGCTCGCGTACATAAGAGACTATGTGGACGAATGCTACACTGCCGTAAAATCCGGTGACAGAGAAAAAATAGAAAGCCTTATCGACATTGATTCGCTGGTCGATACCTATCTTCTTGAAGAAACAATCAAAAATCTCGACTGCGGCTGGGATTCGTTCAACATGTACAAAGATGCCGGCGGAAAGCTTTTCTTCGGGCCCGCATGGGATTTTGACCTGTCTCTCGGAAACGGTGACGAAGGAACTGAATACACATCCGATTTCTATGCCGCATTAAACCTTAAGGGACAGTCAAACGCCTGGTTTTACACCTGCATGAGGCAGAAATGGTTCAGGGAACTCGTAAGAGAACACTGGAACGCACAGGGCCTTCAGAGGGAAAAAGCGATAGAGATGCTTCTTGAGGAAGCTGAAAGAGGTTATGATGGATATGCAAGGAACTTCACTCTGTGGGATGTGATGGGCACAAAACAGAGCAGAGAGACCAAAGAAATCCTGAAACTAAAGACCTACAGAGAGCATGTCGATTATCTCGCAAAATGGATGAGAGAGCGCTTTTCATGGCTTGACGAACACATAAATTCCGATCGTTTCCTTGCGGATGATTTTGTAAAATGGGCGACGGATATGTGGAACGAGACCACCGGAGACTCCGCGGTCGCGGAATCCGGCGCAGTGGTCGAAGACGCGACACCTGAGAGGCCTTACGGCACAGAGCCTGTGGTTCTTGAAGACCCTGCCGGCAGGCTTTCCGGAAAATATAAGCTCTTAAACTGCTACATCGATGTGTCAAAGGCCAAAGCAAATGTGCCCGGGTATGAAGGAGAGTCATATATAAATCTCTTTGACAATGACACGGGAACAAAGTACTGCACCTACAGTTACACAAACTTTGACATATCTTTCCGCCTTGATGAGCCGAGGCTTGTAACGCATTATGCGCTATTCACCGGAAATGATACCGCAAGCTACCCTGTGAGAAATCCGGATTCATGGAAGCTTTATGCTTCAAATGACGACAATGCGGACAGAAACGGCACCTGGGTACTGATCTCGGACCTTTTTGACGGGGACGCGCTGACTACCGAGTCACGCCGTGGCACGGGATTTGAGACGCTTGCCGATAAGCCTTACAGATACTACCGCATAGTATTTGAAAACGGCTATGATATCCTGCAGCTTTCCGAGTTTTGGATATTTGAAAAAACAGAATAAAAAAAATACTCTTCATCGGAACCTGCCGGTGAAGAGTTTTTTTATTTAACAGTCGGTTGAGTGCCGGAAGATCACTTCGCAGCAGAGATATATGATCTCGTTGCAGGCATTTGGATGCCGGATTCTGTAGAACAGCTGCTGCATGAGTCTGAGGCCCAGTTCCTCATTATGCACCTGGACGGTAGTGAGATCGAAAAGCCCGAAATATTCCGGGTTTCCGTCAAAGCCTGAGATCAGGATGTCTTCCGGAACCGAGAGGCCTCTTGCGGTGAGGTCCTTGTATACGATGCTCGCAACGAAGTCGCTCACGCATACGAACACTTCGGGAAGAGTCTTTATGGAGTCTATAAACGAGTGGATCTCTTCATAGTAGGTGTTTGCGCCGATGGAGCCGGTGAGACAGCATTCTTTTATGAGCGGAAGGTTGTTCTTTTCAAGCGAATGGAGGAAACCGTAATAACGCTCGTAGTTTGTCTGAGCGTATTCAATATCTCCGATGAAGCCGAAGCGTTTCTTGCCTTTTTCGGCGAGGTGGTCAACGATCTCACCGATGCCTGAGCGGCCCTCAATGAGTATCAGGTCGCCGTTAAGCTTACGGTAAGGGAACTTTGTGACCGTGTCCATAAATACCTTTGGAACAGGGAGCGCTGAAAGCATGCTGAGAAGCTCTTCGCTGTAGACATTCAGCACGATCATTCCCTGCACCGTGCCGTTTGTGAGAACCGAAGGGAGCACGTAATCCGGACCGATGTCGCTCGGAAGGTATGTGTACATGAGATTTATGCCGAGAAGCGATGCCTCTTTTGCGATCTCGTGGATGATGCTCATCCAGAATACGGATGTTTCAGGACGTGACACCGTGACGGAAACGGTGGGCTTGTTGTCCTGTGACTGCATATAGACGGAGGCGGAAGATGAAGCGGGTGTTTCAGCTTTTGCTTTATCTGACTTGTCGGAACCTTCTTCAAGCTGCATCTGCTGTGTCAGATATTCCACCGACTTGTCCGAGATCTTGTCAAACATCTCTTTTACATCGTCGGGGATATTGTATTTAAGCTGGATGGCTTTCATAATGACGGCTTTCCGGGTGTAATCCGAAACGCCTTCACGCATTGTCATGACCTTCCATACCGTGACGCGGCTTATCCCAAGTTCGTCAGCGATATCCTGCATTGTTGTTTTTCTCATGTCCGTCTCCTTTATGATCAAAAGATCGTGGTCCTGCCGTCCGCAAAGATCGAGATGCGGCTGCCTTCTTTCATGCCTTCTGTCTTTACCGAGATCTCAAATGAGTGGTCTGTGGTCTGTATGGTGTAATCGAGATCCTTTATCAGTTTATTTTCCTCACAGGGACTGTATTCCTGCAAGATGCTCTTTAATACCTTGATGTCGGAAGTGAACGATCCGTTTGCTTCAAAACAGATATGTTCTGCGTAGTACAGCTTCCTGAGTTCCCATTTGACAAGCTCTTCCTTGGGGATATCAAAGGCCGTGTTGTCATTGCCCGAGAACACAAGGAAGCCCCAGAGCTCGGGATAGTGGATGTTAATCACGCCTGTGGGAGCCCATACCCAGTTGTCTTCGGGAAGGGGGAGGTCTGAACCCGGGCGTTTTCTTTTTTCTATGCGTCCGTTCACTTCGTCTACAGTCCACTGGACTCTTGAGAAGTTCAGTCTGAAATAGTCGTTTGCCTTAGGCGTTCCGGTAAACGGAGAGCACTCTGTGATAGCTTTAAAAGGGATAACCACTTCGACAGACCAGGAGACATTGTCCTTGGAAAGAGAATTCAGAGAACCGTTTATGTGCACCGCGGTCCTGAGCCCGTGCATATCATAGCAGTTCACGGCTTTTCCGTTGTCCCTGTAGGCTTTTGTGAGAAGAAGGTCCCACACGGTATTCAGCGCGTTCATCTCAAATTCGTAATAGCCCTGTGTATCGGAGTCGGGATCTATAAAGATCTCAAAATCGTTGTCCTGAAAAATAACGCAGTCACGCTCCGTGAGCGTTGCCCAGATCTCATTTCCGTAAAGCACGGCGGCAATATAGAGGTATTCGTCGTCCCACTGGAGCTTTGCGCGTGTCTTAAAGCGTGGCACGGGGCGGATCGAGCCTTCGATGTCCGGAAAATCATATGTAAAAGGTACATCTTTCCAGAAATCTTTATCGATATTTCCGTCAAGCACAAAATCTTTTGTCCTGCGCTTACAAATGTAAACAGGCGGATTAAAACCGACCGCCGGGACCGGGATCTTTGGTGTTACTTTCATTTAATGATTCCCCCTCATGAGTCTTATTTGGTATTATATTAGAGTATAACATTATTGTTTCGTTCAGGCAACATTTTATTAACATTTTTATTAACATTTTTGTTAATTTTTTTGTTTGACACATTGAATTGTTAAGGGTAAAATATTAACCGATACTGTAATGTTCCCCTTACAAAAGAGGAGATGTCATGAAAGACGCATATAAGACAATATATGATGAATTCGCGGCTCCGGAGAAACGGGCGAAGGCCCTTCTGGGACTTATGACGCTGAAAGAAAAGGTCGGACAGTTAAATCAGCACCTTTACGGATTTAACATTTTTGAGCGTAAAGGTGAAAAATTTGAACTTACCGAAGAATTCAAAAAGGAAGTTGACGAATTTGGCGGGATAGGCGTGCTTTACGGGCTCTACAGGGCCGATCCGTGGTCGGGAAAAACTTCCGAAAACGGGATAACCGCGGCGCTCACGCCCAAGGCCTACAATACCGTGCAGCACTATGTCATTGAGCATTCAAGGCTTCATATACCGATGCTCCTCAGCACCGAATGTCCGCATGGGCATCAGGCGCTCGATGCGGGACTTCTCCCCGTAAACCTTGCCGTCGGAGCAACATTTGACGGTGAGCTTCTTAGAAAAGCTTTTAAAGCATGCGGAAAACAGCTGAAGGACATGAACGTGGACTTTGCGCTGATGTCCGTGCTTGATGTGTGCCGCGATCCCAGATGGGGGAGGAGTGAAGAATGCTATTCCGAGGATCCTTATCTTTCTTCAGTGATGGCGGAAAACGCGATAAAAGGCATGAGATCGTCGGGAGTTGCGACTGTAGCGAAGCACCTTTGCGCACAGGGCGAAACAAAGGGCGGCGTCAATGCGAGTGCAGCGCTCATAGGTGAACGTGAGCTTAAGGAGATACATCTTCCTCCTGTAAAGGCTGCCGTAAAAGCCGGCACCGACGGAGTCATGGCTGCGTACAACGAGATAGATGGCGTTTACTGCCATGCGAATGATAAGCTGCTAAACGGCATACTCCGCGATGAATATGGTTTTGACGGCATCGTTATGGCCGACGGATGCGCTGTAGATGCGCTCACGCAGATGACGGGAGACACGGAAAAATCCGCGGCGCTCGCACTTAAGTCCGGCGTGGACGTGAGTCTCTGGGACAAAGCCTTCACGACTCTTGCGGACGCTTGTGAACATGGCCTGATAAGTGAAAAAGAGATAGACGAAGCGGTGCTCAGGGTTCTTACTTTGAAGTTTGAGAGAGGCCTTTTTGAAAGACCGTACATTGATAAAAAGGTACAAAAGGCGGCATATTACAGGATTCCGGAGTTAAGCTCAAAGCTTTCCGAAGAATCCGTTGTATGCTTAAAGAATACGGGCGTCCTGCCTTTAAAGAAATGCAGGATACTTGTCACGGGTCCGAACGCAAACGATATCTACAGGCAGTCGGGCGACTACACGCCGCCTGTGGACGACGGAGATGCTTCCACGATCCTTAAAGGCATAACAGATCGCATCGGAAAAGAAAATGTCGTTTACGCGGAAGGCTGCAGACTGTTTGAGTTTGACGAGAAGCTTTGCGGGGATGCCGTAAAAAAGGCAAAAGAATGCGATGCGCTTGTAGTCGTCCTTGGCGGTTCATCTTCGCGTTTTGAGAGCGTAAAATACGATATAAACGGCGCAGCGCTTAAGGATGACAGGATATCGATGGACTGCGGCGAAGGAAGAGATATTTCGGATATAAGGCTTAACGCTTCGCAGACAAGGTTTTTAAAAGAACTTAAGAAAACCGGGAAGCCTGTGATCACGATCATCATTTCCGGAAGACCTTACGGCGTAAAAGAAGTGAACGAGGAAAGCGATGCGCTGCTGCAGTGCTTTTATCCCGGGCCTTACGGCGGAGAAGCGGTAAGCCGCGTGCTTTTCGGAGACTGCGATGTGACCGGGCGGCTTCCCGTGTCGATACCCGAAACAAGCGGCAGCCTTCCTGTTTATTATAACCACAAGGCTTCTTACAATACAGGAAACTACGCCGACGAAAAGAACGGAACACTGTTCCCGTTCGGATACGGCCTTTCCTATACCGGTTTTAAATTCAAAAACTGCTCTTTAACAAGAGACAGGATATCGTTTACGGTCAAAAACACCGGAAAGCGCTGCGGCACATGTGTTCCCATGCTTTTCTTAAGGCATAGGGAAACAGAGGCCGTGCAGAGAGTCGCGGAATTAAAGTGGTTTAAGCGGATAGAGCTGGAACCGGGTGAGGAAATATGCCTCACAGAAAAACTTGACTGCGATACTTTTAAGACTTATGACGGAAACTTGAGATTCACGACAGAGCCCGGGAAAACAGAGTGGAAGCTCTGCGAGGGCGGAAAGACTGTGGCAGAGGGCACAGTACAGAGACAGAGGGGGCATGAAAATGAGATATGAGATAATACCGAAGCCTTTTAAACTTGAGGAGAAGACAGGAAACTTTATGTTTTCCTATAACACGGCGATCGTCCTTAACGGAGGATGCGGGAGCGAAGAATATTTTTACGCGAAGCTCCTTGCGGACACGGTAAATGAGGAGACGGGCATAAGCCTTAAGGTCCTTAAAGGCGCGGAAAACGGCGAAAACGAGATTGTGTTCGAGCGCATCGAAGACGATGAGAAGATGCCTGAAAATGTGAGAGCCCTGATATTTCAGGAAAAATGCTCTTCCTTTAAGGCACCTGATGCGGAGACCGAGAAATACTGGAGGATCAGGACAGAAAGCTACGAGCTTTTCATAACGGAAAAGCAGATACGTGTGCGCGCCCGCTATTCCAAGGGCATCCTCTACGGCGTTCAGACCATAAGGCAGCTTGTGGGACAGTGCAAAATGTGCCTTCCGGCTCTTTACATCGAGGACCGCCCCGCTCTTGCAAACAGAGGCTTTTTCCATGACGTGACTCGCGGCAGGATCGAAAAGACAGAGCAGTACAAGGCTCTTGCCGACAAAGCGTCCTACTACAAGCTGAACCAGCTGCAGCTCTATGTGGAGCACAGCTTTATGTTCAGGGATTTTTCGGAGGTGTGGAGAGACGATACACCGCTTACGGCTGAGGATATACTTGAGCTTGACGAGTACTGCAGGAAGATAGGTGTGGAGCTTGTTCCTTCGCTTGCTTCCTTCGCTCACCTCGACAAAGTCCTTAAGACCCGCACTTTTTCGCATCTCTGCGAGCTTCCGGGTTCCGATGAGGAACGCTTCACCTTTGGAGGAAGGATGGAGCATCATACTTTAAACATCTCGGATCCCGGCGCATGGGAATTTGTAAAAAAGATGTTTGACGAATTCATGCCGCTTTTCTCTTCAAAGCAGTTCAACCTTTGCGGTGACGAGACCTTTGACCTCGGAAAGGGGAGAAGTAAGGATCTCGCGGAAAAGATAGGCACTGACAGGATGTATATCGATTTTATAGGAAAGATATGCAGGCATCTTGTTGAAAACAACAGGCGTCCCATGTTCTGGGGAGATATCATAGTGAACTTCCCGGAGCTTATAAAGGAACTTCCTGAGGAGACTGTATGTCTTACCTGGGGATATGCGGAAAATGAGCACCACAGATGCGCTTCCACGATGCACGATGCGGGAGCGGTTCAGTATCTCTGCCCCGGTGTGCACGGCTGGAGACATTTTATCAACAGACTGAGCGCAGCCTATGCAAATGTTTCAAGAATGTGCAAATACGCAAACGACTACGACGCGCTGGGACTTCTGAACACCGACTGGGGAGATTACGGACATCTGTCGGATCCCAGATTTTCGATCCCCGGGCTTATATACGGAGCCGAAGGCGCATGGGCCGGAAATATTCCTGAAGAAACAGAGGAAAACAGAAGGATCTCGGTCGTTGAATACGGCGACAGGACGGGAAAGATCACAGAGATCCTCAGCCGCCTCGGAAACTGCGAGGGTGTTGCCTGGGAGCATCTGGTACAGTTTGAGGAATATATGACGGGTGCAGACATCCCCATGGAAGACCAGATCGCGTTTTTCGGACGCATGCATGTGGGGGATGTTTCAAAAAAGAACGAGGAGATCGAAAGTCTCGTGGCAGAACTGTCTGCTGTATGCAACGAATGCGACAAAAAGGCAAGACGCATCATTCCGGTATATCTTCTCCACGCAAGAGGACAGAGCATATTGAACACTATTGCGGGAACGCTTGGTGAAAGATACTTTAAGTGCATGACGCCCGGAAAGACCTCGGGAAATGCACTTCCGGGGAGCATGGAACCTGAAAAGCTTGCGGGTATTCTTGAAAAATGGTTTGAGGAGTACAAGGAAAGCTGGAGGAGCACGAGCAGAGAGGCGGAACTCTACAGGATATCGGCTGTCATATACTGGTGCGCAGACTTTTTAAGAAGAAAAGTGAAACAGTGAAGTCATTTTACGAAGGGGCTTGTTAACAAAAGTTAACATTTTGCCCCTTCTTTTTTGGTGAAAAGCAACATAATTGTGACTTTTGACTTAACTTTTTTGGTTAAAATTTATTGACTTTTGTTGGACTTTGATGTATCTTATTGTTAACAAAGGAGAGAGTAATGAAAGGTCGAAAAGGAAAAAGTTATATTGCGCTGGCGACCCTTGCCGTATTCTTTTCGGGCTGTTCACTCCTTCCCGAGGAACACTTGAGAGAACCTGAGCTCTACACCGGAGAAACAACGCCTCTTTATGAGTTTGCCGAAGTGAAACGCGGCGACCTCATAAAAGAAGAAAACGTGGTCTGCACGTACATGTCGGTGGACAGCGAAGAGCTTTCCTATAATGTCGCAGGAGAGAGCTATTCCGGGATATTTGTTTCCGTCGGTGACAATGTAAAAAAGGGAGATCTGGTCGCGGAGCTTGACACACATGTTGAAAAGGAACTGCTCGCAAAGCTCCTTTCCGACAGGACTGAGCTTGAAACAAAGCTTTCCCTTATAAAAGAGAAAAAGGATCTCACCGTAAAAAGAGCGGAGCTTGTTTACGAAGCCGCAAGCGCTTCCGAAAGGCTGAGGCTTGAAACTCCCTCGGAAGCGGGCGCATCCTTTGACAGCGAGATATTTGAAACGGAAGATGCTCTGTATAAGCTTGACGAACAGATAGATTTTTATGAGAAAAGGATAGAAGACGGAAGACTCTACGCCGGGATGGACGGAACGGTCACTTATGTAAAGGAGATCGGCCCGAAGAGCACAACGGTTTCCGGAGCAAAGCTCATAGTGATAGCGGACCTTTCGACATCGCTTCTCAAGTCCTACACTTTCTTTAAGGATTTCTTTCCGAAGGGATCCAAGTTTGACGCAGAGATAGACGGAAGGTCATATCCCGTGGAAGTCATAGATCCCGCGGAATACGGTGTCGCATCAAAGGAAAACGAAGTTTTCTTTAAGATAATGGGGAATGCATACGGGCTGAGCGACGGAAGCAAAGGCACCGTGAAAGTCGTCACCGAGAGTGCGAGAGACGTGCTCTATGTCGACTCAAAAGCCGTAAATTCGTACGGCGACGAGATGATAGTTTTCTATGTGGACGAGAACAACGTCCGTAGTTACAAGACTGTAGTCACAGGCACTTCGATCGACGGATATACTGAGATCCGTTCCGGGGTCCGCGAAGGGGAAGAATTTATCATAGGCTGAGGCTTAAGATACACGTTTAGTCATGAACAAACCGCGTAAACATATAAAATATGCATGTTTCTTCTTCATTTCACTTTTTCTCTTCGGAGGATGCGGTGAGGTCGAGACACCGGTGCTGAATCCCTCGGTAAAGGGCGGGATAGATACGGAGCCCGCGACCGTGATGGATATCACCGAAGTGGCCTGCGGCACATATACTGCCGTACAGACGACAGAGGAGTTGGTGCCGGGAACGGCCGCATATTTCGGCGAATTCCTTCACACAAGGGGAGAGAGCGTAAAAAAAGGCGATCTCCTGGCAACTTTGTCCTATATGCCGGTGACCGAGGAAAAGAAGGAAGAAACAAAAGAAGAGCCCGATTACGAGCTGCTGCTTAAACAAACGGATTACGAGATTGCCTGCGAAGCCTACGATATCCTTTTAAAACGAGGCGGGAGCGGCGAAGAATATGAAAGAAAGCTTGAGATAGCAAGGATAGACAAGGAACTCGCACTGATCGCGCTTAAGGAAGCGGGAGCGGACGGGCTGGGGCTGCAGGAAGAGACCGGGGACAAAACCGATCCGGACGAAGCAGAAACTCCCGGTTCCGGTGAAGAAGACCAGAAGAATGACATCACCGAAACGCTGATAGAGATAAGAGCGCCTTTTGACGGCACCATAGTCTACAGAGCGCCGTTTGTGAACGGCGACAAGGTCGACGCCGACTCGCCGGTGATAGTGGTGGCGGGCGGAGAGACTTATCTTTCCGGGGATTACATCTACGAAGCAAACCTCAAAGGAAATGTACAGTTTTTTGCATATATAGACGGAAAAAGGACCGAACTCGAGAAATATCCCTATACGGCGCTCGACTATTCCATGAAACGCGCAAGGTTCGGACTTAACGGCACATATGTTGAGACAGGAAGCTGCATAGGCGTATTCGTCGAAAGCGTCTTAAAAGAAAAGGCGCTCTGCATACCTGTCGACGCGCTCAAAGCCGACAAAGAAGGTTTTTACTGTTTTGTGCTTGAGGACGGCAGGCAGGTGAAAAAACGCGTGCGAACCGGGATCGTGACTGCGCTTGTGGCTGAGATCACTGAAGGGCTTAATGAAAACGACACGGTGATAGTTTCGACGGTATCGAGAGATTCCGTGGGAACCAAAACAAGCACCGCAACATACGAGACTTTTTCAAACGACAACAACTACACAGGCACCACGGAATACAACAATACCACGCTCTATTTTGAAAACGAAGGCATCATGTTCTCAAAGTTCCTTGTGAACGAGGGACAGCAGGTCAAAAAAGGCGATCCGGTCGCCGAGTGTGAGACCATTGTTTCCGGAAAAGCCATAGAAGACATAGAAAAAGAGATCGAAAGACTCACGGAAAAGATCGACAGTTTCACAGCATCCGCAGATGCAAGCAAAGCGCTCATTCTGAAGAACTCCGAGTCGCTTCCCAAAAGCGAAATGAGGCTTACAGAGCTGAAGCTCATCAGGACGGAGACAGAGCTTAAGCGAGATACGGGCAGTCTTTTAAAAGAAAAAGACAAACTCGAAAAAGAACTTAAGAGCCTCATGGGGCAGAAAATGACAGAAGTCCTCTACGCTCCGATGGACGGTGTGATCGACAAACTGGCATACATCTCCGAAGGCACCGAGATCACCGGAAGCAGGTGGATCGCGATGATGCATTCGGAAGAAGAGGAATATATAGCGATAACCGATACGGACATGACGGTAAATGCAGGAGTGCGTGTCACGGTAAGGGCAAACGGGAACGAATATTACGACGGAACGGTCGTACAGTCGGACTCGGTGCTCTCCGGAAAAGGAAGGACAGGGAAAGCTTACGTCCTTCTTGACGACAAAAACGTTGTGCTTTCAAGACTGCAGAACGTATCAGTGGTAGTAAGGAAACCTGTGATCGAGCATGTTCTCACGGTTCCCCGCTCAGCACTCATGACTTCGGGTGACAGAGAATATGTCCTCGTTGCAAGGGACGGGGTCTGCAAAAAGAGATATGTGACGACGGGACCTTCAAACGGTGAATTTTACTGCATCCTTAACGGGATCTCAGAGGGTGACACGGTCGTGACCCAATAGGCACGGCTTTTCATACAGGGGCAGACATTTTATGCTTCGCTTTTTGGCACAGAAAATAAAAAACAGAAAATGGCTGATGCTCTGTCTTGTCATGGGAAATGTCCTCCTGATATCGGTGCTCTGCTGTATCACAATGTATTCTGACGGCATAAAGAGCAGGATACTCGGAAGACGCATGAACGCGCAGCTTTCGGAAACGGGTGAATACCCTCTGAAACTCGAGCTTCGCGCGGTGCTCGCGGTCGTTGACAAAAATCTCCATACGGGAGATGTCTTCGGAAAGATGGATTCCTATGCCGAAGACTTCAACAAAGACGCCGGTTCCATCAAAGAGAGCGTGGAATATTTCGCGATCTCCACAGGCGCATCCACGGTGGTCACAAGGAACGGCAAAAGCCTTTCGGCAGACTTGAGCCTGGGCTACATGAGTAATATCGCGGATCACATCACGATCACCTCGGGCACGGGCTTTGACGTAAAGACAGAAGACGGAGTCCTTCCCGTAATAGTGAGCGAAAAGTTCCTCGCCGTACAAAAGATGGTGATAGGAGAAGACCTTCTTCTCGACAAGATCAAGGACTATGAAGGAAATAAGCTTTGCGTAAGGATAGCAGGAAGCTTTACGTGTTCCGACAGAGCGGATCTTTACTGGGTACAATCCCCGGCATATTATGATTCCACATTGTTCCTCGCGGACCGGACCTTTAACGATATGTTTGTGGATTTCGAAAATCCCACGTACGGAATGAGAGGCCTGTGGTATCTGCTGTTTGACTACGACAATCTTTCCCAGAAACGTATAGTGAACATAATCGACGGCACAAAGCGTGTCGTTATGGAGGCGGATCAGGAATCGAGCCTCACCGTAAAAGAAAACTATCTTTCGGAACTTGAAGCGTTTCTCACGGAAGACAACAAGACTGCAGAGACGCTGACGATCCTTCAGGCTCCGATACTCATACTTCTTCTTGCGTTCATCGTTATGGTGAGCAGACAGACGATCATCCTTGAAAGAGGAGAGATCGCGGTATTAAAGAGCAGAGGAATATCCAAATTCCAGATAATCTGTCTCTATCTTATCCAAAGCCTTTTGATAGGCCTGATCTCGGTGATACCCGGAGTTTTGCTCGGAGCATTCCTGTGCGAAGCTCTCGGATCGGCAAATGCTTTTATGGAATTTGTCGGAAGGACACCGTTAAAGATAAAGGTCTTTGACCTGAGGATCCTTCTTGACTGTGCTCTGGGAGTATTGGGAGCGGCGGCCGCGACCGTTCTTCCCGTGGTTTTCCTTTCTGACAATACCACTGTATCACAGAAGCAGAAAAGGAAAAAAAGAAGGAGCAGCTCTTCCTTCTGGCAGAGATTCGGACTTGATTTCGTTATCCTTGCCGTAGGGATCTACGGGCAGCACACATTTGCGGGGCACGAAGAAGAACTTGCCGAAAGAGTGCTTAACGGCGAGAGCCTCGATCCTTTGCTCTATTTCTCCTCAGCGCTGTTCATCCTTGGCGCGGGACTTGTCGCGACACGTGTGATACACCTCATCCCGAAACTCATTTTCCTGATCTCGGGCCGAGTGATGTCTCCGGCGCTTTATGCGTCCTACACAGGAGTCACAAGGTCCGCTTCGGAACAGAATTACATAATGGTCTTCCTGATACTCACCATATCCCTCGGTATCTACAATGCCGACATGGCCCGCACCATAAACGGCAACGACGAGAACAACGTCTCATACACGGCGGGTGCCGATATGATCATCAGTGAAGTATGGGAAGAGAACATAATCTCTCTTGAAAACGGCAGCTCTGTTGAGAAGGAATACATAGAGCCCGACATTTCACGGTTTGAAAACATCAAAAACGTGGAGAGCGCCGCAAGAGTATTTAAGACAAGCGTCAGGACCAGGGGCAGCGGCTATGATTTTTCGCTGAACCTTATAGCGATAGACACGGAAGAATTCGGAAAGACAGCAAATATGCCCGAAGGCTACCTTGAGGAGCATTTTTACAATTATCTGAACGACCTTTCGTCGGTACCGAACGGAGTGCTGCTCTCCACAGCATTTCGGGATGCCCTCGGATACAATGAGGGAGACAGCATCATCTATTCGATCGACGGTGTTCAGGTGAAAGGTGTTGTCTGTGGATTTGTGGATTATTTCCCCGGTGAAAGGCAATATGTCACTGACAGGGACTGGTCGGGCAAGGAATATGTGCGCCCGAATGTCTATATGGTCGCAAACCTCGCTTATGTCCGCACGATAACAGGCATAAGGCCCTATGATGTGTGGATCCGCGTAAAGGATTCCACCGAGCCTGTTTATGACTACATCGAAGAAAACAACATAAAGATAAAAGCTTCAAAGGATGCTACGCAGACACTTGCGGAGCACAAGAACGAAGCGCTTTTGCAGGGTACGAACGGAATGCTGACTGTAGGCTTCCTCATCGTTCTCATGATCACCGTGATAGGTTTCCTTATCTACTGGATATTGTCAATAAAGCAGAGAACACTGCAGTTTGGTGTTATCAGGGCCATGGGACTTACAATGGGCGGGATCTTCGGAATGCTGATAAACGAGCAGTTTTTTGTCACCGTTCTTTCGATAGCTTCGGGTGTGTTTGTCGGAAAATACACATCAAAGCTTTTTATCCCGCTTATCCAGGTGGCTTACACAAGAGCGGACTCCATCTTACCTTTAAGGATAATAAGCGAGCAGTCGGATACGTTAAGGATACTTACAGTTGCCGGAGTCATGGTCGCAGCATGCATAGTGATCCTCGGCATCTTCATCTCTCGTACCGGCATCTCACAGGCGCTTAAACTCGGAGAGGACAGCTGATGAGCATCATCCGTACAGAAAACCTCGGCAGAGTCTTTACATTGGCTGACGGCTCTGAATTACAGGCACTAAAGAACATCAACATAGAGATAGCGGAAGGGAAGCTCACGATACTTAAAGGGCGTTCCGGTTCCGGAAAGACTACGCTTTTGAATCTCCTCGGAGCACTTGACCGCCCCGATTCGGGAAAGGTCTTCCTCGACGACCGCGAGATATCAAATCTCAGCGGCAACGAAAAAGCAAGGCTCAGAAGAAAGAACATCGGCTTTGTTTTTCAGTCGGTGGCGCTCATACCCACGATGAACGCAAGAGAAAACGTAGAATACGCCTTAAGGCTCGCAAAAGTCAGAAAAGGCCGGAAGGACAGAGCTTTGGAGTGTCTTGCCGCTGTGGGACTTTCGGACAGAAAGACGCATTTTCCGGAAGAGATGTCCGGAGGCGAGCAGCAGCGTGTTGCCATAGCAAGAGCGATGGCGCACCGCCCGAGAGTTATTTTTGCGGACGAGCCCACGGGAGCGCTTGACTCGGCAACGGGTCTTCAGGTAATAAAGCTCCTCAAGGAACTCATCGAAAAAGAAAACATAACGATAGTGATGACCACACACGATCCCGGGATCATGCAGTTCGGTGACGCGGGATATGAACTGGAAGACGGTGAGATAATTGGAAAATGGTAACGCAATGATACGATGCGACAACCTTGTAAAGATCTACAAGACCGCGGACACCGAGGTCATGGCTCTGCAGGGACTCGACATCACCATAGACAAAGGCGAATTCATGGCCATCATAGGGAGCAGCGGAAGCGGTAAATCCACGTTTTTGAACATGATCGGCGCGCTTGACACTCCGACTGCGGGAAAGCTCTTTATCGACGGCAAAGACCTTTTCAGACTTTCCAAAAAAGAGATCGTCGAATACAAGCGAAAGACCGTAGGCTTTGTGTGGCAGAACAACGCGAGGAACCTTCTTCCCTTTCTTACCGCGGAAGAAAACGTGATGGCTCCGCAGATGTTCTCGAGCGACAAAGACAAAAGGGAACGCGCTCAGTATCTGTTAAAACTCGTAGGACTTGAAAAAAAGATAAAAGAATATCCGCTAAAGATGTCAGGAGGAGAGCAGCAGAGAGTAGCGATAGCTACAGCGCTCGCGAACAATCCGAAGATCCTTCTCGCGGACGAGCCTACGGGCGCTGTGGATGTAAAGACATCGGAACGCATATTTGAAGTATTCAGTCATATAAACAAAGAATTCGGAACAACGGTCGTTATCGTGACGCACGACATGAAGCTTGCCGACAAGGTGCACAGGGTGGCATCCATAAGAGACGGCAAGATCAGTACGGAAAAGCTGTCCTCGGCTTATGCAAAAGGACTTGAAGGCGTGTCTGATTTTACGGAAGTATCGATACTCGACCGCGCGAACAGGGTACAGATACCCAGAGAATTGTTGTTAAAGGCCGGGATCACGGGAAACAGTGTTGAGGTTTCAGTGAAGGACGGCCACGTGGAGCTCAGTGCTCCCCAGATCTCGAAATAAAGGGCAAATCCTTTATTTATACATTTTAAGGAGGTATATTTATGAAAAAAACCACCAGCAAACTCCTTGCACTTGCACTTGCAGGAGTATTGGCACTCGGCGCTTTCGGTTGCGGTGAGAAGAACAACGACACCAATACCACAAAGGCACCGGAGCCGACCAAGGCAACAGCAGCGGATCCCACAAAGGCAGCAGATCCTACAAAGGCTCCCGATCCCACTGCCACACCCACTCCCGAGACATACGATTTCGGCGGCGTTACCGTAAAGGTATTCGGCGCAGCCTGGGGAAATGTTGAGAACACCGAAGAGCAGAAGTACGTTGAAGCAAAGGCATTCATCGAGAAGAAGTACAACATCAAGCTCGAGAAGGCTACAATGGAAGGCTATGACGGCTACAACGATGCTGAGATCCTCATCGAGTCCATCGCAGCAGGCGATCCCGCAGCTCACATCATCAACTTAAACCCTGAGAGCATGGTTACCGCTTTCTCAAAGGACATCCTTTTCGATCTCACAGACTACAGAGACGAGCTCGAAGTTGGTAAGGCATACACAGATGTTGCTTCCTGGAAGGGACACATCTACGGTGTTGCTTACGAGAACATCGGCGATACCTGGGTACTTGTTTACGACAGAGATTACCTCAAGCAGATCGGTATGACAAAGACTCCTACCGACATGTTCATGGAAGGTAAGTGGGACTATGAGAGCTTCAGAAGCTACTGCGCAGAGATGAAGTCAAAGCTTCCCGACGGCGTATATCCTATCGGACAGTATCCTTTCCACTGGGGCGTAATGGCAGCTTCCGCAAACGGTTCTCAGCTTGTTAACGCAGACGGCAGCCTCAACCTCACAGATGAAGGCGTTATCGAGGCTACACAGTTCTATCAGCAGCTCGAGGAAGACGGACTTGCATTCCCTATGTACTTACATCTTGACGCCGACGGAAACATCGCAAAGAGAGACGACGGTTCCTATGACTATGACCTTGCTTACTCACTTACCGATGAGAGGATCATCCTTAAGAGAGTTGAGACCTGGCAGCTCGGCGGTATCGATTACAACTACGGTATCGTATTCTGGCCTTGGGGCTCAAAGGTTACCTGCACAGGCGACTACACAACACTTTCCGACAACTACAACACAGCAGGCGCTTACTGGGGCTTTGATGCCATCGTAAAGGCAGCTGTTGAAAAGACAGGTATTCCCGGAAATATCCTTGCAAAGATCGACAAGGAGTGGAGATGCCTCGTAGAGGACAACCATTTCGAGTACATCACCGAAGCTTACAAGAACGAGCAGAACGGTATCTTCTCTAATGAGAGCCCTGAGAAGGGTGATGCAAGATCCTTCAGAACAGAGCAGGATATCACCCTCTTTGACTGGGGTCACACAAGATATAAGTCTGACCTTGCATGGGCATATTCATCAGCAGACATCGTTGATACATGGGGTGTATTTGAGGATATCTTCATGCAGTACAAGGACGTTCGTTCCACATTACAGTCCTACCAGAACGAAGGAACAGCTAAGCTCAAAGAGATGGGCGTAGTTAAATAGTAGTGGTTAAGGCCTGTATGCATGGCAAGATGTGTACAGAGCGGATCTTGTGGGGGCGGTCCTGCCGCCCCCATGATTCTTAAAAGGAGATGCCGGAAACGGCAGTCAGAGGTCATGAAGAAAAAAAGGGATCGAATAAAGAGGATAATTCTTGCGCTTGTGGTCGTACTGATCGTCGGCATTTTTATTGCCGTGAGAACTCACAGCAGCAAGTCCGATGCTGAGCTCCGAGCCCGGATACTCTCCGAGGAATGGGATTTTTCCGACGAAGATCCCGATTCATACAAGGCATATATAGAAAAACTGGCAAAACAGGACGTCATCTCGGACAAAGGAAGCGAGATACTCCTTGACGCGCGTGATTACAAGGCTCTTTCGGACGATTCGGCCGCGGCCCCTTCCGAAAACGGCCTCTTTACCTATGCCGACGGGACGGTCACATATGAATTTGACGTACCCGTATCAGGCACTTATTACATCGAAGTCGGCTATACACCTGTTGCCGACGGAACGATGGCTATCATCAGAAACGTACTCATAAACGGCAAAACTCCTTTTGCGGGTGCCTCAGGCATCACATTCGACCGTATGTGGGTCGATGAGTCAAAGGGATTTTTGATGCAGACAGACAGGAATCAGGGCTTCCCGAGCCAGATACAGGCTCCTTCCACTACTTTCACAAGGCTTGAGAGCGCGGACAGATCCGTAACGGGCCCGTTTCTTTTCTACTTTGAAAAAGGAAAAAACACTCTTGCGTTTGAAGCAGTCCAGTCAACGCTTGAGTTGTCATACATAAAGCTTGTTCCTTCAAGCGGAGTAAAGACCTACGAAGAGTATCTTGCTTCATATGCCGGAGCAGAAAAAGTCGACGGTTCGGCCTTTACCGAAAAGGGAATGACCATCGTACAGGCTGAGGATACGCTTTACAAGTCGACCTCCACATTACTTCCTCAGAACGACAGAACAAGCGCTGCAACACAGCCTCATCATTCCAGCAATATCGTGCTCAACACCATAGGCGGATCCTCCTGGAACCAGGCAGGAACAGCCATCACCTGGAAGGTTTCGGTTCCAAAGGCAGGTCTTTACAGGATCGCGACAAGATTCATGCAGGCGGAGAACAGAGATTTCTTTTCCGCACGTGAGATAAAGATAAACGGAGAGCTTCCTTTCTCGGAAGCGAGTAGCATTCCGTTCAATTACAAGTCAAAGTTCCGCGTGGACTATATCGGGAACGGTGAAGAGCCTTACTATTTCTATCTGAACGAAGGCGAGAACACCATCTCCATGACCGTTACACTCGGCACTCTTTCCTATGCCGCAGAGCAGACAAGGATCAGCGTAAAGAACTTCAACGACCTTTACAGGGAACTCACCGCGGTGATGGGCTCGACACCCGATACTTTCAGAGACTATGACATACTTTCTTCGGTTCCCGACATGGTGGACATCATGAAGCGTGAGTATGTGAGACTCTCAGACGTAATGGATTCTCTCGGTGACACGCTTGAGAACAATACAAAGACCACAGAGATCACAAAGCTGCTTCTTCAGCTTGAAAAGATAATCAAAAAGCCCGACAAGATCGCAAAGGAATTTTCCGCGTTTTCGGATAACATCACCGCGATCGCCCAGTGGATGCTCGACCTTGACAAACAGCCTCTGCAGCTTGATTATATCATGATCTGCGGAGAGGGCGCAAAACTGCCCAAGGCCGAAGCAGGCTTCTTTAAGCAGACAGCCCACAAATTCCTGGGCTTTATCGGTTCATTCACAAACGATTACCAGATCACTGGCGAACAGAACTTAAACACCGACAAAAAGATCGTCGTATGGATATCCACAGGTACGAGAGACCAGTACGATATCGTACAGCGAATGATAAACAACGCTTTCAAAGACGCGCCGTTCAACGTTGAACTCAAGATGGTCGCAGGCGGCACCGTAATGCCCGCGACACTTACCGGAAACGGTCCCGACGTTGCGATCCAACTCGATTTCTCGATGCCTACAAACTTCGCTTACAGAAGCGCGGGCTATGACCTCCGTCAGTTCCCCGATTTTGATGAAGTGGCAAAAAGATTTGCTCCCGGCGCGATGGAATACTTTGAATATAACGGCGGCATCTATGCGCTTCCCGACGAAATGTCCTTCCCTGTTATGTTTGTAAGGAACGACATACTTGAGAGCCTTGGGCTTTCGGTTCCGAACACGTGGGATGAGCTCATGGCTATGCTTCCTTACCTGCAGTCGGACAATATGTCGGTCTTCTTCTCGAGCGGCACATCGCTCCTCGGAAGCGGAACAATGACATCTTCAACGCCTGTGCCGCTTTTCTTTGCGTCAAAGCTCTATCAGAACGGAGTTGAGCTCTACAGGAACAACGGAGCGGAAGTGAACCTCGACAATCTCACTGCAGAGCTTGTCTTTAAGGAATGGACTCAGTACTACACCAAGCAGAACTTCCAGCTTTCGATAAGCACGGTAACACGTTTCCGTACAGGTGAGGTGCCGATCATAATCGACGACTATACGTTCATCAACACGCTTTCTGCCGCGGCGCCCGAGATCGAAGGCGCGTGGTCGATCTACCCGATTCCTGCGACAGTGAGAGCGGACGGTACTTTTGACCGTTCCACAGCCTGCATCGTAGGCTCCTGTATGATCGTAAAGACGAGCGTGGAGCAGAATGACACTGTAAATGAGGCCTGGGAGTTCATCAAATGGTGGACCGACGAGGAAGTACAGGTACAGTACGCGGAAGAGCAGATGTCGCTCCTCGGAGCCGCTGCGGAATTCCCTGTCGCAAACCTCGGAGCGATAAGACAGCGTTCAAAGACAAAGGGCACGACGGAAACCATAAACGAAGTACTCAAGTGGATCAGAGGCGTTCCGCAGGTTCCCGGCGGATATATCACAGGACGTGAGATAAGGAACGCGTTCCTTGAAGTCATCGACGGATATCTCGATCCCGTTGATACACTGTTCTTAAGACTTGACGCCATAAACAACGAATTAAAGACCAAGCGCGAAGAATTCGGGCTTGAGACTGAGTAGAGGGAGGAAGACCATGAAAAAGACAAAATGGCAGGTGCTCTGGCATCAGATAAAGGCCAACCGCATTTTTTACCTGATGATGCTCCCTTTCCTCATCTTCTTTGTGACCTTTGCGGTATATCCGGTGCTGAAGGCGATATTTTACAGCTTTACCGATTACAACATACTTGAAAAGCCCGATTTCATCGGACTCAAAAACTATGCGCAGCTGATTTTGCACGACCAGATATTCATAAAAGCAGTGCAGAACACCTTTATCATTGCGCTCTTTGTGGGACCTTTCGGCTACATCCTTTCATTCCTCGTAGCCTGGCTCATAAACGAACTGCCGCACATGCTCGGCACCATCGTTACGATCATATTTTACACGCCTTCAATGGCGGGCGGTGCAATGGTCATCTTCCAGCTCCTGTTCGCAAACGATTCAAACGGCTATGTAAACGGATGGCTCTTAAAGTACGGTTTTATCGATTCCCCGATATACTGGCTTTCCGATTCAAAAACGATCCTTCCGTTAGTCATCATAATATCTGTGTGGATGTCTCTCGGCGTAGGCTTCCTTTCGTTCGTCGCAGGTATCAAGAACGTCCAGGAAGACCAGTATGAGGCCGCGGCGATCGACGGCATCAAGAACAGATGGCAGGAACTCTGGTTCATCACTCTGCCAAACATGAAGCCGCAGCTTCTTTTCGGCGCCGTTATGTCCATCACGGGATCCTTCTCAGTGGGCGGTGTCGCGGATGCTCTCGTGGGCTTCCCGAGCCCCAGCTATGCGAGCCATACCATAGTGAACCACCTGAACGACTACGGTCTTATCAGACTTGAAATGGGACGTGCATCGGCAATAGCCGTGATCCTGTTCTTTATAATGATCGTGAGCAACCTTCTGGTACAGAAGCTGCTCAGGAAAGTAGGAACGTGACGGCAAGACCGATACCGGAGGCTGATTTATGAAAAAGAACATCTTTAAAATGGATATAGAGGGGCGGAGCTACGCCAGAAGAAACACGAGAAGCTTCGCGGGAAACGTTGTGATGGGCGTATTCCTTGCGGTCCTGGGCTTTCTGTTCTTCTTCCCCGTGCTCTTCATGTACAACAATGCTTTAAAGCCCCTTAACGAAATGTACATGTTCCCGCCGAAACTGTTTGTAAGGAACGCGACGTTTGACAATTTCCTCGACCTCTTCAGAGTGCTCGGAAACACGCTCGTACCCTTCGGACGCTACCTTTTCAATTCACTCTTTGTGGTAGCGGCAGGTTCGATAGGACACATCATGATCGCGTCATTTTGCGCATACCCGCTTGCAAAATACACGTTCCCGGGCTCAAAGTTCGTTTCAAAACTGATCGTTTACTCACTCATGTTCAACGGAACGGTTACCGCGATCCCCAACTTTATCACCATCTCAAAGCTTGGTCTCATCGATTCTTACGGTGCGATCATCATCCCGACCTTTGCTTCGACTCTCGGACTATATTTCATGATGAACTTCATGGAGCAGATCCCCGACAGTCTTCTGGAAGCCGCAAAGATAGACGGAGCGAACCAGCTGAAGATCCATTTCACCATAGTGCTCCCTCTGGTAAAGCCCGCATGGGTGACGGCGTTCATTCTCATCTTCCAGAGTCTGTGGTCGAGCACGGGTGACAGCTTTATCTACAAAGAAAACTTAAAGAGTGTGAGCTACATGATGGGACAGATAGCGAGCGGAAGCTCGGTCGGCATCGCAAGAGCCGGAGTTCTTGCGGCAGCTACCGCGATCATGTTCACGATCCCCGCAGTCACATTCCTTCTCATGCAGACAAACGTTATAAATACCATGGCAACATCGGGAATCAAGGAGTAGGAGGGAAGTCATGAAAAAGATCCTGGCGGCCCTCGCGGCCACACTTACGGGGCTGATGCTCTTAAGTCCCATAACCGTAAAAGCGGACAGCTACACTTACACGATCTACGACAAGGAAGTCGCATCCCCGGACGCATATACCTGGGAAAAGAGCGTGAGAGCCGAAGACCTCGGACTTGACGCCATGACGAGTCTTGTTGATGTCTTTTATCTGAATGAAAAGATCTATATCCTCATGAACGGAAAGATCGTCATAACGGATAAGGAATTCAACACACTGAAAGTCATCACCGACTACGTGAACAACGGTGTAAAGACAGCGATCGCGGCTCCCAAAGGCATTTTTGTCACTTCGGACGAGGAGATCTATTTCACCGAAGAGGCGATGGGACTTGTCATTCACCTTGATAAGAACGGTGAATTTATAAGGGCACTCAGCGACCCGCATATCAAGAGTATCGAAAACATCACATATCAGCCCACAAAGGTCGTTGTCGATGACATCGGAAGGATATACGTAAAAGCAAAGAGCGTATACGAAGGTATCATCGAGCTTGATCCGAACGGCGTGTTCAACCGCTTTATCGGAGCAAACGAAGTTTCACCTTCGCTCTACCAGAGGTTCAGAAGGGCGATATCCACCGAAAAGCAGATCGAACAGATGTCATTATGGCTCCCCACGGACTACAGTGACATCACGCTCGACGCGGAAGGCTATATCCTTGCATCCGTAAGAGACAACAAGACAGATACACCCATCAAAAAGCTCAATTCCTCAGGAAAAGACGTGCTCGCGTCCTATGAGTACATCGTTTCCCCGAGAGGTGACTATGTAAGGGGCGGTGGCACAAACTCAATGCTCACAAACATCGCAGCGGCCGAAGACGGAAGATTTGCGGTGCTTGACGCAAACTTCGCAAGAGTCTTTGTCTATGCTCCCGACGGCATACTTCTCTATATCCTCGGAGGCTCCGGAAAGCTGAACGGACAGCTCAGCAGCCCTGTGGATCTCTGCTTCATGGAGGACAGGATACTTGTCGCGGATAACGTCGCAAACTCCATCGAAGTGTTCAGACCCACCGAATATGGCACACTCATAAATACTGCGCTGAGCTATCAGTCGGAATACGATTATGACACGGCAGCTTCATACTGGGAGCAGGTGTACAACATCAATCCCAACCATATCGCCGCAAACATGGGTCTCGGCAAATACCGCTTAAGATCCGGCGATTATGAGGGAGCGCTCGAATCCTTCAGAAGGACAGGCGAAAGAACAAGCTGGTCTTCGGCCTTTGAAAAGGTGAGAGAGGCCTGGCTTGAAAAGAACCTTGTAACGACCGTTCTCATCATCCTCGGCGTAATCATCGTGCTTGCAGTGCTGAAACACTGGTTTGACAAGAAAGACCGCGAGGGCCGCTTTGAGAACAACGGGTTTGTAAAGGTCCTCAAAAAGATAAAATATACGGTGATCACTTGGCCCATGTATATGATGAGCTCACCGTTCAAAGCATTTGACGACATGAAATATGAAGACGCGGGAAGCCTTCCGTTTGCAATCGTCCTTATGGTGCTCTGCGGCTGGCTGGGCCTTGTGAACGCAAGATACAAGGGCTTCCTCATGAACACGCAGGACATCAACAACATCAATGTCCCGCTGATCCTCGTAAGCTCCGTGATGGCGCGCCTCATCTTTGTCATCGCGAACTGGGCGAGTGGCGTTCTGATGGACGGCAAAGGAACGCTGAAGAACGTTTTCAAATTTACAATGTACTCTATGTATCCTTACATCATCCTGTCTTTCCTTGCGGTATTCCTTTCAAGAGTCTGCGTTTATGAGGAGACCGGAATGGTGATGGTCGTTTCGGGAATAGGCCTTTTCCTTAACGCCTTTTATATGTTCGTTGCGATCGTCACGGTACATCAGTACAGTTTTTCAAAAGGCATCGGTTCCGTTATCGCGAGCGCTGTGGGAATGGCTATCGTGATCTTTATAATCCTTCTTTTCGCATCGCTCCTCACGGGCTTTGTGAACGATATGGGGACCATCGTCGACGAAATGACACTTTATCTGTAGGAGGGGCAAAAAATGAAAAAGACGATAATGCTGCTTCTTGCCTCTCTTGCGGTCGTGATGAGCGGATGCGGAGTCGCAAAGGAGATCTCAAAACAGGTGGAACGCACTCCCGGAGAGATCGCCGACTATGCGGGTTCGGACTTTGTGCTCGTAGCGTCTCAGGGATCCACGGAGCTCTACCTTAATCCTTCGACAGCGACCATAAGATGGCAGGACAAAGCCTCCGGCACTTATCACGACACCAGGGTCTTTGACGATTCCATCGGAGACGAGACTTTAAAAAATGATCTTATAACTTATTACTATTCAGGATCTGACGCCGATCTCTACGCATCGAGCTCCAGCATGGACAGCTACACCTACAGCGTGCAGAACGAAGGCGTGACATACGAAAAGATAGAAAACGGCGTAAAGATCGTTTACAGTATCGGAAACAACAAGGTCACATACAAGGATTTCCCTTTCAGGATGACCGACGCGCGCATGCAGGAACTCATCATCCCTTACTGCGACGAAAAGGACTTACGACTTCTCAAAAAGCAGTACAGACAGAACATGGACACGACGTGGTCCAGAACGTCCAATGCGAACAATCCGCTCGCAGGACTTTCCGCAGACCAGCTGTACACACTGTTTTACGAGAAGGCACAGTACAGCTTTGATGAACTTATCGTGGACAACACGGAGTGGGAAAAGCTTGATGAACTGCCGGAAAGACAGAAGCTCACGGTTCCCGTCGACTATTATCTTGACAACGGTGATCTCGTGGCAAACATCAATACCGCGGAGATAGGGTACAACGCAAGCTTTCCTTTGAAATCGCTGACGATCCTTCCGTATTTCCTCTCATCCAAGTCGATGGACGGATATCTCTTTGTGCCCGACGGATCGGGAGCACTGATCGACTTTGACAACACAAAGACAAAGGAATACCAGTTCTCGTCAAGGTTTTTCAACGGAGACCTTCTCCAGACGGCGTCGACCTATTCGACAACAAGGGCAACGCTCATGGCGCCTGTGTTCGGAATGAAGGAAGACGATCATGCGGTGCTCGGTATCATCGAGAGCGGAGCGGAAAACGCGACACTCAGCGCATACATAAAGAATTCCTTCAACAGCATCCCTTATTCACGTATTTCCTTGAGTTTTGCGATACGTGAGGACCAGTCACTCGCAAGCTTTGTGGGAGCTACCACAAATTACACATTAAGAAGGCTCAGCACAGATTACTATGCGGATCCCATCAGGATAAGATACAGGTGGCTGAGCGGAGATGAGGCAGACTACAGCGGAATGGCGGCGTCCTACAGAGAATATCTCCTTGAGAACGGCGGGATAAAAGAAAACGCAGCCGAAGAGACCGCTCCCATGTTTGTTGAGTTCCTCGGCTATACCGACGCAATCAAGTATTTCCTCGGAATCCCTTACAAGGGAAAGACCGTCATCACGGATTTTGAAGCCGCTGAAGCGATCCTTAAGGATATGGCGGAAAAGGGCATCAGGAACATCAAGGTGGACTACCGCGGCATTGCAAACGGCGGAACACTGCAGAGAGCTGCGGAAAATGTGAAGATCGGATCGGAACTCGGAGGAAAGTCGGGCTTCAGCACATTGCTCAAGACTGCTGAAAGCCTCGGCGCCGAAGTTTTCCCGGATTTCCAGCTGCAGACGGTGAACACAAAGAAGGGGCTCTCAAAGGACAAAAAGGCGTTCTTCATAAGCGGAGAGATGGCTCAGATCTATGATTTCAGACTTGTGAGCCGTAAGCCCGACGATGAGGACAAATACCCGACCTTCCTTGTTTCACCTTCATACATAGCAGATTATGTTTCAAACTTCTCAAAGTCATACGGGAAGCTCGGAACAAAGAATCTCGCGAGCGAAGACCTTTTTACCTTCATCACCGCGGATTACAAGAAAGACAAGAACGTTTCACTGACAACGGCTTCATATGAGTTTGACAAGGCTTTTGAGACGTTGTCAAAGGACTACAGGCTGATGCTCTCAAATCCCATGTACAAGGCGTGGGCCGGCACTACATATGTTACCGACCTTCCTTTCTACGGACAGGGCTTCAAGGTGGTCGATCACTATGTTCCTTTCATGGAAATGGTGCTCTCGGGAAGCGTGGCCTACTCGTCGGAGCGTTTCAACACAAACTCCTACGATATGACCGACAAGCTTTTAAAGGCCGTTGAATACGGAAGCGCTATCAAGTTCAGGTTTATCGGCACAGATATCGGAAACCTTGAAAACACGGAAGAGAGCGACGTCTTCATGGCTGAATATTCGGCGCTTTCCGAAAATGCCGCAGAGCTTTACGCGGCGTACGCAGCGTTTTACGATAAGGTAAAAGGTGCGCGGCTCATAAGCCATGACATCATCGGTAACGATGACGATCATATAGTTACGACCTGGAGCAACGGAGTAAAGGTATACATAAACTACTCCGACGAAGAAACATATATCGACGGCGTTACAGTAGCGCCCATGAGCTACGAGACAAGATAGGAGGTGAGCCTGTGAAAGACAATACAAAAGCGGTAAAAAAAGGCTGGTATGCAAGGCTCAGCTATCCTAAAAAACGAGGGCTTTGGGGATTCATATTTCTTGTTCCCTGGCTTATAGGCGCGATATTTTTCTTCATGGTACCTCTGGTGCAGACGTTTTACTATTCACTGTTCCAGATGGACTTAAAGCTCGGCGGATTTGACTACACATTCATACGTCTTGACAACTTTATCAATGCCCTGACGGTGAACACCGATTTCAACACCTACGTTCTCGAAGCACTCAAGGACTTTGCGATAAACGTTCCGATACAGATATTTGTGTCTCTCTTTGTTGCGATGCTCCTTAACGGCGAGTACAAGGGAAGAGGATTTTTCAGAGTCATATTCTTCATCCCGATAATCCTTGCCACCGGCATCACGGACGTAAAGCTCGCCACATATACCGTTGCAAAGCAGGGTTCACAGAACTTTGTGAACGTGGATTTCCTGATCCAGGTGTTCACGACGAGCGGTATCCCTCAGAGCGCGATGAGCACGATCCTTCAGACGGTGACGAACATCTTCAGCGTCATCACAAAAGCCGGCGTTCAGATGATCATATTCCTTGCAGGTCTTCAGAGCATCAGCCCTCAGCTTTATGAAGTGGCAAAGATGGAAGGCTGCACAAAGTTTGAAGTATTCTGCAAGATAACGCTTCCCATGATAAGCCCCATGATACTCGTATGCATGGTATACAGTATCGCGGATTCCTTTGCGGGAGCGACGATAACGACACTGATCAACCAGACGACCTTTACAAACGGCAACTACGGACTGGGCGCCGCGATGAGCGGACTGTATTTCGTCGTTACCGTGGGTGTCACGCTTATCTGCACATTTATAGTGTCTAAGGTGGTGTTCTATTATGACAACTAAAAAACAAATAAAGAACAACAGTACAGCACAGAGACTCAGCAGATATGCGGTCAGGAAAAAGACGATGAACGCGCTGGGGCTGATCTTCAGGTATACCATCCTTATCTGCATCGGATTCCTTATCATCACGCCCATCTACCAGACGTTCAAAGAGGGCATAACCGAGCAGTCGATGCTTGGATTCAGCAATTCGGCGTGGGTGCCCCCCGCAACGTCGATGCAGTCGTTCCTTGAGGCCTATCTGATACTGGACTATCCCAAAGGGCTGCTTTTCAGTATCCTGAACACTCTGGTCCTCGCACTCCTTCAGACTGCGTGCGCGGCTCTTGCGGCTTATACTTTCGCAAGACTTAAGTTTAAGGGCAGTTCGATCCTTTTTGCGATAGTGATCTTTTCGATCATCGTTCCTTCGCAGTCGATCATGCTCGCACAGTACATCTCATTCAAGAATTTTGATATTTTCGGCCTTATAAAGCTGATAAGAGGCGAGCCGCTGAACCTTATCGGAAGCACATTTTCCGTATACCTTCTCGCGGCTACCGGAATGGGAGTAAAGGGCGGACTTTATATCTACATTTTGAGACAGAGCTACAGGCAGCTCCCCGTATCCATCGAGGAAGCGGCATATGTGGACGGAGCAGGTTTCTTAAAGACCTTCTTCCACATCGTTCTCCCCGAGGTCTCCGCATCGCTCCTTACCGTATCGGTACTGAGCTTTGTATGGAACTATTCCGACAGATACCTCATCTCGCTCCTCATGGGAAACAAAGCGAGAGGTCTGCAGCTGTCACTGCTGCTTTCGGACGTTCAGGGCCGTATGAGATGGGCTATACAGGATCTGCAGTCCAAAATGCCCGCAACCTATGTAATGAACTGGGAGTCGCCGCTCATCCAGAAGGGTGTGCTCTCGGCATGCGCGTTCCTTGTCATCCTGCCTTTGATAATCCTGTATTTCTTTGTACAGAAAAAGTTCATCCAGGGCGTGGAGAGAAGCGGACTTGGCGGAGATTGATAAAATCGGGAGGATTGATTTATGGCAAAGATCATCGGTTCAAACTTACCGCAGATCCCCTGGCAGGAGAAGCCTGCAGGGTATGATATGCCTGTCTGGAGATATGACAAAAATCCCATCATAGGGCGTCATGACATCTCCACGTCAAACAGCATCTTTAACAGCGCCGTTGTACCGTTCAACGGAAAATTCGCGGGAGTGTTCCGCTGCGACAATCTCGGCGTTTCCATGGACATCTTCGCCGGTTTTTCGGATGACGGCATAAACTGGAAGATAAACGAAAAGCCCATCACCTTTGAGGGCGACAAGGATGTTACTGTACGAGAGTACAGATATGATCCCAGAGTGTGCTTCATCGAGGACAGATATTATGTGACCTGGTGCAACGGATATCACGGTCCCACGATCGGCATCGGCTATACATTTGATTTTAAGACGTTTTATCAGCTTGAGAACGCATTCCTTCCCTACAACAGGAACGGCGTGCTCTTCCCGAGAAAGATAAACGGGCAGTTCATGATGCTGTCGCGTCCGAGCGACACTGGACACACACCGTTCGGCGATATTTTCTTAAGCCGCAGCAACGACCTTGAATACTGGGGACACCACAGGTTTGTGATGGGAACCTTTAAAGGCGACGCATCGGCATGGCAATCGACAAAGATCGGCCCCGGTCCCTGCCCCATCGAGACGGATGAGGGATGGCTCCTCATCTATCACGGAGTGCTCACCACCTGCAACGGCTTTGTTTACAGGATGGGCGCCGCAATCCTCGACATCGACGACCCGAGCAAGGTCAAATACCGCACAAAGTTTTATATTCTCGCTCCCGACAAGGATTACGAGAGGAACGGCGATGTGCCCAACGTCTGCTTCCCCTGCGCTGCCCTTACTGATGCCGCAACAGGCCGCATAGCCATTTATTACGGCTGCGCGGATACGGTCACCGGGCTTGCTTTCACAACGGTCGACGAACTCGTAAATTGGACTAAGGAACATTCTTTATGATGAGACTTTCATGTGACGCTGACGGATTCTGTCTTGACGGGAAACCCTTCAGGATAGTTTCCGGCACCGTCAACTATTTCAGAGTCCTCCCGGAATACTGGGAGGACCGTCTTCTTAAACTGAAAAAATGCGGAATGAACACATTGGAGACCTATACGTGCTGGAATCTGCACGAGAGAAAAGAGGGAGTGTTTGATTTTTCAGGAACTCTCGACCTCGCAAAATATCTCGAAACAGCGGCACGTCTTGGTCTTTTTGTGATTTTAAGACCCGGCCCCTATGTATGCGGAGAATGGGACAAAGGCGGTCTTCCCGTGTGGCTCGAAAATGTGCCGGGAATGCGGATACGTTGCTTTAACGAGCCTTTTCTGGAAAAGGTCAGGGCCTATTATACAAAGCTGTTTGAAGTGGTACGGCCTTTTTTTTCCGAGAACGGCGGTCCTGTGATCATGCTGCAGGTGGAAAATGAATACGGGAGCTTCGGCGACGACAGAAAATACATGGAAGCTGTAAAGCAGATATATCTTGACCTTGGTATCCATGAACTTCTGTTCACATCCGACGGTCCCGGATATTTCATGCTTTCCGGGGGCTCTCTTCCGGACACTCTCGCGACGGTAAATTTCGGAAGCAATCCTAAGGACAACTTTCTGCTCCTTAAGAAATTCCGCCCGGAGTCACCGCTCATGTGCACGGAATACTGGAACGGCTGGTTCGACCACTGGGGAGAAGAGCATCACAAAAGAGACAGCGCGGACACTGCGGATGTGCTTAAGGAAATGCTCGACATGAACGCAAACGTGAACATGTATATGTTTCACGGCGGAACGAACTTCGGCTTCAATAACGGCGCAAATTTTGACAAGGTTTATCAGCCGACCGTCACAAGCTATGATTACAACTGCCCTGTGAGCGAGTGCGGAGATCTTACCGAAAAATACCATGCAGTGAAAAAAGTGGTACAGGATTTCTGGAAGGGAAATCCTGAGCTCCGAGAGACAAGTGAAAATGCTTCAACGGCACTGATGCAGCGCTTTGGCGGGACTCCTGACACACTTGACCGTGAAGTAGGAGATCTCCCAAAGAAGGCATACGGAAAGGTGCGTTTCACAGAATATGCGGAGCTTTTTGATAACCTCGACGCATTGACTTCAGTTAAACGCACGGAAGCAGAGCCTCTCACGATGGAAGAGACGGGCGCGGATTTTGGATATATGGTCTATGAAACGGATTTTACAGGTCCGTTCGAGACACTGGAACTCACTGTTGAAAACGTAAATGACCGCGCGCATGTGTTTGTCGATGATTTCCCGCTTGGGATAAAGGACAACATGGGAAAGCGGAACGACAGGATGAATTTCGGGCTTGAAGCGGGAGATACCGCGCACATGATCATCCTCCTTGAAAATATGGGCCGCGTGAATTACGGCGGACATATAAGGGACAAGAAAGGCATCGGCGGCGTGAGGATCGCAAACAGGTATCATTTCGGATGGACAACACGCCATATCCCGATGGATAAACCCGAAAAAGCGGATTTTAAAGACATAAAGTGTTATGATAAAGACGATGCCGAGTTTACGCCGGTCCTGTATAAAGGTGTGTTTGACGTCGACAAGGCGGCGGACACGTTTTTAAAAACTCCCGGATTTCATTCGGGCTGTGTGTTTATCAACGGTTTCAACATCGGAAGATACAGGAACGACCTCGGACCGCAAAAGACATTGTATGTACCGGCGCCGCTCCTGAAAGAAGGTAAGAATGAGATCATCATCTTTGAAACAGACGGGATCGAAGAGGGAAGAACAGCAGAGTTCGTTGACAGAGAAGACCTCGGATGAACTGTTCCCGGTATATACCGATGAATTTCAGCCTGTGTGCGATTTTCACCACGGGATGGTAAGACCTGTATGCGGCGTGCACATGAAGCAGATCGTGCGCGCAAACAGAACGCATCCGGAGCTTGCGGACGGAAGCAATGCGACCTACAGGCATGCGCCCGACATCACGTTTTTTCATGGGAGGTTCTATGTGCAGTATATCTGTTCCCCCGTGGATGAACACGAGCCCGGCGGATTTTGCATGCTTGCATCTTTTGCATCGGATTTTTCAGACGTGAGATATGAGGTGGCTTTTCCGACATACAGGATCCCAAAGTGCACTGTGACAGATTACAAAGGGATGACGCATGAGTTTGACGGGGATTCCTATGTTTTCCCGCATCAAAGGATGAGCTTTTTCAGGAGCAGCGAAGGAAGGCTTCTTTTGCTTGCTTTCTACGGGTGGTCTCCTGAAAAATGGATGACAAACTGGGACAATTACGGCATTGGGCGAGTTGTAAGAGAGGTTTATTCGGACGGTTCGCTTGGGGACATTTTCTTTATTTTTCCGAATTACCAGGCCGGCTGGACGGATGAACTGCTGAACTATCCGCTCTACACCGCATCGCAGGATGCCGGATTTGTAAAGGCCTGCGAGGAACTTTTGAATGACCGCCTGTACACTCAGCAGTGGGCTGAGGAGAACGGCGATAAGAGTGAACTGATAACGGTGAAACATCCGGAAAAGGGCACCTATCAGGCTTTCAACTGGTATCACATCGACTCTGACACAGTTGTGGGGCTTTGGAAGCATTCATTTGCGGCTGTGAGCCTAAACAACGGAGAAACGTGGAGCAAAGTAAAAAAAGCGCCGAGCCTTGTGATGAGCGGGCAGAAAATATGGGGCGAAAAGACGTCGGATGGGCGTTTTGCTCTTGTGTACGATCCGACTCTCGAATCGCAGCACAGATATCCGCTGTGCCTCATTACAGGCGAAGACGGCGTGCATTTTAAAGATATGCGGCTTATCCATGACGAAGTGCCCGAAAAACGCTACGCTGGCTTTTGGAAGGATTACGGGCCGCAGTACATGAGAGGGATATGTGAAGGACTTACCACTGAAGACGACGACCCCGGTAAAGATATGTTCATCACATATTCCGTGAACAAGGAAGATATCTGGGTAGCAAAGGTCACTGTGCCGATCGTGGACGAGACGGAGCATGTCAGCCTTGATGTGAACGACCTTTCAAGGTGGAATATTTATGAGCCTTCGTGGAGTTCGGTAAAGCCTTGCCGTGAGGCAAACGGCGATCGCACAGGAAACGGGGAATGCCTTGAGATAACCGATGCGGAGCCCGTGACACGCGCTGTGGTGAGACGCGCGTTAAAGCAGGAGAAGAAGAAAGCGTTTGAAATAGAACTGATCCCTCAGCCTGCAGAAAACAAGCCGATAGTGATACAGCTCACAGATGCGAAGAATATCCCTGCGGTGCGCGTGATCTTTAAAAATGACGGTTTTATCTATGTGCGGACGACAACCGATGTAAGGCTCTGTGAGTATGACAGGGAGAACCGCAACAATGTAAAGCTGGAAGCCGACTGCGAGACATTTTCCTTTAAGATCACGATAAACGGAGAAGAGTGGGAACACCGCTTCTACAGTGCGGTAAACGACATCACGGTGATCGAGCTTGCGACAGCGCTGCCGGGTACATCGCCGACGCTTACGGACGATCCCGAGACAAAGCCGGATCTGCCTGAAGAGACTGAGGAAAAGGCGGGAGAATGCAGGCTGTATCTGTACAAGGTAGAAGAGATACAGAATGAAAAAAACAGAAAACGAACATAAATGGATTCATCTGAAAATGAGAGTCGGGTTTCGGTTTCTGCCGTGGAACGGCCGGCCTTTATGGGATAGAATTTAGACACTATATTCCACGGAGGTACAAAAGATGAGCAGATTATTATCACAAAACCTGAAACGCTTACGTCAGGAGAAAAACTTAACACAGGAAGAGGCTGCGGAAAAGCTTGGAGTCACACCTCAGACGATTTCGCGCTGGGAGTGCAATACCACGCTTCCGGACGTAATGCTTCTCCCCGAGATAGCAAAGCTGTATTGCGTTACGGTGGATGATCTTTTCAGAGAGCAGAATGTTGCATATGAAAACTATGCCCAGAGGCTTGCAAGCGTTTACGAAGACTCAAGGGATCCCGAGGACTTCATGCGTTGTATTGCTGAGTTTGAAAAACTGTTTAAGACAGGAAAAAACTCTTCCGACGATAGACGGATGTACGGTATAATGCATCAGTATATGATGGAGTATTGCAGGGACAAGGCTCTCGAGACTTTTGACAATCTGATCGGGGAATACGATGCAAACAGAGACGAAGTCTATTGGATGACGATAAGACAGAGACTTTGGTTGCTGACACAGACGGGAAAGATCAGTGAAGGCGTTGAGAAGCAACTTGAAAGAGTAAGAAATACTCCGGCAGAACCTCAGGAATGGATATGCCTCATTCAGGCATACTGTGATGCAGAGCAGAACGAAGAGGCATATGACTGCTTTTTAAAAGCAAAGACCAGATTCCCTGAAGAAGCCCTTATCTATGTTTATGGCGGGGATCTTTGCAAAAAACAGGGAAAGATCGAAGAAGCTTTTGAATACTGGGACAAGGCTCTGGAACTTGATGAAGACGTATGCGATGTGATATGGTCAAAAGGCTTTTACTATGAAGAAAACGGCAGGTGGCAGGAAGCATACGAAACGTGGTCAGGGCTTGCGGAGAAGTACAGAAAAGACGGATTTACCATAGAAATGCAGGAACCACTCAAAAGAGCGGATGAATGCTTACGACACATAAAAGAGGTATAGGAACACATGGAAACTCAGAACAAGTACAACAGGATAGTCGGGAAGGTAAAGGAACTCGCGGAAGAACTTACCGCAAAGCTTAAGGACAAGGCAGACGAAAAGACGTGCACAATGTTCAAGCAGTGCTTTTTAAGCACCGCAACGACCACGCTCACTGTCCTTGACGATGATTCGGTTTACCTTATCACGGGAGACATCAAGGCTATGTGGCTTCGCGATTCTTCCGCGCAGGTGGTGCATTATCTGCCTTTCGCAAAGGAACATGCGGAAGTGCGTGAGCTGATCTCCGGACTTATCAAAAAGCAGTTTTTCTGCATAAACATGGATCCTTACGCAAACGCTTTTAATCCTGAGCCCAACGGGGCATGCTGGGAGCATGACCTTACAGATATGACGGACTGGGAGTGGGAGAGAAAATATGAGGTTGACTCGCTTTGCTATCCCGTAAAGCTTCTGTGCGATTATTTTGAATTGACAGGTGACAAGAGCGTGATCACAGATGAGGTGAAGACAGGCCTTTCAAAGATCATCGAAGTTTTTGGCACAGAGCAGAAGCATTTTGAGGACTCAAAATATCGTTTTACAAGGGTCAACTGCCCTCCGGGAGACACGCTCCACAACAACGGGATGGGAGAGCCTGTGGGCTTTACGGGAATGACATGGTCCGGTTTCAGACCGAGCGATGATGCCTGCAGATACGGGTATCTGATCCCTTCAAACCTGTTTGCGGAAGCCATGCTTAAAAGAGCGGCGGCGCTCTTAAAGGGCGAGTTTCATGATACGGGACTTTCGGAAGAAGCATTGAAGCTTTCAAAAGAGATCACGGAAGGCATCGAAAGATACGGTGTTCTTAAGGACACTGAATTTGGCGATATTTACACATATGAGACCGACGGACTCGGAAACACTCTTTTTATGGACGACGCAAACGTTCCGAGCCTCATGTCTCTTCCTTGGCTCGGAGTATGCGAAAAGGACGATCTGCGCTATCTGAATACAAGGCACGCGGTGCTGAGCCATATGAACCCCTATTACTACGAGGGAAAAGCGGCAAAAGGCATAGGAAGCCCGCACACGCCGGAAAACTACATCTGGCACATTTCTCTTTGCATGCAGGGACTTACGTCTACGGATGAAAAAGAGAGAGCGGCTCTTATGGAAATGCTTAAGAACACTGACGCGGGAACAGGCTTTATGCACGAGGGCTTTGACAAGGACGATCCGGAGAAGTTCACAAGAAGCTGGTTCGCGTGGGCAAATTCACTCTTTGCGCTCTTTACAATGGATCACTACGGACTGATCTGAAAGGTCGGGGCCACGAAAAACAACAGGGGTAAAACATGGACAATATGACACTTGAAGAACTTGATACGCGCCTCACGGCGGTACGCCCGTCCGAAAGACAGATCGCATATGAAGACCTTGAATTTACGGGGTTTTTACATTTCACCGTAAACACATTTACCGGAAGAGAATGGGGTGACGGCACGGAAAGAGAAGAAATCTTCGACCCCACAGAACTAGACGCCTCACAGTGGGCGCGCACCCTTAAGGCAGCGGGAATGAAAGGCGTTATACTCACCTGCAAGCACCATGACGGATTTTGCCTGTGGCCGAGCAGATATACGGATCACTCTGTGGCAGCGTCAAAGTACAAAGGAGGACACGGCGACATCGTACGTGAACTTTCCGATGCCTGCAGGACATATGGACTGCGTTTCGGTGTATATCTTTCTCCCTGGGACAGGAACTGCGCGCTGTACGGACAGGGAAAGGCTTATGACGACTATTTTGTAAACCAGCTCACGGAGCTCCTCACAAACTACGGGAAGATATTCTGTGTATGGTTTGACGGTGCCTGCGGCGAAGGCCCGAACGGGAAAAAACAGGTCTACGACTGGGACAGATATTTCAGGACCATCAGGGAATTACAGCCCGAGGCGGTCATAAGTGTCTGCGGGCCCGATGTCAGATGGTGCGGAAACGAAGCCGGAGACACACGCGAAGCCGAGTGGAGCGTAGTGCCGAAACGCTGCAAAGATACCGAAAGGATCAAGGAAAACAGCCAGCAGGCTGATGATGCTTCTTTCAGACAGAGAAAGATAAGCGCGGGCGACCGCGACCTCGGAAGCAGAGAGATCCTTAAAAACGAGGAAGAACTCATATGGTATCCCGCGGAAGTCGATGTTTCCATAAGACCCGGCTGGTTTTATCATCCTGAAGAAGATGACAAGGTGAGAAGCCTTGAAAATTTAAAAGACCTGTATCTTAGGAGCGTCGGAGGAAATGCGAACCTGCTTCTTAATGTTCCCCCTGACAAAAGAGGACTGATCCCGGAACCGGATGTTAAACGTCTTGCCGAGCTTGGAGATTTTATAAGCAGAGCCTTCGGGGAAAACATCACTGCGGAGTGCAGCCTCAGGCTTTCGGGAACAGCGGAGCTTCCCGGATTCGAACTTAAGAACGTGCTGTCTGATGAAGACGGCTTTTTTAAGACGGCCCGCGGAGAAAGAAAGTGCGAGATAGAGATAGTTCCCGACGGAGCGAAGGACATAGGCTATATCGTTTTAAAAGAACAGATAAGAGAGAGCCAGAGGATCGAAAGCGGAGCCGTAACCGTTTACGACGAAAACGGAAACTGCAGTACATTTCCGTTTAAGACCGTCGGTCACAAAAAGATCGTCCCCGTAAACATGAAGCGCGTAAAGAGCATCGTGATAAAGATAGACGACGCAAGAGAATATATCGCGCTTAAATTCCTCGGGATATACAGAGCTTAAAAACTGCGGTCATCAAAAGTACTCATAATATCTCATTGCTATTTTTCTTCCGATATGCTAAAACAGTAGCCATCAAAACAAGAGGAAAGATACTTTGAAGATAAAAGAGTTTGTAAAAAAGAATCTGATGCTGGTGCTTGCCGTAACGGCGGCGGTGATCTCGCTTTTTATAACGCCGCCTTCGGCAGACACACTTAAAAACATAGACTGGCGCACACTCGGAACGCTCCTTATGATGCTCTGTGTTCTTGAGGGCTTTAAAAAAGAAAATGTGCTGCGCCCGGTCGTCGCGATAGGCGCGAGGTTTAAGACAATGCCCGCACTGTCGCTTTTTCTGATATTCGGTGTGTTCTTTACATCCATGTTCGTTACGAACGATGTTTCGCTTATCATTTTCGTGCCTCTCACGATAATGCTGTTCCGCGACGGTGATAAAGAAAAATACATACTTCCCGTGATCTCGATGGAAAACATCGCTGCGATCAGGGGATCGCTTCTTATGCCCTTTGGCAGTCCGCAGAACCTTTTCCTTTTCGGAAGGACTGATGTTACCGTATGGCATTTCATGCTTCACATGGCGCCTCTTTGCGTGAGCTCCGCGGTGCTCCTCATCATCTTTGTCATGGTGCTTTACAGGAAAGATCTTAAAGAGACCATTACGATAAGCGGGATGGGGAAGCCGTGGCTTCCCGAGAGAAAAGCGGTGAGGATAGTGTATGTGACGCTTTTTGCTCTTATCATAGGAGTCATCGTCACACGTACCGCGTATTGGTACATCGCCGTGATCATCGTACTGACTGCGATATTTATAGCTGACAGAAAGGTGTTTAAGCGTGTCGACTATGTCCTCATCGTGACATTTTTCTGCTTTTTCCTGTTTTCATCATCGATCGCGGCCAATGAAAAAATCGCAGCGGCGTTAAAGACCGCGGTCGCAGGATACGAGTACTGGTGGGCCATCGGCGTGAGCCAGATAATCTCAAATGTTCCGGCATCGATACTGCTCTACCCTTTCACCGAAAACTTTGCGGGGCTCATTTACGGAGCGGACACTGCGGGCCTTGTTTCGCTTATAGGATCGCTCGCATCGGTCATAAACTACAGGATCTATGTGAGAGAATACCCCGGTCAGGGAGGGCGTTTTGTAAAGGTGTTCACGCTTGTGAGCTGGGCCTTCTTTGTTATTGTGGTGATCCCGGGATTCCTGCTCAGCCGCTGGAAGTTTTTCTGACAGACGGGAATGGAACTCCCATAACTTGCATTGCATAAAAATATATGTTACAATACCTCAAATAGCGATAATGCTATGACGCTTTAATGTATAAAACCAGCACATAAAAGGAGTGTGATCTTTTACCGTATGGACGGTGACAGTCGATTGTCGTGGATAATCGTGATATTTTTGATCTTTGTCGCAGCGATGCTCGCAGTGACGGAGACGGCCCTGGCATCCGTAAAAGTGCCAAAGATAAGAGCGCGCGCGGAAAAAAATGACGTTCGCGCAAAGAGAGTATTAAAGGTTCTTGACAATTTCGATCAGGCAATAACAACTATCCTTATACTCACCAATATCGTTCATCTTACCGCAGCAGGCATCGTGACTGTCGAAGTGACCAAAACATGGGGCCTCGGAGCGGTTTCAATAAGTACGATCATCAGTACCATAGTCATTTTCTTTGCAGGTGAAATGCTTCCAAAGAGTATTGCCAAGAAATACAGCGAGGCGCTTTCCTATGTGTTCGCGCCCGTGCTTCTTGTTTTTATGGCGGCATTGAAGCCTGTTTCTCTGCTTCTGTCCAGGATCGGAAATCTTGCGGCACGTTTTACCGCGCCCGACCCCGAGATATCGGTTACCGAAGACGAGATCTATGACATAATCGAAGACATGACGGAAAACGGAAGTCTCAAGGAAGACCACGGAGACCTTATTTCGTCTGCCCTTCAGTTTGGAAACATCACGGTGAACAGCATCCTGACCTCCCGTGTGGATCTTTGCATGCTCGATGTGGAGTCGGAGCCTGAGGAGATACTCGAGACCATCCGAAAAGTCCATCACAGCCGGATCCCCGTGTATGAAGGCACCGTGGACAATATCATAGGCATACTTCAGATCAGAAAATATATCAAAGAATATCTTCAGGACAACGGCAAGGTGGACCTTAAAAGTCTGCTGGATGAGCCGTTCTTTGTGCATCACAGCATGAAGATAGACGACCTTCTCACAAAGATGAGCAAGGAATGCCTCAACATGGCGATCGTCACCGACAGCTACGGCGGAACCCTCGGAATAGTTACGGTAGAGGATATACTTGAGGAACTTGTCGGAGAGATATGGGACGAGGACGACGAAGTCGAAGAGCCCATCAGAAAGCTCAGCGAAGACACTTGTCTTTGCGATGATGACGTTCAGGTCGCGGATGTTTTTGAATTTCTGGAATATGAGGATCCCGAGGAAAACGAGGATCTTTTAAACAAAGTGATGGGAGAATGGGCTTACGAGACCTTCGGAGAGATCCCGGAAGAAGGCAACAGTTTCCGTTACCATGCGCTGGAAGTAAAGGTTTTCAAGATGGAGCACAACCGCATCCTTTCTCTTTGTGTGACAAAGCATGAAGAAGATACGACGGAAGGAGGCGAGGAAGAATGATACTTGCATTGTATTTTATCGGCATTTTCATCTGCATCGTCTTCTCGGCCTTTTTCTCGGGAGCGGAAATGGCATATTCCGCCTGCAACAAGACAAGGCTGGACAATCTTTCCGAGGACGGCGACAAAAAGGCCGGTATCGCTGCAAAGATCGTTGAAAAGTTTGACGATACACTGAGCACCATACTTATAGGCAACAACCTTGTGAACATCGCATGTTCGTCCCTCGGCACCGTAACGGTGATCGAGATCTACAAGATGCTGACAGGCGATGCTGCGGGAGCCGCGGACGATGCGCCGACATGGATATCAACCGTCGCGCTCACTGTGCTCATCATAATCTTTGGTGAGACCATTCCGAAGATCTCATGTAAAAAGAGCGCAAACCGCACCGCACTCAGATATGCCGGGATCATCCGCGTTTTGAATGCTGTGCTGAAGCCCGTGGTAGTGCCTGTGGTCGCACTGGTAAAACTCTGCTGCAGACCTTTGAAGGGTGAACCTGAGGAATCGGATGAAGAGGAAGCCGTTGAGGAACTCACGGACATCATCGAGACCGCGGAAGAGGAAAAGGTCCTGGACGAGGATACCTCCGAGCTTGTGCAGGCTGCGATAGATTTTAACGACATCTCCGCGTTTGAAGTCATGACCGCGCGCGTTGACGTGGTCGCGATCGACATTGAGGACGACAGAGAAAAGATAAACCAGATCATCGCATCCTCGACATTTACAAGGATCCCCGTATATGAGGGGAGCATCGACAATGTGATAGGCACGCTTTCGTTGAACCGCTATTTAAGGGCGTGTCTTGACGAAAAAGAGCCTGACGTGCGTAAGCTTGTGATGCCGCCGAAATATATCTACAAGACCACAAAGCTCCCCATTGTTTTAAATGAGCTCAGACGCGCAAAGCAGCATCTTGCGATCGTCACGGACGAATACGGCGGGACTCTCGGTGTCGTATCGATGGAGGACGTGCTTGAAGAGATCGTGGGTGACATTTGGGATGAGAGCGACGAAGTCATCTCCGAAGTGGTGGAACGCCCCGACGGAAGATATGAGATAGACGGTGACATGGGACTATATGATTTCCTTGAGGAGCTCGGACTTCCGGACGATACGTTAAGTGATGTGGAATCCGAGACCGTGGGCGGATGGACCATAGAGACCCTTGAGCATTTCCCTGAGAGCGGGGAGAGCTTTGAATGGAAGGACTGGAAAGTAACCGTAGTAGAGGCTGAGGACCACAGAGTGTCCAAGCTTCTTGTGGAAAAAATGAATAACGAAAAAGAAGAATAAGTCCGAGGTAGTAAAATGAAAAAGCGCGCCATGAACATAATAATGATCATTATGCTCGTGGCGTCTTTTATTCCGCCTGTTCCCGCAAAAGCCGCCGTGTCACGTGAGATCAGGGTGGGACTTACTTCGATGTATTCACAGAAAAACGAGATACGTGTCAATAATACAAAGATCTCGCTGGGCTATCTTTCCGGAAGGACCTTTTCTCCCGAAGCGAATTTCAATTCTGCCTCAGGCTTTGTGTTTAAGCCTGCGACGGAATACTATATCGATCTCGGCATCGATGTAACGTCCTATGCTGCCGTGCTGAAGCGCATGGCGGAACTTCCGACACTCGGGATAAGGATCTTTGGCGCTGTGACCGGACGCGGCGAGTGGCATATTTACGCGGGAGGCTTTGCGGACAGACAGGAAGCGGAAGTGGCGGTAAAAAGCCTTAATGAAAACGGGACCGAGTGCTCGCTCCTTCCGGGAAACAGCTACAGGGTAAAGCTTGAATGGGGCGAGTCAAAGATATTGATCGATGTCGACGAAGACTATGAATATCCCCAGATTGAAGGGCTTTCCGCATATGAAGGCGTGACAGGCCTTGTGGACATGGGAAGCCGGGTGTACCGCGGAAGGATAGAGATCGGAAGATACCAAAAGACTGGGCTCACCGCGGTAAACGTGGTGGAGCTTGAAGAATATCTCTACAGCGTGGTCTCCTCCGAGATGCCCGCGTCATGGCCGAAAGAAGCGCTTAAAGCCCAGGCCGTGGCTTCACGAAGCTATGCCCTCGTAAAAGGCGGGATAGGCGGCGCTTCGGACGCAAAAAACGGCTGGAGGATGAACGACACGACCGATTATCAGGTCTACAGAGGTTATCTTTACGAAAAGCCCGAAACCACCGAGGCTGTAAAGGACACGGAAGGCGAGACCGTAAATTACAACAACAAAGTCGTCGCTGCATATTATTTTTCGTCCGGAGGCGGCTCCACTGAAAGCTCCGAAGCGGTATGGGGCGTGGAGTTACCGTATCTCACTTCGATGCCGGATTTTTTTGAAGGGAGGTTTGCCATCTCTCCCTGGAAAGAAGTGTTCACGCTGGAAGAACTCAACGGTCTTCTCGGCGGTTTTACCTCATCACTCGGAGAAGTGACGGGGATCTCTGCGGTAAAGACTTCCCCGAGCGGCAGGGTGTCGCTCCTTCGTGTTTCCGGGACGGACGGATCGCTTTCCTTACAGACGAGCGCGATAAGATCCGTGCTTGGAGTAAGAGGGACAAAGTTCAAGATCGTGCGCTATGGTGACGAGCCCGACAGGGTATATGTGAAAAATGCGGGAAATGAAGCTTCCGAAAAGCATCTTAACGGGTGTTCGGTGCTTTCGGCAAATGGGACTTCGACGTTGTCTTCAGGCAACATGCAGCAATATGTGGTGCGTTCCGCCTATGATCTCACCGTTTTTGGAGCGACTGCTCCGGACACACCGGATGAGATCTGGCTTTACGGACTCGGCTCGGGACACGGCGTCGGCATGAGCCAGACGGGCGCGGCCGGCATGGCGGAGGAAGGTTTTACCTATAAGGAGATCCTTGAGTATTATTATCTGGGATGCAGGGTCTTGTGATGATAATGCATAAAAATACACTTAACATTCCGGAACAAGTGTATTATAATATTTTCTGACTATTGGAGGAAATACAATGAAGGTTATCGACAAGATCAGATCCGAAAAGATTTCGTTTTCGTTTGAGGTGTTCCCGCCGAAGACAGAAGACAAATTTGAAGCAATACAGGTCGCCACTGAGCAGGTGGCGGCTCTTTCTCCCGATTTTATGAGCGTGACTTACGGCGCCGGCGGCGGCACGAGCAAGTTTACCGTAAAGATCGCTTCCGACATTCAAAAGAAGTTCAACATCCCTGTGCTCGCGCATCTTTCCTGCATCAGCTCTACAAAAGAAGGCGTGAGACACCAGCTTGAGGCGATACGTGAAGCAGGCATCGAAAATGTCCTTGCGCTCCGCGGAGACATCCCTCAGGGAGCCGTAAACTCAGGAGACTGGGACTATCACTATGCGAGCGAGCTTGTGCGCGAGATAAAGGAATTCGATCCTGGCATATGCATCGGCGGAGCCTGCTATCCTGAGTGCCATCCGGAATCAAAGAGCCAGCGCGAGGATATCCTCAACATGAAGAAAAAAGTCGACGCGGGCTGTGAGTTCCTGACAACGCAGATGTTCTTTGACAACAATGTCTATTGGAATTATCTGTACAAAGTAAGGGATGCGGGCATAAATGTGCCGATAGTCGCAGGCATCATGCCGATAACGAGCGTGAAGCAGGTGGAAAGGTCTCTGAAACTCTCAGGTGCTCAGGTGCCGTTAAAGTTTAAATATATGGTGGACCGCTTCGGGCATGACGCAGAGGCAATGAGGCAGGCCGGCATAATCTATGCAACGGAGCAGATCGTGGACCTTATCGCAAACGGCGTGAGCGCGGTGCATCTCTACACGATGAACAACGCTTATGTGGCTGAGAGCATAAAGAACAACCTCAAGGGCATACTGGAGATATAGTGGTTAAGATCGAAAAGCTTGAGATAGGGGCGCTGAACAAAAAAAATGTGCTCCGTTATATGGGAATGTGGGCCGGAGAGCCTTCGAAGGAACTCATTTCAAAAATAGAAAAGGCAGAGAAAAAGCTGCTTCCTGAGCTTTCGGGGCGCATTGCTTACATCGAGGCGCCGGTAAAACGTGTTTCGGACACGGAGACAGAGCTTGAGGGCATTGTATTTAAGTCAAAAGCGCTCGCGAGGCACCTTGAGGGTTGTGACAGCGCTGTGCTGATGGCTGCGACGGTGGGCGCGGGAGCGGATAAGCTGAGGACACGCGCGGCAGTGGATTCCACTGTTTCCGAGCTTATATTTGATGCACTCGGCACCGAGGCGATAGAAAGCCTGTGCGACAGTTTTTGCGAGATTTACGCAGAAAAAACAGGAGAAGTAACGCCAAGGTTTTCACCGGGTTACGGTGATCTGGACCTGTCTTATCAAAAAGATCTCGTGAATGTTCTTGACACAAACAGACGCATAGGTTTAAGTCTCACGGATTCTCTTCTGATGACGCCGACCAAGTCGGTCACGGCGATCATGGGAATCAAAAATACATAAATCAAAAAGGAGAGGTTAAAATGGCTAAGAAAGAAAAGAAAGGACTTATCAAGGAGTTCAAGGAATTCGCGATCAAGGGCAATATGATCGACCTGGCCGTAGGTATGATCATCGGTGCGGCTTTCAACGCGCTGGTATCGTCACTCGTAAATGACATCATCATGCCTGTGCTTGGCCTTCTCACCGGAAAGATCGACTTCTCGCAGCTTTTTGTCTCACTTGACGGGAACAAGTACGCAACCCTTGCGGATGCGGAAGCTGCAGGTGCCGCAGTTGTAAAGTACGGCGCATTCGTTGGCGGTCTCATCAACTTCATCATCATGGCATTTGTTGTATTCCTGATTGTCAAGGGCATCAACACCGTAAGAGCAAAAGCAGAAGAGAAAGCAAAGAAGGATAAGGTCGAGGAAGAGAAGAAAGAGCCTACGACAAAGATCTGTCCTTTCTGCCAGAGCGAGATCAGCATCAAGGCTACAAAGTGCCCTCACTGCACATCGGATCTTAAGTAATGGGGATAATAAAAGCAACCGCGACTTCCGCGGGAAATGTTTTAAAAGAACAATGGAAAGAGATATTCCTGTGCGACTCGCTGTCAAGCGAGTCGCTGCTGTTAAGAGGGCAGAAAAAGACAGGAAAGAACAGCTCAAACGACCGTAAAGATGACCGTGTGATCACGAACGGCTCGCTGATCGTGGTCGCTGACGGGCAGGCAGCCGTTGTGGTCTCACAGGGAAAAGTGATAGATGTATGCACTGAGCCGGGTGAGCATGTTTTTTATGACGAAAACCACCCGGGCGGTATACGTGGCTTTTTTAAGGATGTCTGGTCACGCATAGGCTTCGGAGGCGGTGATGTTCAGCCGGTAGTCCACAGCATTTACTTTGTGGATACCAGGGAATGCATGGGAAATACGTTTCTCACGCCTTCACCCGTACCTGTGCATATAGGTGATCAGGCACTCGGGGCGTCGATAGATTCTTCGGTGACGCTTGGCGGTGTCTTTTCTTTCAGGGTCGGCGATCCTGCTGTGTTTTACCGTAAAGTCTCAGGAAATGTCTCAAAACTGTATTCTCGTAAACAACTGAAAGAACAGGTGACGGCAGAACTTTATTCCTGCATGCAACAGGCGCTTGCAAACACAGTGAAGCAGGGTATCAGGCCGAGTGAATTTCCGTCGCATATACCTGAGATAGAAGAGAAGATCGTAAATACAGTGACGGAACGTACAAAAGAGCGTTTCGGGATAAATATCGTATCTGTGGCGATCGGATCGCTGGAAGTTACGGATCTGAAGACCCTTCAAAAGCTCCAATACATAAAGACTCTCACCGACCCCGAAATGGCACAGGCAAGTCTTACGGATGGCTTTGTGGAAGCGCTTCATGATATCGGAAAAAAATAAAAATATTTTCAAAAAGCTATTGACCTGCTCCTTAGGAGCAGGTTTATTATATATATGCAAACCTCGGCCGGGTTAATTTCAGGATTCGTAAAGGAGACAGACATGGGAAACGCAAAAGAGAACAAGAGAGAGTGGAAGCTCAGTGAAGTGGTGCAGGAGACCGGGCTGTCAAGGAAAGCATTGCAGGAGTATGACAGGCTTGGGATAGTGAGCCCGACAAGCAAAACCGAAGGCGGATACTGGCTGTATGACGACAAGGCGGTGGATAAGCTCAGGATCGTGGCAACATTTCGCGATGTTGGGTATAAGCGCGCAGAGATCAAGGAACTGCTTTCCGGAGCTCAGGGCGACAACGTGCAGATCATTTCGGAAAATCTGGGCACAGCTATAGAAAAACTTCAAAAGCAAAGAGACAGGATCGATAGCGTTATAAGCCTTCTGAAATTCGAACAGGATGTTTTTGACAGATTCTCCGAAAAGATAAGAAATCAAGTGGAATATCTTAAAGCCAAGAATTTCAGGTCGAAAGTATCCACTGCCGACAGTTTTTCAAAAGCAGTGAATTTCATGTCGTTTATCGGGTATGATGAGAATACGAGAGAAGAGATCCGCAATGCGATGGAATCGGTGATACTGCTTCACTTTTTCGGCGCGTATGTGGATGAGGAGCCCGATTCGGATATTGTAAAAGCAAAGATGCGGGAACTGTTTGACGCCTGGGAGCAGTACATTTTGGGACTTTCTTCTCTGCCTGCCGAACAAAGAGAAGAGTACGGGAAAATGCAGGGAAAAGAGAAACTTGAAAGCACCAGAGATTTCATGTTCCTTATTGCCGAAGCTCAGACACCGGAAAATATGCAGAACGCAAAAACTCAGATGGATGTGGCATACGGCGCCGGAACTTATGACAAGATGAAGGATATGATCAATAAGTATATTGAAATTGCCGGGTGAAAGCCGGCATGAAAAAACACAGGCGTGACAAGCTGCGCCTGTGTTTTTTAGTCTACGCGCCATGGGCACGCTATAATGCCGGTCTAGCGTGTGTGGCTGAATTCTATGCCAAGAGTTTCCTGAAGTCCGTCCAGTACTTCCTTTACTTCATCATATTTTGAAGCGATAGCGGTCGTATAGCTGACTTCAAACTTTTTAACGCCATTGATCGTATATTCATTGATGATGTTATCTTTGAGCTCACTGACATCCGTGCAGGGGATGTCGCCATAGTAGATCTTTGTGCCTTCGATGCTGATGACTATAGTCTTTTCACCTTCTTCTGCGGGCGCAGGAGTGGATGTGGCTGCAGGCTCTGTGGGAACGGGAGTGGAAGTCGGAGCAGGATCCTCCTCATTTCCGGTAAGGATATCAACGGCTTCTTTGATGTTTTTAACTCCTCCGCCGTCCTTGCCATAGCCTATTCCGAACGGATCAAAGCCGACGAGCACTGAAAGAAGCATGATAATGACGAGGAGCATGAGGATTATGATGAGTGAAAAGGCAACTCTTTTCCATCTGCCGGCGCGTCTCTTGTCACGGTGGCGCATGCGTTCCTCTTTCTTAAGTCTTTTTCGCTCTTCGGGTGTTCTGGGCGGCTGCTGTCCGTTTACGGGTGCCGGCGGGGGTGGTGTTTGTCTCATTTGGGGTTCCTCCATGTGTTTTAGTTCTGTTTTTTGTTGGGTAAAACAAGATTTATGTTGTAATCCCTGTATTTATCAGAGTTGATAAGTTCCTTGATCCTGTCGGTCAGGGCATTATATGTTTCTACGATCGTTTCCTCAGTTGAAAACACGATATATAAGGCTGAGCCGTCATCGCCCGGGACCTGGGTCTTTATGAAATCATCCAAACACCGGTTCAGATTGTATGAGAGATTATTCTTTTCGCTTTCCCAGGTTTTGTTGTTCTCCTTTTTTGCTTCAGGATTGTTGTATTGGTGAAGGATGGTGATGGAACGCTTTTCGTTGACTGTTACCGTATCTCCGGAGTAATTGTATCTGAGTTCCTCTATAAAGTAGTCATCCTGTTCTATCAGGAATCTCAGATTGATGTTGAATACTTTCACAACCTTGATCAGTGAGTCATATCCTGATATCTTGTCTGCATTCTGATTTACAACTTCTCTGAGATTCTCCGTAAGATCGAGCCTTGCTTCCGCTATCGCCAGGTCTTCTGTCAGCTTCTCGATCTCCGCATCTTTGGCGGCTTCCGTTTCCTCCGCGGAAACGCGTACGCTTTCAAGCTCTGAGTTGAGCTCTTCAAGAGCGGAAGAGTATTCCAGATCTTTTTCCGAGATCATGGCCTCATACTCCTTGGCGGCTTTTGCGGCATTTGTTTTCGCGCGGTCTGTCGCGGCTTCGGCTTCGATGACCTTGTTGCTGTTGTTTGTCATGATGATGAAGATCAGGATCATTATGACATCAAGCAGGGGAGTGAGCTCGATTATTATGTTTGAGCGTTTTCTGTGTCTCATATCGTTCGCTTCTGAAAACAATGATCATTAAAAAGGCGGTGCTCTTTATGCGATATCATCGGGGCGTTTGGATTTGATCTCTTCGGGCTTCGGGGGATCCACATCGATGTGGCTGTAGTCCACGGCAGGCTTTGCGGACGCGCCGTTACTCATTTCCGAAAGTGCCTGGTCTTCCTCGGTGAAGGATTCCGGAGCTACCCAATCCTCGTTGTGGATTATGAGGTCCGCTTCGTCGAGCGCAGTCTCATAGTGAGGAGAAAGCCAGGAATCGGCCATTTTTGAAAGGATACCGCAGACAAGGCCCCAGAGAGTGGTGTCGAGTGCGGACATAAAGCTTTCGGCGGCGGATGTCATGTCGGTCATGTTTATGAGAGAAACGACGGTGCCGAGGATACCGAGAAGCGGGAAAATGGCTGAAATATTTGAATATATGGAATAGAGAAGCTTCAAAAGGCTGGACGCGTCAAGGAAATCCTGACGGGATCTGTAGGATACCTTTTTGAACAGCGACTCACCCGTGGCTTTGCTTGTAAGGCTTCCGGCAAGGGCGGAGTCACGTATCTCGAGCGCTTTTTTTCTTGCGAGGAAAAAGAACACCGCTTCGGCTGCGGCGCCAAGACCTATGAAGATGTAGATGATCACAATAAAGGCATTCCAGTTCATATGATACCTCGTCATTTTGTATGTAAACATTATTTTATCGCTTTTCGTTGGAATTATCCACTTAAATTTCTATGATGTTTTGCTTCATTCGAGGTTGTTTTTTCGACGAACTACGATATAATCACTGTATAAACATACATCTCGGAGAGCGGAAATGGACATTAGAGACAGGATAAAAAGCGGGATATTTTATTTTGACGGAGCTACAGGATCGGTGCTTCAGGAATGGGGGATACGCCCCGGAGAACTGCCCGAGACCTGGAACATCATACATCCGGACAAGATCGCGGCACTCGGACGGTCTTATTTTGAGGCCGGCGCGAATGCGGTGAGCGCAAATACGTTCGGAGCAAATTCCCTGAAATATGACGGAAAAGACGGAAGATATGCGCTTAAAGACATAGTGAGCCGGGGCATGGAATGCGCTTTTGAGGCAAGGCGCACGGCAAAGAGCGACCTTGTGCAAAAGGATCTCTACGTCGGCGCGGATATCGGATCTCTCGGAAAACTCCTGAAACCCCTCGGTGACATGGAATTTGAACGTGCAGTGGAATTGTTTTCGGAAACCATTTCGATCGCGGCAAAGTGCGGTGCAGAGTATATCCTCATAGAAACGATGAACGATATATACGAAGCAAAGGCAGCCGTGCTCGCCGCGCATGAATGCTGTGACCTGCCTGTTTTTGTGAGTAATGTTTTTGATGAGTCGGGAAGAACGATGACAGGATCATCGCCGCTCGTAACGACCACGGTCCTCACGGGACTCGGTGTGGAGGCGCTCGGCGCGAACTGTTCACTTGGCCCTGATCAGATGCTTAAAGTCCTTCCGGAGCTTTATAAAAACAGCTCCGTACCTGTTATATTTATGCCAAACGCAGGACTTCCCGTGACCCGTGACGGAAAGACCTGTTATGATATCGACGCCGTGACCTTTGGAAACCTGGCTGCGGAAGCCGTAAAAAAAGGCGCGAGACTTCTCGGAGGGTGCTGCGGGACCACACCTGAGCACATTAAGCAGATGGTGCTTAAGACCCGTGACCTTGCCCTGCTCCCTGTGATAAAGGAAATACCGGGATTGATCACATCCGGAAGTGTGTGCGTTTCTTTCGGAGAACGTCCGATACTCATAGGAGAGAGGATAAATCCCACAGGAAAAAAGAAGCTTAAAGAAGCATTAAGGGCAAGCGATATGAGCTACATCCTTAACGAAGCGGTCACCCAGGAGGATGCCGGCGCTGACGTACTTGACGTGAACGTGGGGCTTCCCGAGCTTGACGAAAAAGAAATGCTTGTTTCTGTCACAAAGGAACTGCAGGCAGTGACAACCCTTCCGCTGCAGCTTGACACGAGCGACCCGGTTGCGATGGAGGCGGCTCTTCGCATATACAACGGAAAAGCTATGATAAATTCCGTGAACGGAAAGCAGGAAGTAATGGATGCGGTATTTCCGCTTGTAAAAAAATACGGCGGACTTGTCGTATGCCTTACGCTTGACGAGAGCGGGATACCTGAGACAGCAGAGGGACGTTTTGCGATAGCTGAAAAGATGGTGAAGCGTGCGGAAGAGTATGGCATCTCACGTAAAGATCTTATTTTCGATCCTCTCGCAATGGCTGTATCTTCCGACAACAAAGCGGGAAGAGTGACGATCGATACGATAAAGCTTATAAAGAACAGACTCGGTTGTCTCACAAGTCTCGGTGTGTCAAATGTTTCATTTGGGCTTCCGGAGCGAATGCTCATCACATCCGTCTTTTTTGCAATGGCGATGGAAGCAGGCCTTGACGCCGCCATCATGAATCCTTTTTCGACGGATATGATGAAATCCTTCAAGTGTTTCCTCACACTTTCCGGAAAAGATGAAAACTGTCTCGGCTATATAGATTTTGTCGGTTCGCTTCCCACATTGGTGGAAAATACTGCGGCGAAAACGACTGAAGCGACAAATGTAACATCGAATTCCAATGCAGAAAAAAATGAAGTTTCAGCAAGCGAAAAAACAGGTGTTACAAACGCATCACCGCTCTACAATGCCATAATCCGCGGGCTTTCCGAAAAAGCTGCTGCGGAAACAAAGGCGCTGATCGGTGCGTGCGATACGATGGAGATAGTGAACGACCACATAATCCCTGCGCTGAACGAAGTGGGAGAGGGCTTTGAAAAGAAAAAACTCTATCTTCCGCAGCTCCTTATGTCCGCCGAAGCCGCAAAGGCTGCATTTTCCGTTGTATCGGAGAACATGCCGGAGCAGACCGCAAAGGGACCCAAGGTCATAATGGCGACTGTAAAAGGCGATATACACGACATCGGGAAGAACATAGTTGTCGCACTGCTTAAAAACTATGGATTTGACGTCATAGATCTCGGAAAAGATGTTGAGATATCCGCTGTCACCGATGCGGTCGTTAAATATGACGTTCATCTGGTCGGTCTTTCCGCGCTTATGACAACGACCGTCCCTGCAATGGCAGACACGATCAAAGCGATCAGAGAGCTGGGGCGTGATGTCAAAGTATGTGTGGGCGGAGCTGTCCTTACAGAAGAATACGCAAAGATGATAAATGCGGACAAATATGCCGCAAACGCAATGGAAACGGTGAGATACGCTAAAGAAGTGCTTCAGGGTGAGTGATATGAATGGTTTTCTTCCGATCAGCAAACAGGATATGAGAGAACGCGGCTGGGATCAGTGTGACTTTGTCTATGTGATCGGCGACGCATATGTGGATCATTCCTCATTCGGACCCGCGATCATAAGCCGCGTGCTCGAGGCTCACGGATACAAGGTTGGGATCATAGCACAGCCCGACTGGAAGGACGAAAAGTCTGTCGCGATACTCGGAAAACCTCGTCTCGGCTTTCTCATAAGCGGCGGAAACATCGACTCCATGGTGGATCACTATACCGTCGCAAAAAAGCACAGGACCTATGATTACTATACTCCCGGCGGTGTGATGGGACGTCGCCCCGACAGATGCGATGTGGTCTATGGAAACCTCATCAGAAAGACTTTCAAAGATTCGCCGGTCATCATTGGCGGCATAGAGGCGTCACTCAGGCGTCTTGCCCACTATGATTACTGGTCTGACAAGGTGAAACGCTCCATTTTGCTCGACTCCGCTGCGGATCTTCTGATCTACGGAATGGGAGAACACCAGATAGTTGAGATCGCGGACGCGCTCGCATCCGGGATAGACGTGAAGGACCTGACTTTCATAAGAGGCACCGTCTACAAGGCGAGAGACCTGGATTCCCTTGTCGACCCTCTGATACTCCCGTCGTATGAAGAGATCTGCAGTGAAAAAAAGACCTTCGCCGAAAGCTTTTACAAGCAGTACATAAATACCGATCCTTTTTCGGCAAAAACACTCGTTGAAAAATACAAGGACTATGAATATGTGGTGCAGAATCCGCCCGCATTTCCACTCACCACACAGGAGATGGACGACGTTTATGCGCTTCCCTACATGAGGTCGTATCACCCTGTATATGAAAAGGAGGGCGGTGTCCCCGCTCTTTCCGAGATAAAATATTCCATAACCTCAAACCGGGGCTGCTTCGGCGGCTGCTCGTTCTGCGCGCTCACGTTCCATCAGGGCAGGATAATCCAGTCGAGAAGTCATGAGTCTATCTTAAAGGAAGCGGAAGAATTCACAAAAGAAAAGGACTTCAAAGGAAACATCAACGATGTCGGAGGTCCCACCGCGGATTTCAGGCATCCTGCCTGTGACAAGCAGTTAAAGCACGGCGCTTGCCAGAACAGACAGTGTCTGTGGCCGAAGCCCTGTCCTAACCTCAAGGTGGATCACTCGGATTACCTGTCACTTTTACGGAAGCTTCGCGCGCTTCCCGGCGTAAAGAAAGTGTTTGTGCGGTCCGGCATCAGATTTGACTATCTTCTTGCGGACAAAAAAGACGACTATTTCAGGGAACTTTGCAAATATCACATTTCCGGTCAGCTTCGCGTGGCTCCGGAGCATATTTCCGACAACGTCCTTTCACTTATGGGAAAGCCGGAAAATGCCGTATATGAGGAGTTTGTGGACAAATTTGCAAGGATCAACGGAGGACTTATAAAAAACGGCACGCTCGATCACAACCAATATGTGATACCGTATCTCATGTCGTCGCATCCGGGTTCCACATTGAAGGATGCGATAGCGCTCGCGGAATATATAAGGGATCTCGGATACTGTCCGGAACAGGTGCAGGATTTCTATCCCACACCGTCTACGATCTCGACGTGTATGTATTATACGGGCCTCGACCCTCGCACCATGAAACCTGTGTATGTGCCCAAAAGCCCGCATGAAAAAGCTATGCAGCGAGCTCTTATCCAGTACAGGAATCCGGCAAATTACGATCTTGTAAAAGAAGCACTGATAAAAGAAGGCCGTGAGGACCTGATCGGTTTTGACAAGCACTGCCTGATCCCTCCGAGAAAGATAGCACACAGCAGCGGGGAAAAGCACAATTGCAAGACCACCGACAAGTACAGAGAGGCACGCGGCATCACCCACAAAGGGAGAAGGCCGAGATAAGGCGCAAGCTGCATATATATGTATATTTCACATCGGAGAAAGCATAAAAAACTTTTTCCGGTGTTTTTTTCTTGACAAAACAGGAAATTCGAATATAATTGGGAACGATTCTCAATTTCAAATTGGAGGATTGTATGAATTCCAGACCGAAATACAACACAAAGCAGAAGGATACGCTTTTAAAATATCTTGAGACGAAGCACGGCGTACATGTTACCGCAGGCGACGTGTGGCAGTATTTTAAAGAGCAGGGGGATCCGATAGGACAGGCGACCATCTACCGCCGCCTTGAGGACCTTGTGGACGAAGGCGTTGTCAACAAATATGTCATAGACGGAAGCAGTTCCGCCTGCTTTGAATATGTCGGAAAGAGCAGTCACGACGAGAAAGAAGTGTGCTATCACTGCAAATGTGAGAAATGCGGAAAACTGATACATCTCCATTGTGATGAGATAAAGATGATACAGGAACATCTGTTTAAGGAACACGGATTTACCATGGATCCCGTAAGGACAGTGTTTTACGGAATATGCGAAGAATGCGGACAGGAACGGACTTGATGAGGGGCATGACATACAACAAAATGACGAATGAAAAAACGATACCGATGTGTCTCATGGTATGCGCCGTTTTGGTGTTTCTTGCCGTGTCACTTGTGTTTACGGGGCTCGAAGCAACTCATGAGTGTGAGGATCATGACTGCCCGGTCTGCGAGATGCTGCATCAGTGCGCCATGACCGTAAAGCATGTTTTTAACGGCTCGGTACTTAAAGCAGTGGCGGTCCTCATGGCGGCCTTTTTTGCGGCTATCCCTGTGTTCCGCCGTTTTCTCATCGTTTCGGACACGCCCGTGACTGAAAAGATCAGGCTGAACGATTGAAAGACCTCTGTTTTCCCATACTGACAACACAGGGCGCTTAACAGACGGTGAACCCTGAAACAAACGGAGGTTAATCATGAAAAAGATCATTTATATATTTTTGGCACTTGTGCTTGTGACTGCCGCAGGCCTTACGGGATGCGGAAAGGCAGCAAAAAAGGATGGCTTAAGTATCGTTGCGACGATCGCTCCCGAGTATGACTGGGTAATGAACATTTTAGGCGACAACCCCGCAAAAGCGGATGTTACGCTGCTTCTCGACAAAGGAGTCGATCTTCACAGCTTCCAGCCCACCGCGGATGATATCATGAAGGTCGCAAACTGCGATCTTTTCATATATGTCGGAGGTGAGTCCGACGAATGGGTTGAGGATGCGCTTAAAGAATCAGTGAATAAAGATATGGTGGTGATAAACCTTCTTGAAACTCTTGGTGACAGAGTAAAAGAGGAGGAAGTCGTCGAGGGCATGCAGGAAGAGGAGCATGACCACGATCACGGCGACGATGACCATGACGATGACCATGACGAAGATGACCACGATCATGACGAGGAAACGGAATACGATGAGCATGTATGGCTGTCCCTCAAAAACGCTTCGATACTGGTAGACAGTATTTCGGAAGCTTTGTGTGGTCTGGATAAGGCAAATGCCGATCACTACAGAAAACAGACCGAGAAATATGTAAAAAGTCTCGATGCTCTTGACAAGGAATACAAAGACGCTGTCGAAAATGCAGCAAAGAAGACCGTGCTTTTCGGAGACCGTTTCCCCTTCAGATATCTCACGGATGATTACGGACTCACTTATTACGCAGCTTTTGTAGGATGCTCTGCCGAGACTGAGGCAAGCTTTGAGACGATCGCTTTTCTTTCAAAAAAGGTTGACGAGCTTGGCCTTAATGCAGTAATGACCATCGAAGGAAAAGATCACAGGATCGCCGAGACAATAGTGAACAACACCGCTTCCCACGGACAGAAGATACTGACTCTTGATTCCATGCAGTCCACGACATCAAAGGACATCGCAAAGGGCACGGATTATCTTTCGATAATGAGGAACAATCTCGAAGTACTTAAGGAAGCACTGAAATAGACATTTTGACTTAAGTGGAGGCAACATGGCACTTATAACCGTAAAGGACCTGGCGCTGGGCTATGAATCCCGCACCATAGCGGAAAACCTGAATTTCAAAGTTGAAGCGGGAGATTATCTCTGCATAGTGGGAGAGAACGGCTCGGGAAAAACGACTCTTATGAAGACGCTGCTTGAGCTCAAAGCACCCATGAGCGGGGAGGTCATCCGGGGAGAAGGACTCAAAGCCAACGAGGTTGGTTACCTTCCTCAGCAGACCGTGGTACAGAGGGATTTTCCTGCCTCCGTACAGGAGATAGTTTTGTCCGGATGCCAGTCCAGATGTGGTTTAAGACCGTTTTACAACAAAGAGGAAAAAGAGATCGCCCAAAAAAATATGGAGCGCATGGGCATATCAGACCTTGCGGGACGCTGTTACCGTGAGCTCTCCGGAGGACAGCAGCAGCGGGTGCTGCTTGCGAGAGCGCTTTGTGCAACAAGAAAGATACTTTTGCTTGACGAACCCGTTTCGGGGCTGGATCCGAATGCCACGATAGGAATGTACAGGCTGATAAAAGAACTGAACGAAGAGGGGATAACGATAATAATGATCTCCCATGACGTTTCCGCTGCTCTGCGCTACGCAAGCCATATACTGCATGTGGGAAATGATCTGTTCTTCGGGACCAAGGAACAGTTTTTAAAGAGCGAGATCGGTAAGTCGATCCTTATAACGGAGGATAACGATAAATGATAGACAAGCTGTTTTTATATCTTCAATATCCGTTCGTAAGATATGCTGTCATAGTCGGCGTGTTGATCGCACTGTGCTCATCGCTTCTCGGAGTGACGCTCGTACTTAAGCGTTTTTCCTTCATCGGGGACGGACTCTCACATGTGGCTTTCGGTGCTATGGCCATTGCGACCGTTGTAAACGTTTCAAACAATATGCTCCTTGTACTTCCGATAACGATAGGAAGCGCCATACTGCTCTTGAGGACAGGCCAGAACACAAAGATAAAGGGCGATGCAGCGATAGCGATGATATCCGTTGCTTCGCTGGCATTCGGCTATCTTTTGATGAATATTTTTTCCACATCGTCAAATCTTTCCGGAGACGTCTGCTCCACGCTTTTCGGCTCGACCTCGATCCTTACGCTCTCAAAGCAGGAAGTGTGGCTCTGCATCGCGCTTTCTGTGATGGTGCTGCTGATATTTGTGCTGTTTTACAACAAGATTTTTGCGATAACATTTGACGAGACCTTTTCCAAGGCCGCAGGAATAAGGACAAATGCATATAACCTCCTTATTGCTACCGTTATTGCCGTGATAATAGTACTTGCGATGAATCTCGTGGGATCGCTCCTTATCTCGGCGCTTGTCATTTTCCCTGCATTATCATCGATGAAGCTTTACAAAAATTTTAAGAGCGTTACCGTATGCTCTGCGATAATCTCAGTGATATGCGCCCTGGCAGGCCTTTTGATATCCATACTTGCGGGAACGCCCGTAGGCTCAACAATAGTTGCCGCAGACGTTGCGATGTTTGCGATCTGCTGCGTTGCGGAAAAAGTGATGGGGGCACGTGCATGAAAAAGGTATTAAGGATCGCAATGCTTGTTCTGGTTCTGCTGATACTTGCAGGATGCGGTAAGGAGGGCGGAACCGCAAAAAGACAGGGCAGTGGAACATCTGCCGTAAATGATGTTATAAACGCTCAGATAGAGGCATCGGGAAAAAAGGCCACGGAGGCCGTCACACCGACCGAAAAACCGACCGAAAAGCCTGCCGAAACTCCAACAGAAACACCGGAGATCACACCTGCGGTAACTCCTGAGAGCACACCTGTTGAAACTCCTGAGATCACTCCGGCCGACGCACCCGAGGCTCCGGCCGAAGATCCGTCAGAACCACGAGACGTCGATGTGGATCTTACGGAACTTTCCGCAACTATGGTCTATTCCGAGGTCTTCGGCATGATGAGCGACCCTGACCGATACATGGGAAAGATCATAAAAATGAAAGGGATATTTTCCGTGTATCATGATGATTATACGGGAATAGACTATTACTATTGCATTATAAAGGATGCGACCGCATGCTGCGCACAGGGCATGGAATTTACGCTCGAAGGCTGCAGCTACCCCGATGATTACCCTGAAGAGGGGATGGAGATAGTGGTGATGGGAGAATACACCACATACCTCGATGGAGGAGCTCTTTACTGTACGCTTAAAGACGCAACGCTTCTTGAGGCTGCGTTTGAATAAACGATCGAAAGGTACAAAAATGGAAGTGTTTGAAGGAAGTCCGAAGGACAAAACAGGGCGTCTGCCGAGGGAAGTCAGGACATATGAGCTTCTCGACAGTCTCGGGATAGAATATAAAAGAGTGGATCACGAGGCAACGCCAAACATGGAAGCATGCAATGAGGTCGCAAAGGTGCTTGATATCATGATCTGCAAAAATCTGTTTCTCTGCAATCGCCAGAAAACTGCATTTTACCTGCTCCTCATGCCGGGCGAAAAGAAGTTCAAAACAAAGGAACTGTCTGCGCAGATAAATTCCTCAAGGCTTTCTTTTGCCGAACCGGAAGATATGCTGAAATACCTTGACATTGAGCCCGGTTCCGCGAGCATCATGGGAGTAATGAACGATAAGGAAAACATGGTGCAGCTCCTGATCGATGAAGATGTGCTGAAGTTCGACCATATCGGATGCCATCCCTGCGTGTGTACTTCGAGCCTTAAGATACCTACATCGGATGTGTTGAACAGATTCCTTCCCGCAACACATCATGATTACAAGACCGTGCACCTTGTGGGAGAGGACTGAAAGAATACATAAAAAACAAGCCCCGGAGCATATCCGGGGCTGAATTTATTATGGTTAAAACACTTACTGGGGCTGCTTTCCGATGTAAGCAAGAATACCGCCGTCTACATAGAGAATGTGACCGTTTACGGCATTTGATGCTTCGGAAGCAAGGAATACAGCGGGACCTGTGAGCTCCTCTGCCTTTAACCAGCGGTTTGCGGGTGTCTTTGCGCAGATGAACTGGTCGAAAGGATGACGGGAACCGTCGGGCTGAATCTCACGAAGAGGTGCGGTCTGAGGTGTCTCGATATATCCGGGACCGAGGCCGTTGCACTGGATGTTGTACTGGCCGTATTCGGAGCAGATGTTACGTGTGAGCATCTTTAATCCGCCCTTAGCAGCAGCGTAAGCGGAAACGGTCTCACGTCCGAGCTCACTCATCATGGAGCAGATGTTTATGATCTTGCCGTGGCCCTTTTTGATCATCGAAGGGATGACAGCCTTTGAAACGATGAAAGGAGCGTTGAGGTCAACGTCGATGACCTGTCTGAACTGCTCGGCGGTCATCTCGGTCATGGGGATGCGCTTGATGATACCTGCGTTGTTTACAAGGATGTCGATCACGCCGACTTCCTTCTCGATCTTTGCAACAAGATCGTTAACGGCTGCTTCGTCGGTAACGTCGCAAACATAGCCGTGAGCTTCGATGCCGGCTTCCTTGTAAGCCGCAAGCCCCTTGTCAACGAGTTCCTGCTTGATGTCGTTAAAGCAGATGGTGGCGCCTGCCTGTGCATATGCGCTTGCGATGGCAAAACCGATGCCGTAAGATGCGCCTGTGATCAGAGCAACCTTTCCCTTAAGGGAAAAATCGATATACTTATTGTCCATGATAGCCTCCAGATATTTTGTATTATTATACAAGAAATTTACGAACAGAAAGTATTATAACAAGTCACTCTGAAAAATACAAGGACAAACAGGGTTAAAAAAATGTCAATCAAGCGGGGGTATGCGTTATAATCCACTACGAACGACAAAAAATATGTTTCGTAGTGGATTATAATTATATTCGGTACTCTCCACGGTTCATGGAGTTACGCTCTGCGAGGAGTATACACGCTGTTTTTCATTTTCTGCGGTCCGTGGGTTGAATTCTACGGTCATTTCACATAAACTGAATGTGACAGACGACCCGGCAGGGATTTAAGGAGGCACGTATGGACTATCAGAAGGTGGGGAATTTTATCAAGAGCCTTAGGAACGAAAAAGGGATGACACAGAAGGAACTTGCTCAAAACTTAAGCATCAGCGACAAGACGGTATCCAAATGGGAAACGGGGAACGGTCTGCCGGACATAGAAAACCTGCAGCCACTCTGCGGTCTGCTCGGTATAAGCATAAACGAACTCCTGTCGGGTGAGAAACTGCC